>DATKNP010000016.1:0-15668 GCA_035541295.1 Minisyncoccota bacterium
ACGATCTCCGGTGCGAGCGATCCGATCTTCTGGTACCCACGTTCGACGACCTCGCGCGGTATCGGACCAAAGACGCGATTGGCCTTGGGCTCCTTCTTTCCCTTCTCAACAAGCACGACCGCATTCTCATCGAAGCGCACATACGAACCATCCTTCCGACGATACGCTTTCTTTTGGCGAACGACAACTGCACGATGGATGTCCTTTTTCTTCACCGACTTTCTCGGCTGCGCGGTCTGCACCGAGAGGACGACCTCGTCGCCAAGCTCGGCGTACCGCTTCTTGCTCGAACCGAGCACTTTGAAGATGCGTCCGACGATACCGCCAGAGTTATCAGCAATCTTTACGAGTGTGCGGTCTTGGATCATATATTATTTGGACTGTTCAACGACGATGAAGTGCTTGCGTTTCGAGATGGGACGAGTCTCCTTGATAGTCACCTTCTCCCCGACGGTAAGTGTGTTACCGGGGTTGTGGACGAGGAACTTCTTGGAGAGCTTTAGGTACTTCTTGTACTTCGGGTGCTGTACGTAGCGCTCTACAGAGACGGTCACGGTGTCCTTCATGGCACTCTTCACGACCACGCCTTCAAACGTCTTCCCTGCCTTGTCGGCAGGCAGGCTTGCAGTTATTTCGTTGTTTTTTGCTTCATTCATACAAATCTTTACAGAGCGGCAATACTACGCTTTTTTCACCTTCTCTGCAATAACCCGAGCGCGCAGCTCGGTAAGCATCCGGGCAACATCACGCCGAAGATTGCGTCCTTCTTTGACGTTACGCGAACGGCTTCCCGCACCGCCGAACCGAATGACACGCAGTTTCTCGCGCGTGTCGCTCACTTCTTTGATGAGCTGTTCGGTGCCCTTAGTACCTAATTCATTCTTTGCCATATGAGTATAGTTACATGCGTTCAACAATGCGAACCTTGAGTGGGAGCTTGGTACCAGCCTTGCGCAATGCTTCGCGCGCCATCGCCTCGGTCGTGCCGTCGACTTCGAATATCACGCGACCCGGGCGAACCTCCATGACATATCCAACGACATCACCCTTACCACTTCCCATGCGTACACCAGCTGCTTTGTTGGTAACGGGACGATCAGGGAAGACACGAGTCCAGACTTTGGCGGTCTTACCAGCAGCACGGGTAAGTGCACGGCGGGCTGATTCTATTTGATTACTCGAGAGGCGTGCCTGCGTCATCGCCTTCAGACCATAGGCACCGAAGGCAACCGTAATGCCGCGCGTATCAGGCTTCGCAAGACGCGCAACGTTCTTGCGTCCGCTCTGCCACTTACGATATTTTGTTTTCTTTGGTGCCAACATACAAGTTTATTTATATAGTGAGGGAATTGAACTACGAATGGGCACGTACCGTGCGAGCCTCCGTGCGCGGTGCTTTCTCCGGTTTGTCGAAGATATCACCACGATAGATCCAGACCTTAATACCGATGACACCGTAGGGCATGTACGCGACTTCGCGGACGAAATCGATATCGGCACGCAAGGTTTGTAGTGGTACGCGACCGCGTTTTATTTCCTCTGCGCGACTCATTTCAGCACCTCCCAAACGACCCGAGAGTCCGATGCGCACACCCAAGACATCGCGATTGGCCATTACCTTTTCGACTGTTTGTTTGAGGACGCGGCGGAAGGTTTGACGCTTCTCGAGACCTTCGGCCACCATGTAGGCAACGACGGCTGCATGGGATTCGGGCGAGCGGACTTCCTCGATATCGAGCTTCACGGGCATGCGCTTCGCCTTCGGTACTTTGTAGGCGACCTTCTCTATTTCTTTGGCGAGCTTCACCGAGCCTTCCCCACCGCGACCAATGACGAGGCCGGGGCGTGAAGTCTTGATGATGACACGTGCGTTCTTGGCATTGCGCTCTATTTCGACAGAGGTCACGTACATACCGCGCAGGCGCTTCTTGAGGAAGCGGCGGATGGTCGCGTCGACAATGACATTCGCTCGGTATTCGGCCGGGGTCTTACTGAACCAGCGCGACTTCCAATCTCGAACGATACCGAGACGATGTGCGTAAGGATGTACGGTGTGAGTCATATTATTTTTTATTCACGGTCTTCGGTACTTTTTTGGCGCGCGGTTTGACCGCAACTTTCTTCTCGATCTTGTCCTCTGTCTTCTCAACTTGCTTCGCAACAACGCTCTGAGACGCCTTGCCCGCCGGAGCTTTAGCGGCGGCGTGGCCGAGCTCAAGCTTGACCGTGCTCATTATTTTGTGGATGCGTCCCGCGCGACCTTGCTTGAAAGGGCGTACGCGCTTTAAGGTCACACCCTTGTCGACCGTAAGCGACTTGATGTACAGCGCATCGACTTCGACTGTCTCATGTGCAAAGCGAGCGTTAGATACTGCTGAATCCAAGAGCTTCACCAAAGCCGGCGCTGACTTCTTATCGAGGAACATGAGCGCAACCTTTGCCGCCGGAACAGACTTGCCGCGGATGAGATCCGCAACGAGACGCACCTTGCGCGGTGGTTGGTGATAGTTGGTAAGTGTCGCTTTCATACAAAATTATTTCTTCTTCGCAGCGGTCGAGGTCGCGGTCGCCTTTGCTGCTTGTGCAGTAGCAATCTCGGATGCTTTCGCGGCCATCTCGATCTCCTTCTGCATCTTGCCGCCGTGACGAGTGAAGCGAGTCGAGGGCGCAAACTCCCCAAGCCTGTGGCCAACCATGTCCTCACTGACGTTCACTTCATCAAATTTGTTACCTGTATGGACCAAGAAGGTGTAGCCGACGAATTCCGGCGCGATCTGTGAGCGGCGCGCCCAGGTCTTAATGGGTTCAGAGCCCGGTTTGCGAGCTAGGACTTTCTTCAATACCTTTTCGTCCACATAGGGACCTTTCTTGAGCGAGCGAGCCATATTTTTAGTATTTTGTTTGGAAATGTCTTATCTGTGCAATTGAAAACCCCTCTGCGGGGTAGCCCCTAATGTATAAGAATTAAGGCTATAAGTCAAATTATAATGAACTTCGACTAGTAACATTATTTCCGCTTCCCGACCTTGCGTCGCGTGACGATGAAGCTGTTGGAATACTTCTTCGGGCGTCGGGTCTTCTGACCCTTGCCTGACGGCTTGCCCCACATGGTCTTCGCGCGTCGCAGACCGCGGCCTTGCCTGCCTTCGCCGCCGCCGTGCGGGTGGTCGACCGGGTTCATCGCGGTGCCGCGGACGGTCGGGCGGACGCCCTTCCAGCGCATGCGGCCAGCCTTGCCATAGTTCACCAAGCGATGCTCATCGTTGCTGACCTCGCCGACCGATGCCCACGCAGTCGAGATGATCCGGCGAACTTCGGTGCTTGGCATCTTGATATGGGTGTAGCCGGCATCTTGTGCGACGACTTCGGCATAATTACCTGCCGAGCGGCCTATCTTGCCGCCGTTGCCCGGCTTGAGTTCGATGTTGTAGACAAAAGTACCGACCGGCATCTTGCCTAAGGGCAAGCGGTTGGCGGTCTTGACTGGAGCATTCTCGGAAACAAGAAAAGAATCACCGACTTTGACACTCTTCGGCAACAGTACGTAGCGCTTCTCGCCATCACGATAGACCGCAAGACCGATGAAAGCAGAGCGGAACGGATCATACTCGATGGTCTTGATGGTAGCCGGAATGTCGTGCTTGTTGAATATGAAATCGACATCACGATGAGCGCGCTTGTGCCCGCCGCCCTGGTGGCGCGTCGTGATACGGCCGAAGCTGTTGCGACCGCCGTAGCTTCGCGCACCCTTCATCAAGGATTTCGTCGGTCTGTGCCCAGAGAGTAGTTGACGGTAGTTCAACGTCGACATGCCGCGTGTCCCGGGAGTTCGTGGTTTGTAAAATTTGAGCGTCATACAATGAATGATTACTTATAGTGATCGGTTTTGAACTATGCAATGATGATCGTCTCACCCTTTTTGAGGTAGACGTATGCTTTCTTGCCACCGCGTTTCAACCCCGAGACTCCGGTGCGCATATTGCGGGTGGTCTTCGTCGGGATCGCTGCGACGCGAACCATGCGTGGGGTGACGTTGTAGATATCACGGATAGCCATGACGATGTCGCGCTTGGTCGCGTTCGGTGCAACGTCGAAGACATACACACTCTCCATCGAGTGCATCGTTGCCTTCTCAGTGATGCGCGCGTGACGCAGTACTCCCGCATGACTTGAGCGCATATTGGACTTTTCTGCCGTCGCTTTAGTGTCCACCGACTTTGCTGCTGCCGGTTTCTTGGTATTCGTAGTTTTGGAAAAGAGTGCCATAGGATTATTTCGTCATGACCTTCGGTTTCTTAATGGCACTTGCCTTCTTTCTCGCGCGTGCCTTCATGACCTTCATCGGCTTCTCAGTTTTCTCAGTCGATTTCTTCGCCATACGCGTCGCAATGATAGCAAGTGCCGCTTCGGGATTTTCGATGATGAGGTAGCGGTATTTGAGGACGAGACTAGGATTAAGATCACGGACCGACTTGGTTTCGACATTGCCCATGTTGCGGAAGCTCTTGATGGTTGATTGCTTCGGATCAGAGAGCGCGACGAGTGCGGCATTCTTGCGGTATCCAAGTTTCTCGAAGCCGGCAAGTCCAGAAAGCACGCCAACGAGCTTCGATGCAGTAGCAGTCTTCGGAGACTCAATACCAAAATCATCGACGAAAAGTATCTGCCCATCCTTGAACTTGCGTGAAAGTGCCATGCAGAGCGCCTTGAGACGCATCTTCTTCGGTATCTCGCGCGAATAATCCTTGTCTTTCGAAGGACCGTGGGTCACGCCGCCGCCACGCCATATCGGGCTTCGGGTAGAGCCGACACGTGCGCGCCCAGTCCCCTTCTGCTTCCACGGCTTCTTGCCACCGCCGCGTACTGCGCCACGATCCTTCACGTGAGCGACGGGCGTACGCGCATTGTCCATCATTGAAGTGACCACTTGATGCATCAAGGCATCATTCCACGCAACAGAGAAGATGCTCTCGGGAATAGCGAGGGTGGATGTCTTCTTACCTTGTGCGTTGTAGATTGGTGTTTCCATACAAAAATATTAGGCAGCTACGATCTCGACGAGCGTGCCGGGGCGACCGGGAACCGCACCTGAAATAAGCAACGTATTCGTCGCCGCATCAACTTGCAAGATGCGGAGATTCTTGACCGTGATGCGATCATTACCCACACGTCCGCCCATGCGCATGTTCTTGACGACACGACCACCAGAGCGTCCGGCGCCCGAGAGCGAACCGGGCGAGCGTTCTTTGTTCTTTTGACCGTGACTGCGCGGGCCGCCGTGGAAGCCATGGCGCTTGACGACGCCTTGGAAGCCTTTGCCCTTCGATATCGCCGAGACGGTGACCACATCGCCGGGAGCGAACGAGTCGACTTCAATCTTGTCACCTGCCTTCGCCAAGGCTTCGGCGGGCAAGCCACGCCCAAATTCGCGCACGTGCCGAAACGGTTTTTCGTGCTGGGGCTTGTTTACTTTATTCTCTTTCATCACACCGTATCCGACCTGCACTCCAACGTAACCATCCTTCTCAGTAGTCTTTACCTGTGTGACGGTCAAAGGACCTGCGTTGATGATTGTCGCAGCAGAAACCACCCCTTTCTCATCAAAGACTTGGGTCATTTTCCCTTTTGTACCGAGCATAAATTTCATAGTGTTTCAGAATTTAAAACAAAAACCCGCACTAGAGCGGGGCTGTAAGCCTCTTTCTAGTGGTCCCAACTGCCGAATCGGCACATCAATAGGTGGGACATAGGGGTCCTGCGAGCCTTATGCGAGGCAGGACGTGGGGGCAGTATACGCAGCTCGCAGCAGAAATGCAACTAAGCTCCGGCCTTTGTGTTTTGTGGGATTACCTGGTGTGGATTCTTGCGCATGTGCAAAATTATCACCATAAGCATAAGTGAGAGCACCCAGAATGCTGCATAGAAGGGATTACGAACTACGCCGCTACCGAGATAGGCTCCTATCTCGCACCACGACGATCCCGCACAGGTGTCGACAGTGGGTGCGCCCACTCCTGTATTCGGAACGGTAATGCCTCTCGTACCTGGTTGATACGCGATGTCTTGCACGGTGAGCCCCTGCGTTTGCGCCTTCGCTGAAAGCGCTGCGACCATCGAATCTATCTGAGTCGCCGATAGAGTCGCCGAACGCGGATCTTGCATGATGGCTGCTCGTATCGTCGCTGAAAGTGCACTCGAAAGCGAACTATTGTTCGATTGTGCCACAGCAAGTGAAGGTGACATACATAAGATACAAGCAGCAACGACACCTGCTGTTTGTATACTTCTACGAAAGAGGCTTGGTCCAGGCTCCATGCAATTATTATTGATATTGCGCTGCCGGTACAACATTTACCGTTGCCTGCTGATCCGTCCAGGTTGCAGGGGTCCCACTAGGGTTCACCACTCGCGAAATAATGAACGCTCCCGGATTGATGCTGCAATGGAGGGTATAGATCGTCTGAGCCGTTATAGGTCCCGACGTCTTCGAACCACTCACGCCTGTCCAGGAGTCTCCATTGGAGCCTGTTACCGTACAGTTTGTTACGTTCTGCGTACTCCATGTAACGGTGGTTGTCCCGTAGGGCAACACGAGGGTTGGTTTGACCAAGAAAGCGACGACGTATGGGCTTAAGGCGCACACCAGATTTCCAACGTTAACCTTGGAGGAACCTACGGTGACGATATTGTTGTGTATGCCTGAGACTGCAAAGCAACCGTACTGACAGGTATCGATAACGCTAGTATAGCAACCATTTGTCTGAGCAATGCCATCCCATGTGCATACATACGTGGTAGGCCCGGGGTAGCACACTGCTGGTGCAGATTGCGGGTTCTCGGATGCGTGGATTGCTTGTAATAATTTCTCATCCGCTTGGGCTGGTACAAATTTACTTCCACCGCCTCCACCTCCACTTTTTGCAGGTGCAGGTGTAGGTGTAGGTTTAGGAGCTGGTGCAGGGGCAGGGGCGGGTGCAGGAGCAGGAGCAGGAGCAGGAGCAGGTGCAGGTGCGGGTGCGGGTGCAGGAGCAGGTGCTGGAGCGGGAGCAGGTGCTGGGGCAGGGGCCGGAGCTGGTGCACACGGGTTCCACCAAAACCCACAAGACGGCGCAGGGTTGCAGTTTGGCCAGGAACCACCGTATGGGCAATCAGGAACACTCGGAACACTCGCGCCGGAGGCAGGAACAATCGCGAGACCACTGGGCGAGGCATCGGTGAACTTCACCTCGGGTGAGTTGGAACCAGTGGTGGAGTGTGCCGTGAGAGCGATGGAACCAACTGCGAGCACAGCGACGAGGAGTAGCGGGACGAGGGATTTATTCTCCCGAGAGAACCATTGTGCGTAGCGATGCGGGTGGCGTTTTGTATTCATACCTTCTCAGTGTACCGCATTAATGCGATGTGGTAGTGGTCGCTGGGAGTATTCTGTGCATATTGTCGGCAACGGCTTCTTGGAACGATGCGACACCATCAGCTGCTATATCAGGATTGTTGCCCGGATACGCATACGACCATTGGCTCGGTGTAAGCGTCTGCACAGCGGCTGATGCTCGCTCGATGATAGCTTTCGCATCGGCGATGTCCCCTATCTCATACAGGGCGGTCGCGTTGCTATTGAGAAGCCATGGATTGTTAGGATCAAGCTTCAACGCTTCCGATGTTACCTGTGCCGCGAGCGCAGGTTTGTTGTCTTTGAGTAAAACCCATGCGTAATCATTCGCTCCAGCCCAATTATTGGGTTCGAGTTTTAAGAAATGTGCGTAATCATTCTCTGCGTCTGCATAATTGCCCATATACCCCTCGATAAGCCCACGAACATAAAAGGAAGATGGGGTATTGTCACCCTGATTTTGAATCTGCGTATTGATCAGTGACATCGCTCTGAGAAAATCACTGTTTAGAAATGCGATTCGAGCAAGCTGATGGTACACGTAAGGAAGATTCGGATCGATTTTTCGTGCTTGATTGAAGAAAAATTCGGCTCGCGCTATATCATAATCGCTCGGGTCATTTGGATTCAGGTGCACATCTCCATAGTCATACGCGCGTTCCGCAGAAGGAAAGAATGTATACATTACGTCTTCTTTCACGTCAGTGAAGAAGACTTTTACAGGATTTGTGTACGGTCCCCCTACGAGGAAGTACAAGGCTGTAAAAATAGAGACCGAACTATATATAATAGCGGGCTGGAGATTTCTCGAACGAATGAAGTACTTGAGATGCTGTACTATCCTTCTCGAGACCTTCATGGGCTATCAATTCTGGCCGTCAGGTACCATAGGTGCCGTATCTACGCCATTTACTACACTGGTTCCCTCCATCGGCAAACCTTCAATTGCCCAAGTTGAGAATCCTCCGGTGATATGGATGAGATTAGTAAAGCCCCACATTTGAAGGTAGCCATATGCCACCGTTGCTAATTGACCTGTGGTGCAGATCAAGACGATCTGCTTACCTGTCTTCGGTAATAGGTAGTGTTCGGTTACCAAACTTGCTATCGGAATGTTGATAGCACCAGCGGCGTGTGCAGCTTGATAGACACTGACGTCTCGAACATCGATAAAAAGGTAGCCGTTCGGATTTTTCTGCATTGCTGCATAAATATCTTTCGCATCGACTTCATGCACCGGAGGAGGCGGCACTTTATATCTCAGTGGTGTGGCGTATATAAAGAAGGAGGTCAGTACAACAGTGACTGCAACGAGCATTAATGATGACTTTCGCTTCATAATAAAACTCATAGAATCCGTTGTCCGTTATTATGTACCGAAGTCACTCGCTTGCCACCCAATCGAGATTAAATAATCTTTGAATGATGGGTCAATGTTGGCCAACTTTATGATTGGCTTGTGCCAAAAAATCTCCAGAGGGTCTGCACGCACAGAAATTAGGAAATTTTGTGCAGCAGGCTTGGTACTGGTTGGACTACTAGATGAAAATGGTGCAAGGACCTGATCGATATCAGCGATGCGGCTCTTGCCGTACATACTTTGTAGAAAGACTGCATACATAACGTTGGTTGACTCTCCGGGCGGCAAACCTCGTGCTGCTGTGAATTGGATCGCAGATTTAAACGCGTCTTCCGCTTGCTGCGGATCTGCGGCTCCGGCTACGGCAAGATCGGCAAGCGCCGCACCGTTGTAAGCGTATACCGTGGATGTGTCGATACTCGCCACGGGGTCATCTTTTACGCTGTCAATGTAGGCATTCGCGGCCCTTACAGCCTGCTTGATTTGATTGACTTTTGCTGCACCTTGCAATGTCGATGTCGCATAATGGAGATCGTCTCGCAATTCTCCAACGTAAGCCATTGCAAGACGAGACTCTACAATCCCGAGTGGGTAGATACTTGCTGCATAAGCATCTAGATTCTCATATGCTTTTTCAGGGGAGGATGTTGCACTATAGAAGGAGCTGTAGGGATCTCCCGTGAATATTTCCTTTGTTATCGAGTTATCCTGTAAATTGTCATAATGGATAGTCCCGAGCTCCTGTAGCGCATAGGCCTGCATGATTGGCCAATTTGAGGTATTCGCTACAATATCTTTGTCAAGACTGATAGCGTCAGAATAGTCACCGAGTTGCTCATCTGCATACACCAAATTGAATTCTACGATGTATTTTTGGGTCGAATCCGTAACCTGATTCAGGGCTTCAGAAAGAGCTTGCTTTCCGTTGGAAAAATCGCCGGAATGAAGGTCTTGGTATCCGGTGGCGAAACTAGTATTGTTTTGAAGAAGAAACTGTGTCGGCGTTATTGTTGAATAGTCTTGAGACCGAGAGAACGGGTTGCTCAATACTCCTATCGATACTGCGTAGAAGGCATAGGCAACGGCGCCGAGCAGGAGACCAGCGCACAGTAAACCAAGCAGAGTACGTAAGCTTACACTATTCAAGGTGTTCATAGATTATGAGTCACCACCATCACCACAGGAGGCGCCACTGGCACCACTGCAGTCACCACCATCATCACCGTCACCAGGACCATCGCATCCACCATCTGAATCACCAGTCGGGGCTTCTGCATGTGCAATCTTCGCGCCGGTGATGGTTGCAACAAAGGAAATGCTCTTGGATGAGAAAAATAACACGATAAAGAATCCTACAGCTACCATTACCACAGCGAGAGTCGCTTTGACGATATCGCGAGTTCTGGAATATGAACCGTGGACTAGTACCATACGTGGATTATAGCCCATATCAGCAAGCGTCAAAACCAGCACGCGTGAATATGTGGATAAGACAGGCTCAATTTTTGAGGTTTTTCAATAAGTTCAGCATTTGATACTATCTATCTCATGATTTTCGATGCGATCCCCTATGCGGAATATCTGGCGCGAGTCCGGAAAGATCGTAAAAATGATGCGATTCGGTCATTCATAGAGTTTATTGAGCGTCGATTGGGTATGGTTACAATGTATCCAGTGAGGCTTATTCCTTTTGGACGAGTCGAACTGACAGATACCTACGCTACTGCAATCCAGCTGCAGGAAAAAGGTGTGATCAAATCCTTTGATCACATGACGATATTGCCGGACGAGCCGCGTATACAAATCTGGAATGCTGTATGTAACGATCCTTGGGAGAATATAAGTGGTGGTATCTCATCCGAGAATGATAGTGATGCTTTTACGGCCTCGCTCGCAGAAGGTTTAGAGCGCTACTTGCTCAATACCCAACAAGATTATTTGCGCTCAACGAAGAGGGAAACGGTCGAGGGTATCGGACGGTATGGTGCTTTCATCGCACCAGAGAAATTCACTGGTTTCTCAAAAAAACAACGCCAGAAGGACACCGCATTACAACTCAGCAAAGAAGCTTCATACCTATGGACCCGCGGTACATCGCTCATAACAAATAAGCCAATCTATTTGCCTGCTCAGATAGTGGCATTGAGTATTAATCCCCTACAAAATGTAACGAGAGAGCCTTTAATACGCCGACAATCCACCATCGGAATTGCAACATGGCCTACGCAACTCGGTGCACGACTTGCCGGGATGCTTGAGGTGATAGAACACGATGCATATATGATCATGTGGCTCAATCAACTTAGGCTCCCTCGTATTCCAGTCGATGTCGTGCGAAACGAAAACCGATCGCTCGATAAGCTCATCAAAAAATGTGAGCGGTACATGCTTAAGGTGCACGCGATACAGATGCTGACCGACGCTCCAACGCACGCCATATGCGTTCTCGTCGAGGATCAATCAGGTATAGCGCCCCGATTCACATTCGGCCTGAAAGCACATCGCTCTCTTCCCCATGCGCTTGAAAAAGCACTTTTGGAAGCGTTACGCACGCGGATAATGTACCGTTCTTCCGCCGCTCGCGCTAAGATCACTATTCCCCAAAAGGTAGAGGATATAGGTCACACAGACAGAATCTACTATTGGGGCGATCCACAAAACGCTTCGAAGCTGACATTTCTTATCCAGGGCAAGGTAGCAACACGCAAAATTGAGGAGTGGGAAAAAGATACGTCTGAAGAACACTTTGCTCGACTTCTAGCTTGGTGTCGAGAAAATAACTACGAATGCGCATCTGTTGATCTTGGAATTTCAGCAATGAACCCAACGAGGTGGTGTGTCGAAATGGTCGTAATGCCCGATATGCAACCTACTCATCTCTCTGAATCACCGAGACACGAGGGTGGTGCGCGTCTTAAAAATATTCCCTTGAAATTTGGTTATAGTCCGCGAGGTGAAGTATTTGTGGATAGCCCTCATCCCTTCTGGTAAATGCATATGTTATTCCTCTCACACCTCCACGCCGATCTACGGCAGACACTCGCCACCAGACGTGGTGCAACGGCGAATATCGGCGAGGCACCAACTGGCGCACATAAAGTATATCCTCGGATGCCACACATCACACTGCCGTCTCCCGAGCACCTTTCTATGCCGTTCTCAGACACGATTAACAAAAGAAAATCCCCGACCGAAAAGGAATCCATACTCCCCTTCTCAGTGCAAAGAATATCGACTTTATTTGGTAATTCGCTTAAGCGCCACAAGGAATCTTCACGACGACAGTATCCCTCCGGTGGTAATTTTTATCCAGTCGAGGTGTACATGGTCACCAAGGCGCTCGAAGGTTATCCTCCATCGGTTATTCACTACGACCCCACAGCACACCGACTTGAAATACTTTCGAGATTTGAAGGCGATATGCAAAGCCTCATTCGTGAACAACCGGTAGAACTTGCCTATGGGACGTTAGTCGTATTTACCAGTGTATGGAAACGCACGGGAGCCAAGTATGGGGATTTCGCTTATCTGCTCGCATTACTTGAAGCGGGTCACATGGCACAGAATTTGCTTTTATCTGCGACTGCGTCCGGCTCTAATGCTCGCCCGATTATGGGGTTTTTTGATCAAAAAATAATCGACTTGTTGGATATAGATCCTGAGGAGGAACAACCTGTCTATACAGTAGCGGTATGGTGAGCAAACACGGTATTGATAGATATAAGGATTTGCGCGAAGCGATTGCATCGCAAGTGGTGAAGTATCGAACTCAAGATATTCGTATCATAGGTGGAGACGAGCGGAGTCCTGTCGATTGGCTTTTTGATTTTCGGTCTCTTCTGTTACAGCCGAAATGGCTTGATCGATATGCCGAAATCTTCTGGGAACACTATGCTTCGCACTACCCATTTCAAGTATGCGGTATGGAAACAGCAGCTATATCACTCGTCGCAGCCATCGTTATGAAGGGAGTACAGCGCGGCACACCGGTGAATGGCGTCTATACACGCAAGTCGCGGAAACGACAGGGCATGCTGCGGCAAATTGAAGGAACACTCAATGGTAATCCAATTATTCTCGTTGACGATCTCATCCATTCCGGATCGACGTTTGATAAACAACTGAAGATACTCTCGGATGTGAATGCGCACGTATCAGATATTTTTGTCCTAACTGCTTTCCGAGACATTTCTACCTATCGCTTTCCCCTCGCACCTGACATTCGGATAAAACATCTATTTACATTGCAAGACTTCGGACTTCCCATGGAAAAGGTAAAATCCGAAGAGAACCTCGACGCGTTTGAGACACTTTGGCGATTTCAAGCACCGAATCCGCTCTATAACATTGTCTTAGAAAAGTCTGCCCCTGTGATAGACGATCAGCGTATATACTTCGGCGCTGATAATGGTATTTTTTATGCATTGAAACAGTCCGATGGCAGTATTGATTGGACCTATACGATCAAAAAAGGTGGCGAGACAAATTCCATATTCTCTTCGCCATTGCTACATAAGGGAATTCTTTACTTTGGTGCGAGTGATGGGTCGGTGTATGCCCTTGATGCGGCAACTGGCGGCAAGCGCTGGGAATATTCTGGCGCGGATTGGGTACGGTCTTCGCCTGCACTTAACACAAAGCAGGGGGTCATTTACATTGGCATGGAATTCGGTTTACTCGGTAAGCAGGGTTGTCTCGTTGCTCTCGATGCAAAGACCGGTATGCAGCGCTGGCGTTCACCTATCCGTGCAGCTGTGCAAAGTTCCCCGCTTTTTATCGGCAGAGAAGATCTTGTTGTTATCGGGGATAGTGATGGCATCATCCATGCATACGACGCTTCGTCTGGCGCATTGCGATGGCAGTACGGAACAGAAGGACCTATATATGGTTCTTTTGTCTATGACACGCTCCGACGCCTAATTTGTTTTGGTTCATCTGACGGAACATTGTACGCACTGTTTGCGTTCGATGGTTCTCCCGTATTTGCAAAAGATTCTACTATCAATATACACTCGACACCGATCATACACGACCGTGTCCTCTATTTCTCATCGCTTGATAAGAAACTCTATGCAATCAATCTTGATACCGGTGAAGATATGTGGTCGTTCGCAACAAAAGGACGCATCTTCTGTTCTCCCACGTTCATTGATGGATCAATATGGATCGGTTCCAACGACGGACGCGTGTATGGGCTCGATCCAACTCTTGGTTTTCAAAAATCGTTTTTTCAAGCCAGCGAACGTATTGTAAACAAGTTGGTATGGAATGAGAAAACCAAACGCTTCTTCCTTCCCACACACGCCAACCAGATCTTGTGTTTGGTGCGCAAGTGAAAAATCTGTCTACAAAAAAAGAAGGGCGCCCCGTAGGACGCCCTCTCACACGCCGACCTCGGCCGCTATTGCTTGTCAAGGGTGCCTGGGTAGTTCTTGTTGTTGGAGTCAAATCCGATCCAGGTCCCGGTTTGCATGCAGTGAACACGGGCCTGCTCGCACAGGGCCTGCTTCATCGCCGATCCCGTGAAGAAGCGCGAGCATCCACCTGCGATCGCCGAGCACGTCTTGAACTTCTGGCCCCCGACAGTGACGTCAGCGTGGGCTGCGACGGAAAGGGACGCGAATCCGATTCCCAAGCAAAACACGATGGTCCTGGTCTTCATTTTCCTACTCCCTGATGAGAGCTGGATCAGCTCCAGCGGCTGGTTGTAGCTAACCGATGCCTTTATACTCTATAAGAGGATCATTGTCAAGTGTTTCAATGGGCTTGGCTGATAAGTTGCACTTCTCTGCGCAAAAAACAGATATCAGACTTGGCATATTTCTTAATAGTGTTACAATGTCCCCTAGTGGCCTTACGTGGGTCTTCCAAAAATCGAGGAGTGGGAAATGACGAAAGTCACGTTCGTATTATTCGTATTAGCGTGTCTGCTAGGCATCTCTTCGCGGGCGCAAGCCTGCGGCGGAAATGCGCTGGCCAGGTTCTACGTCATCCAGGAGGAGTCCTCGGTGGCACCACCGATACCAGCGATTTCCCCGCCTGAAGCGGCGGTTCATCAGAACCGCCACCGTCACGGTCATCATCGACAATAGCGGAGAAATTCCGGCCTGTTCAAAGTCGAAACTCAGAAGCAGCCCCCCCTGGGCTGCTTACTGTTTTTATATTAAGAAATCAAATCAGCAATTCACTCATTCCTTAATAAAATTGAGGAGGCGCGATCCTGTGCAGACGCGCCTCGATACCTCCTCTCGGGGTTGCTTCTCCTCGTCGAACCGCAACTCAGGCCGATTGCGGACATTTCTTCGAAGCATCAAGATTGTTGACGAAAAGGAAATAGTGTTCCTTCCCATCCAGAGTCGCAGTGATCTCAAACCCGTCGAAGGGCTGGCAAAGGTAATTGAAGAGCTTTCGATCGCCATCCGCCAGACTATTGACTTCGGTAACGGTGAATAATGCGTCGTCTCCGAATTCAATCATTCTCCAGCAGACGTTCGCTTTCGTCAGATTCCCGACCTTGGTTTTCATTCCCACCCCGGTGGGATCGATGGCTACTGTGCCTATTTCTAGGACAGCGTCCTTGCCCGTGCACTCGATCATCGGCGGTACCGGCCTCCAAAGGTCACCGACTCTCGGAACTTGAGCGAATGCGAGTGTTGGTGCCAACAATAGTCCACATAGTGCGTAGAAAATCTTCCTCATCATCGCGATTATCCTTTTAACCCTATCGGAACTAAAGAGGAGAGTAGATCCTTTAGGGTAAATGTCAATGGAACGATCACGTCATCTAATCAATAGCTTTGCATCACTTGGAGCGGTGTTTGTAGATTAAGACCGAAATGATGGCGCTTCTCATTGTAGTAGCGCAGATACTTCGGGAGGTTTCTGTTAATGATCGACACATCCTTCGGAAGTGCATTG
>DATKNP010000017.1:0-16025 GCA_035541295.1 Minisyncoccota bacterium
GGTGTTGCCTGCGGGCGGAGTACCGGTGGGACCCGTCCAAGCAGAGGCAACGCCGGCAGCAGACAGCGCAATCGCTGAGGTAATGGAAAACAAAAGAAGGTAGTTGGTCTTAGTGATCATGCTTGAATAGTAATTCAAATCCTCTCAACTGCGAGGCTGGGGTGTTGATAACAGGGGGGCTGGTAGGCAAACCGCGGCTCTCGCAAACGCCTCGTCCATAACTCCTTGAGAAAAAGGAAGACCGGGAGCAACGATGATTCCTGAAACCGGTGCTTCCATTTCTCCTCGATCGAGCATACTGAAGATTCTCTCGACCTCCTCAAGCACTTCCGAATCAGTCCCCTCTATTTCCTCTGGACTGTAAAACTTAAACCTTTCGTTTGTCGCTCATGACGAAGATCCTCTTGGACGGCACCCTAGCATGATTGCAGAATGGTTCCAATATCGTACCAGACCCCAGCACATTCTTTCCTGCTATACTTCTGAGGTATGCAGCAGAAGAGGATTCAAAAATTGACTCCTGTCTTGAGAGCTTTGATCGAGATCGCCTTCATTATTTTCCTTTTTTATTCGAATCTCTTGATGGGAGAGTTCATACAATCAGGCCCGGGACAAAACAGAGGTCTGCTGTGGGCAGTTCAAAATATCTTCACAACAACTAATTTCATCATCGCTATCGCCTCAGCACTCGTCGGCTACGTAGTCTTCGAATTCCTCAGAAACAGGTTGTAGTCGGGATATCAAGTTTAGACCTCGAAATCTAGAGACCCAACAGATCCTGTTATAATTAGCGATATGGAAACTCCAGCCGTAAGCATAATCATCCCAACTCTGAACGAGGAACAATACTTGCCACGATTACTCAATTCTCTAAGGAATGTTTCTAGTCCACTCGATATCATAGTTGTCGACGGTGCTTCAGAGGATAATACGGTGCAGGTGGTTCAAAAGTATCAGACTCTCTTTACTGGAAACGCTTCACTGACTTTAGTACAAAGCACGAAACGAGGAATTTCTCTTCAACGCAACAAGGGTGCTGCGAAAGCAAAATATTCCACCCTGATGTTTTGTGATGCGGATGTTGCATTCTCGTCGAAATTCGCATACGAAAAATTAGTAACTACATTCCAAGAAAAGAAATATGTAGTAGCTGCTCCAGTCTTGTGGCCCATAGAACCCGGCGTAAATCTGAGACTCGCCTATATAACAGCATTTGTAGTACAAACGATACTTCTTATATTTCACCGGCCATTTTTCCCAGGATCGTGCATAATGACCACCAAGGAAGTTTTTACAGTAACGGGTGGTTTTGATACGAACATAGCTCTTGCCGAGGATATTGACTACTCATTACGCGCAAACCAGCACGGGTCATCTGGTTTAATACACAGTAGACTACCTGTCTCAGCTCGTCGCGTCATCAAGTACGGCTACGGTTGGCTATTTTCAGAGATACCCAATGTCTTCCGATTGCTTTTCACAGGCAAAATTAAACCTGAAACCATCTACTATCCGTTCGGCGAATACGGTGGTCAAAGAGCACATCACGTCACTACCAATACCGGGGAATGAAAGTGATGAGAACTAAGGCTTCGAAAACTTTGAGAATCAACTGTGAGAATCAGATTCTCACACCTCAATATCAAGGTTTAACCTTGATATTAATTTCTAGAGCCTATTGTTATTGCGTGAGCGTCGACGTGCAATGCGGACAGCGGGTGGCGTCCGGCGCGAGGTCGGACATTTTGCAAAAGGGGCAGGCTTTGGTCGAGGGGACTTCAGGTGCGGGACCTTTGAAACGTGCGAGGAGTTTGTTGACCGGCAACACGACGAAGAAGTAGATGGCGAATGCGTCGATGAAGAAGGTAATGACGGCATTGATGAAGTCGCCGTACATAAATTTACTGCCGTTCACTGTAAACATGAGCGACGAGAAATCCGGCTGCGTGAAGATGGCGGCGATAAGGGGCGTCACGAGATCCTTCACGAGTCCGCTCACGACCGCCGAGAATGCTGCACCGATCACGACGCCGACCGCGAGGTCGACGACGTTGCCGCGCAAGATAAAATCTCTGAAGCCTTTTATCATAATGACTATATCGTAGCAGGCGTTACTGATTCGACAATGCCGCACGGGCTGCTTTGCGTGCACCATTGCGATAGAAGAGCACCGGCACGAGGACGAGTGTAAGGATGATAGCGAATGAGAGTCCGAACATAATAGTGAAGGCGAGTGGTCCCCACATGCCCGCGGCGCCCGCAAGGGGGATCATACCGAAGACGGTCGTGACTGTGGTAAGAAATATCGGGCGCAGGCGCATCGCGGCGGATTCGATGACGACGTCCGCGATGGGCTTTTCTGGATGAGCGGCTTCGAGATGGATCATAGAGTCCATGAGAATGATCGCGTGATTGATGATGACACCACCGAGTGCAATGAAGCCGAGCAGTGAGGGGAACGAAAGTGGCTGGCCGGTCAATGCGAGCCCATCGAGGACGCCAATCAAGGAAAGTGGGACGATCATAAGCAGATAGAGCGTATAGCGGAATGAATTGAAGGCGATGATGAGGATCATAAACATGAGAACGAGTCCCGCGATGAGCGCGATAAACATCTCAGTGAAGGATGTGTTGATCTCTTGCGTATCACCGCCGTACGAGACCGCGACGCCGGTGGGGAGGTGGAGCTCACCGATGCGTTTCTGGAACTGAGCAACGACATTCGAGACGCTGGTCTTCGAATCGGGATACCCCGAGACCGTCTCGATGCGCATCTTGTCTTTGTGATTGATAGTCGCATTGCTAATCCCCAGTGAGCTGTCGAGAATAGAACCAAGGAGGACGGGACCTTGCGTGCCCGTGAGCGTGAGACCTTCGATACTATCGAGGGTCGTTTGATTCGTGTTGGATGGATCGGTGTATGCAGTATTGAGATTGAGCTTCACGACGACGTCGATGTCTTGATCGGGTTCGGGGATCGCCGTTGCCTTCATGCCATTGATTGCGGCACGCAAGGTCTGCGCAACCTGCGCAGTCGTGAGCCCTACTGCCGCTGTCTTCGCGCGGTCTATCGTGAGATCGAGCTCGGTGCCGTTGTTTTGCGTCGAAGAGGTGATGTTGGTCGTGTCGGGAATGGTGGAGAGCAGTTGTTTGCCGGCGTCTGCCGCGCTGATGAGATCATTGAGATTGCTACCAGTGAATTGGATCGTAATGGGGGCGCCAGCAGACGGACCGTTGTTGGGCTGAAGCACTTGGATGGTTGCGTCAGTTATCGGCGCAAGTCGACGTTCGAGATCTTCCAGCACCTCGGTCGACGTCTTCGTGTGATCGGCGGGGAGATCGACGGTAATGTTTGCTTGATTGCTGCCGGATGCGCCAGTGCCCGAGAGATCAGAACTGCGTCCCACGGTCGTCGTGAATGAGGCGACGTCCGGGTCGCGATAGAGAATCTCCTCGACTTCGCGTGCAGCAAGGTCGGTAGTGGCGAGTGTTGTCCCTTCAGGTTTTTCTATATTGATGTATACAAAGTCCTCATTGGTCTGTGCGAAGAAGATTGCCTGGACGAATCCCATTACGGGTAAGAGGAGCGAAATGAAAAATAGTAATGCGATTGTGGCGAGGAAGATCCGTTGGAAGCGGCGGCTTTCGAGCAGTATTCGTAGGTTATGCTTGTACCATTCGGTCGCGCGGTGGGTGTACTCCTCTTGGAGCTCTTCGAGGCGGTTGGGTTGCTTCTTGGTGAAGAGTATCGCGACCAACGGTACGATACCGAGTGCGACGAAGATTGATGCAACGAGGACAAAGATGAGCGTATAAGGAATACCGGCGATGAATTTGCCGATGAGTCCCGTGAGGAAGAAGAGTGGTGCGAAGACCGCGACCGTCGCCATCGTCCCTGCCATCAAGGGCCACGCATAGTCGTGCAATGCTGCGCGTGCTGCTTCCATCGGTGTGGCGAAGAGCTTCATGCGCGCATGGACCGCCTCTGTCACGACGATGCCGGAGTCGACCAAGATGCCGACTGCAAGGATCAAAGCAAAGAGGCTGATGAAGTTGAGTGTGTTGCCGGTGATGAGGAGTCCGATGAAGGCAATGAGGAACGAAAGTGGTATAGAGAGTGCAGCGACGAGTGATTCGCGCCAACCAATAGTCAGCAAGAGTACGAGTATAACGAGCCCGACGGTCTCGAGGCCGGTTTGTGTGAGGCTACCGAGTTGTTTGTTGACCTGTGTGCCTTGGTCGGTCGAGGGATCGATAAGGACCGTGAGACCTTTGAGTGAGGACGACTCAAGATCCTGCATCTTTGCCTTCACACCGCTTGAGACGGTGGTGATGCTCGCAGTCGATTGTTTGTATACGAGGAGCGTGATTGCCTGCTCGCTCGGCTTCCCCGCAACCGAGATGCGTGAATAGGTCGAGGCAGGAGCAAGACCATCGGAGATGAGTGCCACATCGCGCAAGTAGATAGGGTTGCCGTTTTTGGATCCGACCGCAATTGCTTGCATCTGGCTAGGGTCGGTAATACCGCCTTTGAAGTTGATGTCGTAATTAACGCCATTCATGGAAATAGTACCTGCAGGGCTTGCGGCGTTGCTCGCAGCGATTGCCCCGATGATTCCCGAAAGTGAGAGACCATATTGCGCGAGCGATTGTTTATTCACAATGACGTCGACCTCACGGTCGGGTACACCAGCAAGATCGACCGACGATACACCGGTTATCGTTTTCAATTCATCAGAGACGCTCCTTCCGAGCTGTGAGAATTCGGTTGGTGGCAGATCGCCCGAAATAGAAATGACAAGGACAGGCTGCGCATCGAAATCGAGCTTAGTCACCGCGGGTGCCAAGACATCTGTCGGTAAGTCGGGCACTGCCTTGGCGACTGCATCTCGAAGGTTCTGAATAGATTGGTTGGTATCGGCGTTACTGTTGAATTGTACGGTTATCAGAGAGAGCCCCGTGGCCGAACTTGAGGTCATCGTATCGATATTGGCGATGTTGCCTATTTGCTCCTCGAGCTTGTCGGTGACGAGGGATTCGGTGTCAGCTGCCGAAGCTCCCGGGAATGCTGCCGTGACGATGCCGTAGGGGACATCAATAGACGGATAATTTTCTTTCGGGATCTCGATGAGTGCGTAGAGTCCCGCGATTACAAGCGCACCGATGAGAACATAGCTGAACTGCTTCTTGTCGAGGAAAAAATTCCAGAAGCGCAGCATAGCGTATTGATAGTTATTGTGCGTCGACGACGACGGCGTCTCCCGCCACATGTCCGCGTGCATCTTGGACGATGGTCATCTCCGGTGTAAGCCCATCAATGACCACGACCTGGTCGCCCAGTATCGAGCCGAGGGAAATCGGATGTGCCACTAAAGTCGAGCTTGTACTGACGGTGAACACAACGGGTCCGCTTGGAGTGATTTTCAATGCGACGATGGGGATGGTTATCGCTTTCGAGCTTTTTGTGCCGACGTTTATCGCGTCGACCGTATGTGTCCGAACGAGTTCGAGGTTGACCGACTCACCGTCAGTGAGCGTGCTCGCACCTTTGGTGATACCAATATGCACCTCGATTTCATTGGTGGTGGGATTGAGAGCTGGTGCTATCGAGGTGATGACACCTGAGGCGTCCGAGCCGATGGTGGCCGTGCCACCGATTGAGAGCGTCTTACTGTCGGTCGCAGTCACCTGGGTCACGATCTCAAGTGCGGATGCGTTGGAGACGATGGCTGCTTCGCTAAAGGCAGTGACGTAATCGCCTTGTTTTATGGGGAGATCGACGATGGTGCCCGAGAGTGGGCTGCGAATGATGGTCTTCTCGAGATTCGCCTGTGCCGCATCCAAGGCACCGAGCGCAGTCTCGACATTGGCTTTTGCTATCGCGATATCGCTTGCCGTACCACTTGAAGCAGAATTGGTCATCGTGGCAGCAGTAGTCGACGCATTGTCATAAGCGTTTTTCGCCGACGTAAGGCCGTTGATACTTGCTACAACTTCGGTACGTGCTGCACCGATTGATGCCTGATAGCCGGCGATCGCGGAGCTCGTGACGATTTGATTGGGAACTGCTTGGTTGATGAGTTGCACCATGTTGCCCGCGAAGGTTGCAACGACTTGTGTGTCGGCGATCATAGCGCTGATATTTGCATCGATGTCGGCGGGGGTGGTGTCACCCGCACGGGCTTTCGCATCAGTAAGGACCGATTCGATCCCGAGACGTTCGTTCTGCACTGTCTGCACGATTTGACTATCGGGAGATGTTAATCCGATGAGTGTTGGATTGGAGCCACGAGGATTATTAAAAAGTGTATCGCCCTTGGTGTGGACTGCGTCGTCGAGTGCTGCGTACGTGGTTTGGAGTGCGGCAATGGCGGACGCTTGCGCGCTTTGAGCACTCGCACTAGCTTGTGCAGCGTTCGCCGTTGAGTTCTGTGCAGTCGTGCCCGTTGCCTTTTCGTAGGAGGCGAGGGCTGCATCATAGGAGCCTTGCGCTTGGACAACCGCAGCATTCTGGCTTGCGCTTTCTAGTGTAGCAATGATCGTTCCAGCAGCGACCGAGCTTCCAAGCGAGGCATTGACGGCAGTCACTGCGCCGGCGCTTTGTGCGAGAATGGTTGCCTGGTGAAGTGACGTTACCGTCCCTACGACAGGTAATGCTGAGGTGTCAGAGGAGAGACTGGCGACCGAGGCGAGGGTGACGTGCGATACTTGCGCGGTGACAGCTGGTGTCGCCGGTGTGCGGTTGAGAACATGCAGACCAGTTGCGATGAGTGCGACAACAAGTATCGCACCGCTTACTGTGTACCGTTTCGGTGTCGTCGAGAAGAAACGAACAATCGATCGTTGGGTGTGTTGGATGAAGGACATACGTTGTAGCAATAATACAGGATGAAGCAATGTTTCCCTAGTGAACATCGCACAGCGGCCTGTGTTTTTGCCCCTTACGTAGCATCGGTAGCTGCATTGTTGAAAACTGCCTCAACTGTGTATCCGTCGGGGTCGAAGACTGCTGCAGCGTAATAATCTACGCCGTATTGTGGACGTGGGCCTGGTGTTTCAGCCTCAGTGCCGCCGGCATCGAGCGCGATTTCGAAAAAATCATCTACGATATGCTTTGCACGTGCGCTGAAAGACGCACGTATCGTTTGTTCGACACCGTCTCCCTTTATCCACAGATCTGATGAAGTGCCGATGCCAAGCGATGCCATTGAAAGACCTGGCAAGTCTAAGGTGATGCTATAACCCAACGGACGGAGCGCCTTAGTATAAAAGTTTTTGCTCAAGAGGAAGTTGCTCACGTGGATGATGGGGCGGTCGGGCACCTGGATCGCTGGCATATCTACTACTGATGTATGTGCAACTGATTCGCTCGAATGATTCGAATGATGCAGAACATGTCCGACATGAGAGCGCAGCTCGGCGAAGAGACTGTCGAGATAGAGCGTGTGGGAGTAGAGCCCCACTATCATACAAAAACCCGCGACGATGACCGCTGCGGCTATCCAATCATGCCCGTTCAGTGCCTCGATGAGGATATCGGCACCGAGGGCGATAAGGATGAGCACAATCTCGAGATTGATGAGCTTTTGGACTCGCTCTTCGCTCCAGTGCTTCATAATATGCTGACGGTACGTCAATTTGGCAGGGGAGTCAATAATTTCCATCGTGACCAGAATGGTGAGAATCTGATGCTCACATCGATACCCGTATGTATGCAAAACAAAAAGCCGCGTACTACGCGGCTTTTTGTCGATCAGGTTATTTTAAACCCTGCTTACCTTGATCGCGTTGGGTCCTTTCGGACTTTCCCCGACCTCAAAGCTGACCTTGTCTCCTTCGCGGAGTTCATCGAACTTGACGTTGATGAGCTCATTGGAGTGGAAAAAGAGATCCTTTTCCTGTCCTTCGCGAGAGATGAACCCGAAACCCTTGTCGGTGAGACGGGCGATAGTTCCTTCTTGCATAGTGATGTTTCTTTTTTGGATAATGCCCTCATGACAACCGAAGTTTTCAGGAAGGTATCAAGTCAGTATGCCGAAAGATGAAGATCGATCCTTGCTTATCTGGATCAGCCCTGTGTTTGACACTTGAAGATTAGCATGGATGGTTTCTCCTGTCAAGCTCCCATCTGGAGTTATCCCCAGAATTTACAGAGATCTGATCTCTGTAAATTCTGGGGATAACTGGAGCTGATATGCACGTGATAGCACATGCTAGTATGAGCGGATTATTCATTTTGCACACCTAGATTATGTCAAAGGGAATGGACCGCAAGAAGGAAGTGAAGAAGCCAAAGAAGGATAAGAGCAAAAAGAAATAATAAAGGAGAAAAAATAAACAATAGACTATGACGACTGCAGTCCTTCATACCAACAAGGGCGACATCACCCTTGAGTTCTCTCTCGATGCGCCGAACACCGTTGCGAATTTTATCAAGCTTGGGAAGGACGGCTTCTATGACGGTACCAAGTTTCACCGTGTGATCAAAGACTTCATGATCCAAGGTGGCGATCCACAGACGAAGGATGATGCGCTTGCGGCACGCTGGGGCACTGGTGGCCCGGGGTACACCTTTGACGACGAGCTTCGGCCTGCCAACAGCAACGACCTCGGGACGATATCAATGGCCAACGCCGGTCCCAACACCAACGGCAGTCAATTTTTCATCAACACCGCCAACAATAATTTCCTCGACAGCAAGCATACCGTCTTCGGTCGCGTCACCGATGGGATGGAAGTAGTTGAGCTCATACAAGAGATCCCCGTCGATGCATCTGATCGACCGACGAGCCCCATCGTTATCAATCGTATTACGTTTGCATAATTCGCAACGATATCTCGTTGTCCACAACCTCCAAAAAACCACACCGGTATCAATCAAGTCACTGCTACAATAGCCCCAATGCGCGTGAAATCAACGCTCCGGTTCCTTGCTGGATTTGCTGTTGCAACGATCTGTTTCTCCACTGCTGCAATCGCCTCCGCCTGGACCGGTCCCAGCGGCATCCCCCCTAGTGGCAACACCGCCGCACCACTCAATGTGAGTAATAGTGCGCAATCAAAGGCCGGTGGACTCGCTGTTGGTAAAGCAACCGCACCCATCGGTACACTTGATGTCAACGGTCCAACACTCGTAAATTCACTCGGAGTTACCGGCAATGCCAGCATAAATGGCAATACCACCATAGGAGTCGGACCGGGCAACTACATCAACTTCGGCGGCACTTCAGGTAGCAGCGGCTACGGTATCTGGGATAGTGCGGGGACGCTCTACTTCAAAAACCTAGGTGACCCCGCATGGCAATCACTCCAACAAATTATTTATACAGCAGTTGGCGGTACAAACCCATGGTCTTCTGGTAGTGGTAATTCAATCTATTACAACGCGGGGAATGTGGGGATTGGTACCGCGAATCCCGGGCAAGCGCTCGATGTGTATGGAACCATTCGGAGCAGTGGCCTCATCCAAGCTTCAAGTGGCACTGGCACTGGTAGTGTCAATCTTACCGCGGGTGATATATCGCATACAGGATACATCTCCTGGTACGCGCCAATTAGCAACACGCGTCTCGGATTCATGGGATGGGATCCGAGCAACGTCAACCTCACTCTCCAGAACGGAGCTGCCTTCATCGTAACCAGCGGCAAGGTGGGCATTGGTACGGCGAGTCCCGCCTCTACGCTCGATGTGAATGGCAACATCCGTGGCAACGACATCTATCTCAATTATCAAAGCGATTGGATCAGCAACCTACTCAATCAAGACGTTCGATCGGGGGCGTCGCCGAATTTTTGGAATATTTATGTGGGAGATCTCGGTTGGCTCAGTGATTTTATCAATCAAGACGTTCGATCGGGGGCGTCACCGACGTTCGGTACGGTTCAAGTCAATGGAAACCTTAACGTGAACGGCTCCGCGTCGGTCGGCGGTTCGACGGTCTGTACGAGCGGTAACGGCGCATGTGGATCATCGTTAACGAAGAACGCTACAGCCATTTACTCTTGTCCAACTATTGTTCCCTCGGCAAACTGCGCGAGTACGTGCACCGGCCAATTGCAGGCGGGTGCGGGTCCGACTACATGTAATTATTATACGTGGAACGGGAGTAGCTGTGGCGCTAATCCCGCAGTCGCCTGCACGTTCATCGGTTACCTTGTGAACTAGTTCGATCGTTTATAGGTATGAATACATCAAGGGAAAAAATCATATATGCGCTCATTGCTGGCTTTGTACTGCTTGCGTTCGGCGAAGTATATATCATCATGATGATCGCATCTCGTCCTGTTGAGATGAATACATCACACTATTCTAGGCCTTCGTCGACGGGCACAGCACCTACGGGCACGACGAGTACCACATACGCAGAATCTCCAATCACGAGTGGTATCGTACCGCATACAACGAGTGGTATTGTGAATTCGATCGGGAACAAATCTCTGACAATTGCCGCGTCCGGTTCTACAGGTGCAACAACAACGGAAACAATCACGCTGTCTGATTCAAATACGCAGATTATCCGACAAGGCGCACTGAAAAATCCCGAGACACAGGCGGCTGATATGAAAGCGTATCAGAACCAATACAACGCACTCATGCAGGATCCGCAAAAGAATGCGGATGCAATTGCACAACTTGCAGCGCCATCTCCCTATCAGATGACCCCGATCACCCTCTCTGATCTCAAGATTGGCCAATTGCTGTTCATCGTGGGGGAACCCCAGAGCGACGGGACATTTGCTGCGACCGAGGTGCTTGCGCAGTAGATAGAAGAAATTAATTGACTGTGTGGATTGATCCGAATATACGTTGCCCAACTTCCTACTTTGATAGGATGGTATAATTTAGGTTATGGACAAGCACCGCGTCGAAAACATTTCGCTGCTCGTATTATTCGGGGGCGTTTCACTCCTGCTCTTCTATGTCTTCGCGCCATTCATTCAAGTGCTCGCACTTGCCGCTGTTTTCGCAACGCTCCTAGAGCATCAGTATCAACGTCTGACGAGCTGGTGCGGAGGATCGAAGTCGACCGCAGCTTCGCTGATGGTTCTGATCTTGCTCATCTTCTTCATCGCACCACTGTTCTTTCTTGGGGTGGAGATATTCCGTGAGGCACAGACGATGTACCTTACCGCGCAAGGCTCGGGCGTCCAATACGTGCAGACCTTCCAATCCTCGATACAAACGCCGCTCCAGCGAATCATCCCCGGGTTCACCGTCGATATCAATTCATACGTGGTCAATGCGCTTGGATTTATATCGAGCAACCTCGCGGGCCTCGTGTACCGGACCTTCTTCGTCGTCTTCGAGACCTTTCTCATGCTCATTGCGTTTTTCTTCTTTCTTCGTGACGGCGAGACATTCTTTGGGAATCTCCGGCAGATGAGTCCTTTAGGCACTACGGTCTCCGCCGATATCATCGCCAACATGAAGCTCGCCGTGCAATCGGTGATTAAAGGGACGCTCCTCACTGCACTCATTCGCTGGATCTTCGTCGGCGTTGGTTTCTACTTTGTCGGAATACCGAATGCACTCTTGTGGGGAAGTATCGGCGGCATCGTCGGTGCGATACCGGGCGTCGGCACACCCATCGTTTTCATACCGGCTATCGCGTACCTCTTCTTGGAAGGGCACACGGCGCTCGCGATAGGACTCACGATCTTCACCGTCATCACCGTCATGCTCCTCGACAATATGCTCGCACCGTACTACTTCAGTCGTGGTCTCGCGGCGCCACAGATCTTCGTGCTCTTCTCGATTCTCGGCGGCGTACTCTTCTTCGGACCCCTGGGATTCATCTTCGGCCCCTTGGTGCTCTCAGTCTTCCTCTCACTGCTGCACGTCTACAGCGGTATGAATGTACATACCACGGCTGTTCGTCCGCGTGCGTCGCGCTCTAAGGTAGAATAAGTCCCATGTCGTCAGCGCATCCGCTCTATCAGGCGCTCATCCAAGAGCATCTCAACATACTGGAGAGTCTGCAGTACGAGTCCGGGCTCTTCGCGGCGTCGAAGAAAGGTATCGGCACGGGCTACGATAAGGCGTGGTTGCGCGACAACTTCTACGAATGTCTCGCGTTCGAAGTCGTGGGCGATCTTGATACCGTGAAGAAGACGTACCGCGCGATACTCGATATATTCAAGAAACACGAGAGCAAGATCGATCATGCGATTAGCTCGAAGCCGCAGTACACGCATCAATACATCCACCCGCGCTACAACCCGACGACGTTCGAAGAGTATTGGGAAGAATGGGGCAACAAGCAGAACGATTCAATCGGCTGCATTCTCTTCAAACTCGGTGAGCTTGAGCAGCGAAAGAAAGGTCTCATCATCGAGAGTAATGACGACCGCCGCATTGTGCAGAAGCTCGTATGGTATCTCTCGACGCTTGAGTATTGGAACGATCCCGATTCCGGCATGTGGGAAGAGAATCAAGAACTCCACGCCTCATCAATCGGCGCATGCCTCGCAGGCCTCATGATGGCGCGGCACATCGAAGGCATCGAGGTACCCGATGAGCTGATAGAGAAGGGAAGTGCTGCACTTCGCACGGTGCTCCCGCGCGAATCAGCGGGCAAGTTCGTCGACCTCTCACTGCTCTCACTCATCTGGCCGTACCATATCCTCACCGAGGATGAAACTCGCGAGGTGTTGAAGAACGTCGAGTACCATCTCCTGCGCGATCGTGGCGTCATCCGCTACAAGGGAGATCGCTACTACAATAAAAATCCCGACGGCCACTCCGAAGAAGCCGAGTGGTGTTTCGGCTTAAGTTGGCTCGCCATAATCTACGAGCAGCTCGGCAACGAAGAGAAAGCTGCAGAGTATTTAGAAAAAGCAAAAGCCGCAGTCTCAAAGACAGGCGTGCCGGAGCTCTACTACTCCAACTCAACGAAGTACAACGACAACACACCGCTCGGCTGGAGCGAGAGCCTCTTCATCGTCGCGTTGCATGAGGTCAACAAAAAACACCTGCAAACGAAGGGAACTTAACGCACTGATTTGAAATAATCTTCCCACGTCTCTTCGAGAATCGCATCGAATTGTTCTTGCGAGATAGAAGGAGTCGAGCCGGGATGTTCCTTGAGATACCGCAGGAGATCGTCTTGCTCGAGCGCTTTGATATGCGCTTGTTCTTGTTCTGGGAGTGTCTGTAGGTACGTCACGAAGACCTTGCCGGCGATGACGGCACCGACGTCGCGCATCACGTTCGGTATATCGGTTTCACCAAAGCCGATATGCACAAGCCGTTCGCGTATCTCTTGTTCAGTCATCATAGATTTCAATGCGCACCGTGATGGACATGTCCAGAGTCTTTCTTCGTAGCTTGTTTGTTGTCTTGCAATCCTGCTACCGTACCAGCTCCAAAAGCTGCTCCTAGCATGTAATCCGGTACCACAATACCGAAGTGCAGTGCCGCAACATTAACAAAGACGGCCGCGGCGAGTCCGAAGCCGGACGCGCGGATATACTTCATTGCTGTCTCGTACCACTTCGCGTGTTTTTCGCTCGGATTCTTAGGCTTCTCATGCCCATGCCCGGGAGCTTCTGCTGAACTCATGGGGGTAGTATAGCAAAAATCAGAAATTACGTTGACAACGGGGTAAAAGAATATACTCTCCAGTTAGGCAATAGTGAAACAACGACAACTAAGGAGAGTGTGTCATGGATGCCCATCAAAAGTTCTGGCTTGTGACAGCTATCCTGCTGTCAGTTGCCATCTACGCTGCGCACTCAGGAGCAATTTCCTGGGCGATATTAAACTACCCACAACAGTACACGCAGGCCATGTTCAGTTTCGTGGTTCTGATTTTCGCGTCGACGCTATTGTGGGTGATACGTCCCATCGCGCGGGGAATTTCTCGTAACGATCATGCTCTACACATGCTACGGCGTGGAGAAATATCTTCACAATGTGAAGTGCTCGACCGGCTCGTGGAAGCGCAGAAGCTTCGCGAGAAAGGAAAGAGGATTGAGCAGTTCCAGACGTGGTACCTCCACGTTTTCGTAAAGGATAGGTTCAGAGAGAATATGGAGGAAGGGCTCGGCAGTGTCGATAATGTGAAGATAGCCCTCTTTCTCTTTGGCGTGTTTCTTGTCTATGTTGGCCTTGCGTACGGCAGCGGTACGATGAAACCGCCGAGCACCGTTGAGGGAGTGGGTCCATTCTTGAGTGCCATGATAAAGAATCAAGGCATGGTACTCGTTCCCGTAGCGGCATGCATCGGATCGTTTTTGATTCTTCAGGTGATACAAGACCATCTGCAGTCTCATGTACGACGTATGCAGTCCAGCTTCGATGACGCACTCTTGAATGTTGTAATATTTGGACAAGACATCCGTCATTGTCTCGATCCACTCGAAGGAGGGTGAAATGTTTGGGAACAACAAGCACAGGCGTGTCGGGGCATTTGGTTCGATACCCAATACGCTCACATTGATAGTGGTGGTGTGGTCCTTACTCGAATCGCAAAACATCATCGCAGTGATGTCTACCAACATCGCTATGGTGGCGGTTCAGTTCATCAATGAACCAGCGCGCAATAACGGCAACAAGCGTACCCCAGTAACGCCGACACCCTTGTTTGTGCGGCTTGCCTGGGGAGCACTTCTGCCGCACGACCTCGACCTCTGGGTGCGTTGCTACCAGCAAATCGGTGATAATCCACCTACAAACATCATCAGTATTGGCTATTCGCGCACGAGTGAAGGCTGGCTCGACCTTCTTCGCGATGATCAAGGAGGTCATATCATCAACGAAGAACAACTGCAATCGAACTCAACTGTCAATGGAATCCCGCCGAACACCACCTGCCACTTCAACGTGCATTTGTACCTTCCACACGGCGGAAATCTTCCTGTGGATGGCGATATCAAAGTCATCCAAAACAAGGATAGTGATACTGAGGTGCCAGTCTCAGACGTGGACGTGGATGGTACGCGAGGTACGCGATTCACACTCAAGTATACCGGTGAGGAAATCACGTTGGTGACTGCACATTGGGATGAGAAAGGGAAACTCGAGAAAGTCGACAAAGCGCACGTGGATTCTAGCGATGGAAAGATCGTCTACCCGACGCTGGTGAAAATCGCAACAGCCCCGTCGCCCGCAACTACACCTAGTCCAGGGAGGCCACAATGATGAACTCATTCGTAGCATCTGTAAGCGAGCGTGTCGTTACATCTATCCTCTCCTTGTGGGATTACGCCCTCACTCGGATGGGTATATGGTATGACGCAGTGATGGAACATCGGCTTCTCACCGAGAGTCAATCGTTACTCATCATATTACTCGTCGGACTTTTCTTCTTCCTGCCGGTCATATTTCTCTGGTCTCGGGATCCTTCGAAACGATCCTTCGCAGTGGAATATGGTTTTCTGACGATTGTGATCGCGTTGGCGGTTCTCTTTATGACACCGAGCGGATTCGTTGGAACGCCGGATGAAAACTGCGATCGGTATGAGGGGCGCGGGATGATGTTCACGCTCATGGGTCATCTGACAGTGCCGATGAGAAGAACAGACATCTATGGAGATAAGTGGCTCATACTGATTGTGCAAAACGCACGATGGGGGGATGACGTACATTTGTGTCGCATCTCCCTTACGGGAGACAAGGCACGAGTGCTCGCGAAGGACATCGCAGATGCAAAACTCGAGTCAAGTGATGGAGGACGTTTCAGCGAAAGCCGATTCACGTTCTCGTTCGGAAGACCTAATGAAATTCCCAACGTGATGATCAAATCGTTGCCGGCGTTTCAAAAGACGTCTCCACCCGAAAGTCCGATGGGCACCGTATCGCCACCGGCATCGGATAGCTCTGCGTTACTACGCTAAACTTCCAAGGGAGCTTTCACAGGCTCCCTTGTGTTTATATGCTTCAGACGTCATCTAATCAATAGCTTTGCATCACTTGGAGCGGTGTTTGTAGATTAAGACCGAAATGATGGCGCTTCTCATTGTAGTAGCGCAGATACTTCGGGAGGTTTCTGTTAATGATCGACACATCCTTCGGAAGTGCATTG
>DATKNP010000018.1:0-3899 GCA_035541295.1 Minisyncoccota bacterium
CTTATCGTGAAGTCAGTACAAGATATTGCCACCATAAGCAGTGTGTTCCGAGAGAATCTCATTGCCTGGCTTGCACAAGCAAGTAATGGAATCACGGACTTCTTCGCGCAGACCGGCCATTTCTCAAACGAATTGTGTGTCGGTTCGACCTGTGTCACCGCTGCGCAATTCCAAGCAATGGTCGCCGCCTCCGCACAAAGTCCTTCGACGGGACAAAGCAGTCCCTCTCAAAGTGCACCGACGGATTCATCTCAGAATTCCAGTGCGACTACTACACCACCAACGGTAATCGTAAACGGTGATAATCCGGCAACGGTCGACGTCGGCGCTACCTACAGTGACCTCGGCGCGTCGATCGCTCCTACTTCACCTGTCGCCGATCTCAACCTCGGCATAGCAGCGTCGGTTGATGGAGCTACTTCGACTCCACTATCTGGCATTACAATCGATACATCTACACCAGGTTCACACTCCATCCGCTACATCGCGACAGATCAAAATGGTTTGGAAGGGACCGCCCAGCGTACGGTGAACGTCATTGCTCCCGATGCGAGTACAAGCCCCGCACAATAAGTCAACGGATGTTTCCCATTGCGAGTATTAATTTGTATGCGATAGGGAAGTGATGGTATTATTTACCGATGAAAAAAAGTGAGAAAATAACAGCGAATGTGGAAGCGGCTCCAGCTCCCACTCCAACTCCGATTTCAATTCCTACGCCTGCGCCCCTCCCTACTCCCACGAGCCGACCACTCCTCACCATTCATATCAGTCGACGAGTGGTAAAGCGCATAGCATTGTTGCTGGTGGCCCTACTCATCATCCTTGGCTTAGCGCGCTTCTTCCACTTCCACAATTGGGGTCTTTCTCCCGAGCAAATACAGCAGCAGCAAGTCTCTGCACTCGTGCAAAAGGTGAGCGCCCTGATACTCTTGCCGGTCGGCGATACACCGATTGTTGCTACTGTTAGTGACGCCGCCTCGCTCAAGTCGCAACAATCTTTTTATCAGAATGCGAGCAACGGAGATGTTCTTATGATCTACACGCAAGCGCAGCGCGCGATACTTTATCGACCAAGTGTGAATAAAATAATCAATGTCGGTCCGATCTATATCAATCAGAACGGTACGACACAAGAGTCAGCGACTACTGACACATCGAAGGCTACCTCAACACCATCACACAAATAGGTTTCATCCGCGCTCCATTTCCATAGGCTCAGATGTGTTCAACGGTAGATAATCGCACCGGTGGCGACGGCGAGGTTGGCGGTGCACCAGAGGATGTAGGTAATTTGAATCAGCCTATCCTTGTGCACGAATCCATAGAGGACAAAGGGCATATCGAGGAAGCCATATGCCACCCATGATATAAGCGACACACCCTGAGCATCATGGAAATGATAAATTTGCCAGATCTGTGGCAGCGTCATCACGGGACCCAGAATACCGGCGACTATGGCGACTCTGTCTAAGAGTCGCACCAGATGTTTCGAAGACGGATACGGTTCCAAGGTCTTTGTCTTTCGGATTCTTTTGCGTCCGTGCAAATGATGCGAAGCAATACCTTTCATACCTCAGATTGTAACAGACAGTAGATCGATGTGTCCGCTTAATGATAGGATATGTCGATGAATGAAACAGAGAGTGCTGGAGGAATTGTACTCAACAGCCGCGGCGAAGTGGCGCTCGTCAAGAACGGCCCGACCTTTTGGGGATTCCCGAAAGGACATGTGGATCCGGGAGAAAAAGTTCTCGAGGCAGCAACGCGCGAGATCACCGAAGAGACGGGATTACGCTCACTCGTATATATAAAAGATCTCGGGTCATACAAACGGATGGGTGGACGCGACATGGCTGAATCAAAACATATCCACATGTTCCTCTTCACGACAGACGAGGAATCACTCGCACCAATCGACCCAAATAATCCCGAAGCACGGTGGGTACCGCGCGACAAAGTAGGGGAGGTACTTACCAACGGGAAGGACAAAGCGTTCTATGAGTCTGTCGAGCACGAGCTCAACCGCACAACGCGGGCTGCGTAATCACTCGGCAAGTATTCCTGCGACGGCTTGGGCGACCGTCGCGAAGAACATGATGAGGACACCCGTTATGATCGGCTGCAAATTCAAGGTGAGGATTCCGAGACCAACCGAATAAATGAGATAGATAGCCGCGATGATCCAGAGGATGCTGGTGATCAGCACGAATACTTCGCCCAGTTTCATACCAGTATTGTACGACGTGTTGTGTGCCGGCGGAAGGGGAAGGACTTGGTCACGAGTAATTTTCTTGCCGCCACAAGAAAATTCTCGCGACCCCGACTCGCGACCCGTTCTGCTGAACGGGTACCCCGCTGCGTCCTGCAAGTCCTTCCGGCGGCAAAAAACAATAGTCTCGCAATGCATGCATTGCGCTCCTTTGTTTTTAGTGCCGGCGGAAGGACTTGCACCTTCGACCTTGGGTTTATGAGTCCCATGCTCTAACTACCTGAGCTACGCCGGCGATTAATGCACAATATAGCCTATATTTGAGATTTTTTCGACATGCTGAAAAGGGGATGTAAAATCTATCGCGAAGTGGTATAGTATCCGCGCTAGTCATTGCGGCCGTAGCTCAACTGGTTAGAGCACTCGCCTGTCACGCGAGAGGTTACCGGTTCAAGTCCGGCCGGCCGCGCATCGGTTTTTTAGCAAGTAAAATAAGGCCTGTTTGGAGCGGTCTACAGGGTGTGAGAACTGGGAGTGGGAGCCTTAAACATTTTCGATGACGATTGCGTTTGTGCAAGATATATCGCATAAATAGCATCGGTCCAACAAACGGGAGGGACATATGAGTTATCGACTATTGTTAGCCGATGTTAATCGGGAATATGCCCAGCTTACTGAACATGAGCTTGCAAACCTCGGCGTGGTAGTCGGCACATACCGTTCACTCCGGGGAAATCGACGTAAGCACGTCGCATACGTAGGTATGCCGATTACAACCGGGAAGCGATACTACGACACGCTTATCGAACATCGCGTAAAGACGCCTGATGAACTGAATGCCAAACTCGGTCCGCTTGCGCTCTGGGAGCTAGTCGTTCAACCGAATCTTAGGGAAGGAAGCGCGTTTGCCGATCGTCTTGGCAAGGAACGCAAACTGCTGTGTATCGCCCCATCCGTGTTCGATGCAAAGCCATGGCAATGGAGCCAGCACGCCTATATGGCGCTATGGTTCCTCGTACTCGGCGAACTATCTGGCCGCCATTACGTCATGGACGCCTGGGAGTACAGCACAGGACAAGCGAGGGAGGTACTGTTCTCGATGTTCCTTCAATGGGCAGGCGTAACGAGGAGCAATCTCGACGAAGTGAAGCAGCAGTGGGGTTTAGGCAACTTCGATCATTGCACCACCGTTGAACGGGTTCGCGAAGAATTGGAGAATATGCGGAAGATCCGCGTTTTCGATTCATCAAGCCGGGTGATCCATAGCGATGTCGCACTCGCCAAGTGCGTGGATGCACTCTATTGGCTTCATGATCACGGCTTCGGTACGCAGGAGCTTGAGAAGATTGCGTGGGCAATGAAACAAATTCCCGTGCTCTCGCTCGGATGTCTGAACTGGGAGCAACCGCCGTACGACCCGTTCACTCGGATATACGACGACGCGCGGAAACGATTACATGAGTTCCTCGGTTTTCGGAACTACTGACTAGACCGCCCTCTCTCCATGAGGGCGGTGTTTTTACTTCTTAGTTCATATACTGGATCAACTGGGAATGAATAAATGCTTCAGCATGTCCCTGATTCCTTCAATAAGTTATCGTGAGTCACAGGGTGGGGTAGCAAATCAACACTCCAGGAATAAGAGGAATAAGGGGACAGGAATAAGGAGGAATAAGGCAGAATAAGG
>DATKNP010000019.1:0-5739 GCA_035541295.1 Minisyncoccota bacterium
TCAATGCACTTCCGAAGGATGTGTCGATCATTAACAGAAACCTCCCGAAGTATCTGCGCTACTACAATGAGAAGCGCCATCATTTCGGTCTTAATCTACAAACACCGCTCCAAGTGATGCAAAGCTATTGATTAGATGACGGGGGGATTCGTGGGTCCTAAATTAAAACCGCTCTCTAATACTCTACTTGTTGTGGTAGTTACATGGCTGGAGCAGTACGAATTTCAAGCACCTTTTGAAACACCGAACTGGATTCGTAGTATTTCCAAAACCGAGAAAGATAGCTTTTAAGCGAGTCCAATGTTTGATGCCCTATGTCCACAATTTTTTAAAAAAGAAAACAGCCCACGTACCGAGACGTGAGCTGTCGAAGACCTGCACTTAGAGATAATCATGCTGCAGCAGCGATTTCTTCAATGATTCGCATTGTTGCAGTACGTCGATCTGTTGCACCAATTATTGGTCGCCCAACGACGAGGTAGTCCGCGCCGCTTTGTATTGCTTCGACAGGCGTCATGACGCGTTCCTGATTCTGATCGTCTTTTGGAACGGGCGCCCAGCTCGGGCGAATACCGGGCGTAACGAGCAACAAACGATCTCCGTGTCTTTGTCGAAGTTCTGTGACTTCGGCCGGAGAACAGACCAGCCCGTCGACACCACCCGCTTTGCCTATTTCCGCAAACCGAGGCACCACCTCTTTCACAGGTCCACCGAACATCGGAATTGTTGTCGCATCGTCGAGACTTGTGAGTACCGTGACGCCTAGTAATCGTGTATCTGGCAACTCGTCTTTGAGTCCCCGAATCGCCTTAATTCCCGCGGGGCACATTACACTGAGAAACTTGGGCTTGTATTCTCGCAATAACGTCCCATCGCACTGGAGTGTGTTCGGAATATCGTTGAGTTTCAGATCCGCGAAGACGTCCAAGCCATAATCACAGATCTTCTGAATCAGATGGTAGCCACAGGCGCGCAAGATGGAATTGAATTTGAGACAAACTCCCGTTCCAGAAAGTTGTCCGGCGAGCATGAGCACTTCGTTCTCAATCGAACTGATTGATTGACCGTCGGATACTTTGAAGTCAGCCGCGACGATGACACGTTGTGCAGGCGTAAGCTTCGTCATTGTTTCTCTCCTTTCGATCGAGAACTTCAATAGTCTACGTTGAGTCGAGCCCAGTTCTCCGTGCCTTTTGGGCGAATGGCATCGGAGCCTTGTTTGCAAAGCGGGCAGTCTTCCGGTTTCCACATCGGCATCGGATGATCAATGAGCGCGATGATTTTCCTGTCATTGAGCTGTTCGAGTCCGGAACGATTTACGAGGACTCCCACCAGCGGTCCGACAATACCTTGCTGTAGAGTGACAGCAGCTGCGGCGAGCTCGAGACTATTTCCCGTTGTCAACACGTCTTCGACAAGAAGGATTGATTCCCCCGGACGGAGCTTTGTTCTTTTAAAGAACATGTTATTCGCCTGATCCGCTGTAGTGAACTTTTCTGTATAGGCACACATACAAGGACGTAAGCGCTTGCGGCTGATGTGCCGTGCCAGATCGTGCGCCACGGTTATAGCGCCCATCGCCGGGCCAACCACTCGATCAATCCTCTCAATGTCGAGACCTGAACGCCGCAGGCATTTCAACAAGTCTGCGCAGGCTCTATCCATAAGCAACGGATCTTCCATGACCAGATTGCTATTGAAGAACCCGTTGGAATGGCGTCCTGAGGTGAGGAGCGCGTGTGGTCGTGACGGGTTTCCATCATGAATCCAAAGCGCGCCCTTTTCTTCGTAGATTTTGATCCAGTCTCTACTCACTTTAAGTATCCTTCCAATGTTCGAACCCTCCCACAGACGGGATGATTTACTTTAGTTCTGACGGCACACTATCGGAGAAAGTAAGCAAAATCAAGCGCTCCCTACGAAGACCAACGCTTCCTAGTAACTCTGGGGATGAACGAAAAAACCGAGGTTCAACCTCGGGATCTTCTGTCTTTGAAAATTACTTCACCCCCGTAATCTTATACTTCTGCGCACCTTTGGGAGTCTCGAAGGTGAAGGTGTCGCCCTTTTTCTTTTCCATCAAGGCCGAACCGAGTGGCGAAAGATGTGAGATTTTGTGTTCTTGCATATTGGCTTCGGCAGAGCCGACAATCTCGTACGTGTGTTCTTCTTTCTCACCTTGCTTCTGAATCGTTACGAACGAGCCGAGGCTTACGGTGCTGCCTTTAGTATGCTCAATGATGCGTGCGCGAGAGAGCGTCTCTTCGATGACACGGATGCGGTCTTCGGTTGCGGCTTGGAGATTGCGCGCCTCTTCATACTCAGCGTTCTCAGAGAGATCACCAAGGCTGCGCGCGTATTCGAGCTGTTCGGCAATCTCACGGCGGCGCACCGTCTTAAGGTGCTCGAGCTCGGCAGTCAGCTCATCGAATTTTTCTTTGCTGAGGTAATTGCTGTCTTCGGCTATCATAGTTCAATGTATATTTCGTCGTTAGCGGATGCATTATACAGGCTATAGATGTGAGGGCAAGCGTCTGATCGATACTGAACATACAGAGTTCAGATCTTAAGGGATCCCAAGATCTGACCTCTGTATGTTCAATCCTATCTCTAGTTCACGTACTCCGGATGATTGGCGACGAGCCATTGAAAGAAAGGGGTCATACCAGGAGCGACACCAGCGGTCTCCGTCGACGGACCTTGTTCAAGTACGACGGCGTATGCGTACTTCGGATCATTCGCAGGCCAGAAGCCGATCGACCATGAATTTACATATTGGTTGTGTGCCCCTATTTGGGCCGTACCGGTCTTCGCGGCAATATCGATGCCCGGAATGTTGAGTGCGCTCACGGTCGCATCTTTGCGATTCGACGTGACTGCAAGCCGCATGCCCTCGCGGACGACTTCCAGATCGGCATCGGGGATATCGACGGAGATGAAGCTTGGTGTCGACGACGCGAGCAGGTGCGGTACGTAGAGCTTGCCACCATTTGCAATGGCTGCCGCGTAGCGCACGGCTTGTATTGGCGTGATGAGGAAGCCGTACTGACCGATCGCACTGTGGTACGTGTCGCCGAGGCGCCATGTCGGATCATTAGGAAAGGCAATCGCCTTCCATGCCGGACTGGGAATGACCCCTGCTTTCTCACCTCGCAGATCGATGCCGGTCGTCGTACCGATCCCGAAGCGTGTCGCGTATTCATCGAGCTTGCTTATGCCGAGACCCGGCTGATCGCCATAACCACCGCCGATCGTATAGAAATATTCATCCGAAGAGACGGCTATCGCCGTGCGCATATCGATCCATCCGTGTACTGCCCAATCATGGAAGATGGTTGGATTACTCGGGTCATAGGGATTCGGTATCGATAGCTTGCCGACAGAATCAATCTCTTTGTCGGGAGATATGAGATTCTCATTGAGTGCTGCCGCTGCGAAGATTGTCTTCATAATAGATCCGGGCGCATACAACCCTGAGACCGCACGGTCGAGCATTGGTGTGAGTGGGTCATTCGTGGCAGCGCGTATAGCAGACGCCTTACCGTCGGTGAAGCCTTGTTCGTCATATTCGGGAAAGCTCGTAAGCGCGAGCACTTGTCCGCTGCGCACATCCATGACGACACCGGCGCCGGCACGGAAGCCTTGTGCCTGTGCGTGCGCGACGAGTGCATCGAAGAGATGTGTCTGTACATCGGCATCGATCGAGAGCGTAATGTTCTGTCCGTCGATAGAAGGAGCGATGATGTTGGTCTCTTGCACCTTGCCGTGTGCATCTGTTTCGGTAAGCGTGGCACCATTCTCTCCCGAGAGTAGGTCGTTGTATTCAAGCTCGATACCATCGATACCGGTATAGGCTGATTGCCACCACTCCCCGCTTGCATCTGCTTGCGGATAGCGGACGAAACCCAAGAGAAGTGCGAACCCGGGCTCATTGATGTACTGCCGCAATGCATAGAACGATGCGGGTGATGCAGGAGCCTTCGCCTGCGTGCTCGTGCTCATATGAGCGTCAGGCGAGGTACTTGATGCAGCCGCAGCGACTGCGGCTGGTTGCGGAATGTTCCATGCGAGTTCTCTGCCGGTACGATCGTAGATGATGCCACGCGTCGCGAAGATCAGAGAACGATCGAGTGTGTTGTTGCGAGATATACTTGCGTATGAAGAACCCTTCGCAACCTCAAGCATATAGGCGCGCGACGCGAATCCCATAACGACAATGAGAAATACTATGCCGACACCAAAAAGTGCGCGCCCCGAGACGGGTGGACCGAGTCTCCCCTCAAATTGTGAGGCATCGTGCGCAGGCAAGTTGGACGAATCGAGAAATATCTCCTCGGGATCGATCTCATATACAGGCCGCTGCCAGCGTTTCATCTGGGTACTATAGCAAAAATGATTTTGGGTGTATCAATCACTTCATTTTGTCGCGGTTCGAATCCATGACCGCCAGCTCGAAAATCACTAAAATAGAATTATCGACCGTAGTCCAGAATTTCTGAATTTGCTTGGTATAATTCATACATGGAGAAATTTCCTCGAGCAAAGCATACTTTGGAAACTAAAAAGAGAGGCGAAGATGTCATTGGGTGGCTTGGTCTATCCTTCGATGACTTGAAAGGGAAAGTGACTTTGGACGTTGGTGCGGGTTCTGGGGAAGTATCTGCTGAAGGAGAAAAGAATGGTTGCACTATCATCGCGATTGATGCTAAGCCTGAGTTATGGGAAGAAGAGGGTATTCAAGAGAATATACCCTATGCAGTTGCCAATGCCCGTCTTTTACCTTTTGCCGACAACACATTCGATTATGTTTTATCACATGCCGCGCCACCCACGACATGGACTGAGACACCAGAATTAGTTGCAAAAACACTGGAAGAGTACATTAGGGTCTTAAAACCGGATGGCGAAGTCCGATTTGGCTCAGGAATGGGAACACTGGATGATAACGCTATAAATAAATTAATGGCATGGTGGGAGAAGGTGTTAGCTGCTACGCCAGTCGTAGGAGAGAAAATCGATCAAGGTATACGAGAGCGACACAGTCTAGCTTTCTTAGAGTCTCTGCATCCCCAGATTGTCCGCGAGGAGCCGAAGGACATAAGAAAGGCGACACAAGTGCGTATTTTATTATTCGCAAACCTAATTAATATCGTGCGGGGTTGTAAAAGTTCCAGACCTCGTCCCAGACCCCCAGCCAATAGTGTAAGATGAATATATGGAATACACCGGCAATGATTTGTACTGCGATGTCATTATGAAGGGGGAGATTCCCTTAAAAAAGGAATTTGAGTCGGAAAATGTTCTTGCTTACCACCACACGCGTCCGTATTGTCCCGTCCATATTGTCGTAGTTCCTAAAAAGCACATTGCATCGTTTACAGCCTTAACCAAGGACGACGAGCCCTTACTCTTGGAAATCGTAGAGGTCTTAAAGATTATGGCGTCGAAAGTTGAAAAAGAACATGGAGCAGCGCGAATCTTAACGAATCTCGGTACATATCAAGATAATAAACATCTGCATTTTCACGTTGTCTCAGGCGATCCTCTGCCGAACCGAGCGTCCCACTAGCTTAGTTGACGCTTTTCTCCATTCGTTCCAAAAAGTTCCAGACCTGTAATCTGTGCGCAAGTATTCAGCTGTGGACAACGTACGGAGTCCCTCGTTTCCAGACCGCATACACGCGTTGAAGAACATGCCGTGCATTCGCGACCGTCGCTTCCTTGTACCGCTTCCCCTCA
>DATKNP010000020.1:0-50636 GCA_035541295.1 Minisyncoccota bacterium
CCGGCAGCAGACAGCGCAATCGCTGAGGTAATGGAAAACAAAAGAAGGTAGTTGGTCTTAGTGATCATGCTTGAATAGTAATTCAAATCATCTCAATTGATAGAGGGGGGTGTTGATAACACGGGCTGAAGGAATTTGTTAACAGTCGCGAAGTGGTCTACGTCTGAACGACCTACGATGGAGGTCTAATACGCAAGTCCTGTTACGGACTCGAGTGTTGGGTAGTCGTCGAGTTGGAATTCTAAACCACTGGTGAAGTCCTGGAGAACCGAGTTGCGGGATGTACCATTCGCGAGAGCCGTCAGCCAGTAGTTCATGCCTCCTTGGTCGGGCTGTCGGTAGAGGACACACTCATAGAGCTGTGTTACATACTGTTGGTCCGTTGTCTTGTATGCGAGGTATTCGTTGGAGTCGAAGAAGCTCGCGTAAGGCTGGTAGAGAATCGCAAACGAGCTATTGTTCTTTACCCAGTATGCAAGACCGCCAGGGTCGTTACGGGTGCCGGTAGCTCTCCCGAGAACACATTCGTAGAGGGCAGTGTAGAACGCACTGACGCTCGTGATCGATGAAAGTGGGACAAGTGTGGGGTTGAAGCCGTTGCTGCTGTTATTACCGGCAGCGGCGACCGTGACTGTCGCAGTAAGAGGCGCGCGTGCTGGCGTGCCGGTTGGTTCGGTGAACGTGACGGTGATGGTAGAGGTTCCAGCTGCGGCGTACGTATGGGTCAATTTCTGAACTTCTCCCATTGCCGCACAGTTATAGCCTGTGCTCGGAGGAGTGTAAGTTTGAGTCGTAGGCGCACTGCCATCTCCCCAGGAAATCTGATAGCCTTCTGAACATGCGGGGCCGGTTTCGAATTGGGTGACAACGGTCAATGGCGCTGCACCGGAAGTCGGCGATACGACACTACCTGAAGTGCCTGTCCACCATGGTGTCGTCGACGTGGTAGTCGCAATTATAGGATTCGTCGAAGTAGCCTCTACAGACTGTACAGAAATGCTTACTGGTAAACCATCTGCAGCCCCCGTGGTGGAGTCAAGTTGAGTCTTGTACGTCCCGGACGTCGAGTACGTATGACTGATCAAGTATGACTGCCAGGTGCTAGGGGTCGTCGGTATCTGGACGAGACCTATCGCGCCATCGCCGAAGTTAATTGTATCGTCACAGGCTCCACTGCACGCGGAAGAGGAGGGGCTTGAGACCGTTCCGATGAAGACGACGGTAAGCGGTGCTGTGCCGGAAGTTATTGAAGCGAAGAGCGAATCGGCGGGGATGCTAGAAGTCGCGGTCTGGTTCGGTGAGGATGTACCATTGACGGTTACCGCTGTAATCGCTTGGTAATTTCCAGAGGAAAGAACGACCGTGTACGTACCAGCATCTTGATATGTGTGCGTAACGGTCTGCGTGACCGACTGACAAGTGTTTTGTGCTATTGGTATCACAGTCGGCTGTGTCCCATCCCCGAAATTGAGCAAGTAGGTGGCAGCACCACATGAAGAGACAGTGTTGAGTGTAGCCTCTACAGTCACCGTAAGCGGCGCACTGCCGGATATCGGAGTCACCTGTATCGTGCTGCCGACCATTGGGGGAACAGGTGTTGTAGACACACTTGATGACACTGTCGTACTGCCAGTCGAACACGAGCGTGCTATCGCAGCGCGCGTATGTGGACCGACCACACCCCATCCAGTTGTTGTCGGAGAACCCGACGAAACAATGTTATTTATTGCCTGCCAACGTTCTACGGCAGCTTGAGTGAGCGTTCCATAGTAACCAGTTACCAATCCTTCTGGATAAATGATCGGGTTTTGTGCAAGGAATTCCTGCAATTGCGACACGTCAGGGCCAGTCGATCCAAGTTTGAGTGTTCGACTGATGTCGGGACATAAGCTAGGGCTAATGGCGGTTGATGTCGGGACATAGCCGCTCTCAGTCACGCCAGTAGTACTATACGTTTGGACTGTTTGTGCGGACACTAACAGCGGAAGAGAGATTAAAAAGAGACCGGTGCCGAAGGAAAGTGATTGCGTAAACGTTAGAGACTGTCTGATATTAATACTAAAAACTTTAATCATGGTACATTAATTCGTGGAGGTGCTTTGTCATTCGGTACTTGGTATTATTTCAGCTGGGCAGGGACCGTCAAGCGATCGGTGGGGAGATAGTTCCACGCACCTTGCAAGGTGGATATGTGGAAACTAAAGTTACACAAGCTCCCTTGTGCGGTAATAAGAATCTAACGATAGGTCTCTTACAAGGAGAACCTCGTATAGATTCCCGCAGGGATAACTCGTTCAGAACTCGATTCTTTGATTAAAAGATCGCCGAAGTTTCCGTTCACGTTGGCGAAAATACTTTCGATGAGCTGCGCAAAAGACTGCGCGTTGTAGCCCGCGGCGTAACCATTCAATAAATAGAATGAGCCAGGTTTGTCAGAGAGTAACTCCTTAGTCGTCGCGATGAGGTCTTGCAGCTGCTCTTCAATCTTCCACACTTCCCCTTTGGCGCCGCGGCCGAATGCGGGCGGGTCGAGGATGATACCTTCGTACGTGTTGCCGCGGCGCGCTTCGCGCTTCACAAAAGCACTGGCGTCTTCAAACAGATATTTGATCTGGCCTTCGGTAATACCGGAGAGTCGCGCGTTGTCATGTGCCCAATCGAGCGACTGCTTCGATGCGTCAATATGCGTCACTGGTGCACCGGCCTTCGCCGCAACGATACTTGCGATACCGGTGTACCCGAAGAGGTTGAGGATTTTGGGATTCTCGAGCGCACGAACATGGTTCTCGAGCCATTCCCAATTCGCGACTTGTTCGGGAAATATTCCGGTATGCTTGAATGAGGTAAGACGTGCGGTGAATTTCACCTCATTCCAAGAGAGTGGCCATGATGCCGGTATATCGTTTTTCTTTTTCCATTCGCTCGTACCTTCTTTCCATTCGAAGACCGCATCTGCTTTTTCCCATAATTCAGGCTGGAGCGGTTTCCATATCGCCTGCGTTTCAGGACGAGCAACGATCACCTCGCCGTAGCGCTCCAGCTTCATTCCATCGCCCGAGTCGAGAAGTTCATAATCGTGCCAGTTGGAAGTGGTGAGATCTTTTCGCTCCATATTATTTCAATGCATCGCGATGTTGCTGCGACCATTCATACAAGACGATCGCTGTCGATACCGCAGCATTGAGAGATTCGGTGCGCGGATGCATGGGGATGGTGAGTGTCACGTCGCAAAGCTCGAGTGTGCGTTTGTGAATTCCCTCTCCCTCATTACCAACAACAAATACAGCGGGCGCATCAAATTGCTCCTGTGCTATTTCGTTATTGCCTTCCATAGCCAAGCCATAGATCCAAAACTTTTTCTCTTTGAGCACTGCGATGGTTTGATTGACGTTCCCTATCGATACCAGAGGAACACGAAACACCATACCGACGGAGGTCTTGACGACCGCGCCGGTGATTTGTGCTTGATTGTTTTGTGGGATGAGAATGCCAGAGACACCGAATGCGGCGGCACTTCTGATTATTGCACCAACATTGTGCGGATCTTGTACCTCATCAAGAAGGACGAGCGAGGGGTTACTAGACATATCGAGCGTCGTGAGAAACTCCTTGAGATCGAGCAGGAGTTCCGTCGGATCAATGGCTACAATGACGCCTTGGTGCGATGCGTCTTTGCTCACCTGCTGCGCCTCGTCCTTCAGCGGCGAGACACTGATGTTCTTTTCTTTCAAAAGCGTCCGCACGTGGGTATCGAGTGCATGTTCGGCAGCAAATACCTTCTTGATGATATGCGGCGTCGTAATGAGCGCCTCAGAGAGCGCGTGTTTGCCGTAGATGTAAGTCTTTTCGCGTTGCATCAGCGTATCCTGCACTAAGTGATAGAAATCCGCTAGTCACTCGTGGGCGGGGTTGTCGTGGCATCATGAGGAGTTGTCACTATTGTTGCTGTCGTCGGTTGTGCAACAACCACACTCGCCGCTTGCGACTGTGCATCAATAGCGGGTCCGCCGATAGGCACCGTAAGCGGTGATGATGCGGCTACGGGGCTCATTGCGACTGAGAGTGTCCATGCACCAAGATTGACACTGAGAATGATTACGAGGACCGTTGGTATGAACTTCGTGCGGAGCATGTATCTATAATACCGCATTTTGCATGTGCACGCGGCGGGCTTACTATGCAACTATGTCAGGACATAATAAATGGTCGCAAATAAAACATCAAAAGGGCGCGGCTGACGCGGCCAAAAGCGATATGTGGGGCAAACTCTCTCGGCGTATCACCGTTGAATCGAAGGCGGTCAATGGTGATGTGACTGCACCCGGACTGCGCACCTTCATCGAGAAGGCGCGTAAGGCCAATATGCCGAAAGATAAGATCGAGCGTGCGGTTGCCAAAGGTATCGATACTGATGCGGGAGAGATGGAGTCCATTACCTACGAATCATACGGACCGGGTGGTGCTGCAATAGTTATCGAGGCACTCTCCGATAACCGCAACCGTACCGCGCAAGAGATCAAACATATCCTCTCGAAGAACGGTCTCGCACTTGCGGCACAGGGCTCAGCTCTATGGGCGTTCGAGAAAAATCATGATGGGTATATTGCAAAGACGACCGTTCCCCTTTCAGAAAGCGACCACCTGTCACTGATGAAGATTATCGAAGAGCTCGATGCGCATGACGATGTGGAGATGGTGTACACGAATGCGGAATAAGACTACTTCCCCACCACATACATATCCTGCTTGAATCCTCCGATACCAACGTACCTCGCCCGCGGATCTTTGGAGAGAATCAGTTCGTACGACCGACACTGCACGCAACCCCCACTTCCTTGTGGACATTCAAATAGCTTGCGAAGACGGGCCGCTTTGATTTTTAGTGCGATTTCGAGAACCTCTCGATATGCGTCTGTTGCTTCTGGTAATTCCTTTTCGATAATCTTATCGCTTTCGAGATACCAATAGCTCGCCTTTGCGACTCTTCGTTTCTGCAATGCATTGCACAGCAAGAGGTATATCGGCAATTGTAATGATGTCTCTTTCTCTTCGTATTTACCGGTCTTAAAATCGACGATGTGGAGCGAGTCGTTCGCCGGTAGGTATTCGATCCAATCGATGAGGCCATTGAGGATGATGTTTTCATCTTCATTCAGATAGAAGTTGGGGTTCATTTCGCCCCGAGGAAGTTTGATTCGCTTATTGATGAGGAAACGTGGGTTGCGCTTCACCGTCTCGAGCATTGTATGCCCACGTGCCTTAAATAATTTTTCTTCTCCCTCATCGAGGAAGCCGCCGCCGACACCCGCGACCCCCGTCCATGCGCGCTCATACTCAGCATCGAGATCGCACTGCAGGCGCTCTTCTGCGGGGTATGCACCGAGACCCTCGAGTACCTCGTGCACGGCGACACCGAGTGATAGATGTGGCGTCACGATGCTTATTTTGCGCCCCGTTGATGGATCCTTATACATATTATGAAGATAGTAGAGCCGCGGGCACTTGAGAAAATCACCCATCGAGGAGTGTGAGACCCAGACAGCGGTATATTTATCGGTCATAGATGGTAACTATATCCCACCGTTGGTATAGTGCGTATATGAGGGTACTCTCAATCGACCCAGGATACGGACGCTGTGGAATGGCAATTGTCGAGCATGGTCGTGCTGGCAAAAACATTCTCATTCACTCTGAATGTGTTGAGACCTCTGCTCGGTCGACATTTCCTGAACGACTCGCCAACGTCATAGCGGCATATGAACATCTCATCGAGCGGTTCGCACCAGATCAAGTAGCGCTCGAAAGGCTTTTTTTTAGCGGCAACCAAAAAACCGCAATGCACGTGGCGGAAGTGCGCGGAGCGCTCATCCAATCGGCGACCGCGCGCGGCATCGAGGTGTACGAATACACACCCGCGCAAATCAAAAACGCCGCTGGTGGCTGGGGTAATGCCGACAAGCGGCAAGTCATCACTATGCTCCACATGCTCATACAGATTAATAAATCTATCAAACATGATGACGAGTATGATGCGATAGCGGTTGGTGTTACACACCTTGCGATGGCTCGTGCGCGCACCTACACACACTAGAAAGTCTCAGTATTAAAGGCTACAATGGGCTTGTTTCGCATTTCTATGTCTTACCGTGAACCAATACGACGAGGGGAAGGCCGTCGTCGCTTTTCCAAGCGACCTCGGATACTGCAGTCGATCGAGCTGTTTTTACTTGCTGGTCTCGCACTCGCGCTGTTTGTCTTCGGAGCCATTATCATTTGGGCATCGATCGTACCTATACCTTCCATCAATAATTTTACGAATCGCCAAGTAGCACAATCTACCAAGATCTATGATCGCACGGGCAATATTCTCCTCTATGATGCCCACGGTAGCGAGCAGCGTACTTCGGTTCCCCTCTCCAAAATCAGCCCGTACATACAAGACGCAACGATAGCTATTGAAGACACGACCTTCTACCACAACGCGGGTGTCCGGCCACTCTCGTCACTGCGCGCACTCTGGGTCGATCTCACGAGTGGTAAGTACGAACAAGGCGGATCGACCATCACACAGCAGGTAGTAAAGAATGCACTCTTGACGTCAGATAAGACGCTTACACGTAAAATCGAAGAGGTGGTGCTTGCTCTTCGTCTCACCAAGATCTATAGCAAGGACCAGATACTCGATACGTATCTGAATGAGTCACCGTATGGTGGGACGATTTATGGTGTGCAGGCGGCATCGCAATTCTTCTTCGGTGTCGACGCGAGCAATGTTGATATCGCTCAAGCTGCGTATATTGCAGCACTTCCTCAGTCACCGACATACCTTTCACCATATGGCAACAACAGGAGCGCACTCGATGCACGTAAAAACCTCGTACTCGCGCAAATGAAGGCACAGGGCTATATCACTGCCGATGAATATAACCAAGCAATGGCCGAACAAGTACAGTTCAAACCTGAAAGCGAGGGTGGCGTGCTCGCACCACACTTCGTCTTCTATATCTTACAGTACCTCGAACAAAAATATGGTGTCGATGTCGTCGATAATGGTGGGCTCAAAGTCATCACCACCATCGATTATGATCTCCAGCAGGCAGCGCAACGTGTCATCACGGCGAACGCAACCTCGTCGCTTGCCAATTTTAACGCATCCAATACCAGTCTTGTCGCGATCGATCCAAAGACCGGACAAATCCTTGCGATGATTGGATCGACCGATTATTTCAACAACGCGATCGATGGCCAAGTAAATGTGGCGCTCGCCAACCGACAACCAGGCTCGAGTTTCAAGCCATTTGTCTATGCGACAGCCTTCGAGAAGGGTTACACACCGGACACGGTCGTTTTTGATCTCCAGACACAGTTTTCTACCTCATGCGCCCCACAAGATACGACCAACGCAACGCCGCCATGCTATTCTCCCGGCAATTATGACGGTACGTTCCACGGACCAATCTCCTTGCGTGATGCTATTGCTATTTCTGACAACGTTGCCTCGGTTAAGGTGTTATATCTTGCTGGTGTTCAGAATTCCATAGATACGGCACAGTCACTTGGTATCACGACCCTTGGTGATCCTTCACGCTACGGGCTCACGTTAGTCTTAGGTGGTGGTGAGGTGAACCTCTTGGAGATGACGGGTGCCTACGGGGTATTCGCCAACGATGGCGTTAAGAACACCCCGACCGGCATCCTCGAAGTTGATGATGGTTCTGGTAACGTAATGGAGCAGTACCAAAACCAAGCGACACGCGTCCTCGACCCGCAAATTGCTCGCGAAATCAACGATGTACTCTCAGATAACGTCGCGCGAGCACCAGAATTTGGAACTGACGGACCGTTACAATTTGATGGGTATGATGTGGCTGACAAGACTGGAACAACGGACGATTCACGAGATGCGTGGGTTATTGGCTATTCACCATCGATCGTTGTTGGCGAGTGGGCAGGAAATAATGACAACAAACCGATGGTGAAGAAGATAGCTGCATTCATTGTGGCACCGACCTGGCATCAAGTAATGTTGTACGCGTTACAGAAATATTCCTCACCGTCCGACAGTTTCCCGCCCCCAGCACCAAATCCCAACGAATCATCGCTGCCACCGGTATTACAGGGCAACTGGAACACTGCCCCCGCTCAAGGTATCCACGACATTCTTTACTGGGTGCAAAAAGACAATCCACTTGCAGGTCCGCCCTCCAATCCTGCGAGTGATCCGCAGTTTGCGTATTGGGAATACCCGGTACAACTGTGGGCTGCACAGCATAATCGACCAACAAGTGCGACCAGCGCAACTGCCTCGACGGTCGCAGTAAACAATGTGCCAGTATTTCAAATCACTTCTCCCCAGACCGGTACGAGTGTCTCTGCGTGGAAGACACTTACCGTGACCGCAGCTGCCCCTGATCCACAAAATATCGTCAGTGTCACGTACCTCCTCAATGGCGTGCCCCTGGGCTCTGCAAGCACCCCACCGTACGCGATATCATTCCTCCCTACGTCGCATGGCCCCTCTATTCTTCAAGCTACGGCAAAACACGCTGATGGTACGGGAGCTGTCGCGACAGTAAACTTTACGATTCAATAACTTTTTCGTCCTACTATTATCGATTGAGGGGCATTACCAGGTACGTGAAGCTTGCATCCGATACACCACGAATGACGACGGGGCGGCCGGGACCAGAGAAATTGAGGGTGATGGAATCAGACGCGATAGAAGAGAAGCAGTCGCTCAAATAACCGATGTGGAAATTGATATCGAGGTCGTCTCCAGAGATCGCCGCATCAATGGAGTCTGACATTTCACCGACGTCGGGTGATTGTGCCGTCGCACTAAATATCTTGCGTTTGGGATAGAGATGAAGACCGACATGCTGGTCATTACCAGAGAACACACGTGCCTTGCGCAACATTTCGGCGAAGTCATTCTTCAAGACCGTCGCCTCAGTCGTGAATTGCTTCGGTATGATTTCTTTGTAGTTGGGAAACTGCCCATCGATTACGCGTGAAATATATCGCACCTGTCCTATCTGCAATCCGTTACCAGTGACGATGAGCTCGGAGTCGTTGAGATGCATCTCCACCATTTCGCTGTCGATAGATTCGAGTACATGTGTGAGTTCAAGCGCATGCTTGAGCGGTATGAGAAGATCCTGTTCGTTCTTGATTGTAGTACTCCGTATCGACTTCTCTGCGAGTCGAAATGAATCGGTTGCTACTGTTGTCATGCCGGAGCTATTCATCGACACATACACACTACCAAGCTCGGGGCGGATCATTGATGGTGAAGCTGCATACGCGACCGATTGTATTCCGCGCATCAAAAGATCTCGTGATACTGAAATGCCCCTTGATCCACCCATGGGGGAGAGTGGTGGGAATTCGTTATGCGGCACTGCCTTAATGAGCGTTTTAGTACCTCGTGATTCTATAAGAAGATTCGAGTCTTCGTTACGAAGTGTTATTTTTTCAGCAGACACACTCCGTATCGTCTGAGCAAGCACGTGCGCATTGACCGCTACCATACCAACCTCATCTATTTCAACAGGTATACGTACCTCAATCCCCGCTTCGAGATTAGTGGCACGTAAAATACATTCTTTCCCAACCTCAATAAGAATACACGAGAGTACGGGGAGTGACTCTTTCTTTCCAACGATACGTTCGGTAAGAAGTACTGCACGCGATAACCGTTCCTTGGTTGTTCCTATCTTCATATAAATAATGTATAAAAAATACTATTACTATTAGTGCTGTGTATAGTGGGGATATCATCATTTCGTCCTTCTAGAGAAGGATAAAACGAGAATCTAGAACTGTTGAAAAGATGAGAAGAAGTAATGAATTGTAAGAGGATAACTACGAGTGTTTGAATAGTATCCACCACTACGTATTTTTTTCCCGAGGTTGTCCGCAGCATATTCACCGGTTGTTCGTATATCTCACGCATGGATGAGGGTGCGAATATGGTCAATCTCTGCCTCAAGTGCATTATTGTTTTTTATCTCCAGTTTGATTTTCTCGCATGAATGGATGACGGTGGTGTGATCGCGACCACCAAGCTTCTCTCCTATCGATGGATACGAAACATTGAATTCCTCACGCAAGATATACATGATTATTTGACGTGGCTTCACGACCTCCTTCTTACGCGTCTTCTCATAAATACTTTTCTCCGGTATGTCGTAGTAACTAGCAATACGGTGCACCACCTCTTCGACCGAGACCCCCTTGTTTGGTTTGAGGTTGTGTTTGACGAGTGCACGTACATCAGCTTGAGAGATGGTTTTGCCTTTGAGTTGCGACTTGCATACAATCATATTCAAAACCCCCTCCAGTTCGCGGATGTTGCCACGAACACTCTCCGCAATGAATTGGATAATATCTTCCGGTATCGAGAAGCCATGGTTCTCAAGTTTTGCGCGGATAATCGCAGTGCGCGACTCGATATCTGGTTCGGGAATCTCAGCGATCATACCACCCGAGAAGCGTCCTTTGAGACGATCCTCAAACCCTGGTAGAAGCATCGGGTGCTTATCGGATGAAAACACGATTTGTTTGTTGTTGTCACGTAATGCATTGAAGAGATGGAAGAGCTCTTCCTGTGTCTTCTCGGTGTTGGCGATGAACTGGACGTCATCCATGATAAGGACGTCGTATTGACGGTACTGATTTTTAAAATTATTAGCATTACCGGCGCGCACGGAGTTTATATAATCAACCGCGAACTTCTCACTCGTCACATACAGCACTTTTTTATTCGCGTGGCTCTTTTTGAAGTGATTACCAATCGCTTGGATAAGATGCGTCTTGCCGTGCCCGGTCGCACCGTAGATAAACAACGGATTATAGGTCGCTCCCGGATGGTCAAGGACCGCTTTCGCTGCTGCATGGGCGAGTTGGTTGAAGGGTCCCACCACGAAGGTCTCAAACGTGTACCGTGGGTTGAGGTTGTCACGCTTATCGATATAGAGGGATTGAAGATCGAACGATGCATTCTCAGAAGCAGTTGCCGCGCGCGTCGGCTTGCGCTCGACAGGGGCAACGGGCACACGATGGATACTGTACTCCACATTACGAATACTATTGTCTATCACCCGCAGGGTCGAAAGGATAAGCTTGTGATGTTTTTCCATAAGCCACTCCTTGACAATCTTCGAGGGAACAGCAACTTGCACCGTTCCCCCTTCGCGGTGAACAATGTCGGTGTTGCGAAACCACGTGCGGAAACTCGTCTCAGATGTCCCCAACTCTATTTGCACCAGCGTGTTTTGCCACAACTCTCTATTCGTCATGCGATACTGTTCGAGTGTGTGTTCCATGAAGTGATGAGAAAAGGAGTAGTTATGAGTAGTGATGAGAGAAATCGTATCGCAGGTTCGACCATTATACGCGCAGCATCAGAATGCGGAAGCACATACGTTAGGCCGATATCACTTCGGTGGTGTGGATAAGGTGTTGATAACTTGACGCGTATCCCCTCCCCAATCAAAGACGTTGAAAAGCAAGAACATATAAGCTATAGTAGCTGTATGAAACGAACATATCAGCCAAAGAAACGTAAACGATCGAAAACACACGGATTTTTGGTGCGCAGCGCCACGAGGACTGGTGCCGCACTATTGCGACGTCGTCGCCAAAAAGGGCGCCACGCCCTCTCCGTCTAAAATGCCGAAACAACAACGCCTCTCTCGCGTTGATTTTTCTTCGATTACAGGCCCCCAAACTAGGCGTTTTCATGGTGTGTACTTCACCCTTTCGGCTCGTATACGAGCCACGGACCGTAATTTCGACGGTCCCGCATTTGCGCCGGTTATTTCAAAAAAGATCGCGGTCCGCGCGGTCGACCGCAATCGAGTGCGACGTCTCTGTAGAGAGATCTTCCGCAAGGAATCAAAGCATGTTTTGGGGCCGCGAATATTGGTCTTTTATGCAAAAAAAGCAGCAGTAACAGCCTCATTTCAGGAAATCGAGCGGGATATCAAGAAACTCCTCTCAGAACTCCCCAAACTTCCTACAAGACCGATTGCAGGCTACAATGCGCGACAATGATTGCCACGGTGTTCAATACCATAATCTACAACCCGCTCTATAACGGACTTGTTTATTTAGTCGGCATCATTCCAAGCCACGACGTAGGTATCGCCGTTGTCATCCTTACCATCATTGTCCGCATAATTATTTACCCCCTCTCACGTCGGGCAGTGCAAGCACAGCTCGATATGAAGAAAGTTGCACCGGAGGTGACCAAGATCCGCGATAAGTACAAAGACGATAAACAAGGAGAAAGCAAGGCAATATTTGCGTTATATAAAGAACGCGGCATCCACCCGTTCGCTAGTTTCTTTCTGGTGCTCGTACAATCCCCGATTCTCATCGGACTCTATTGGGTGTTTTCGCGTGGCGGACTACCTATCGTTGTGGTAGCTCGCCTGTACTCATTCGTGCACATCCCCGCCGCTATAAACATGGAGTTCTTAGGACTGCAAAATATGGCCGGCCACAGCATTGTACTTGCGCTGCTTGCTGGCCTTACCCAATTCGTCTACACGCGACTCGCTATGGGCCCGCGCGGCGTAAAAACAGCAACCGAAGCATCATTCTCCGACGATATGGCCAAAAGTCTTGACGTCCAGGCACGGTTCGTGCTCCCCGCTGTCATCAGTGTCATCGCGTACACAGTTGTTGCTGCGGCACCACTCTATTGGGTCGCGAGTAATTCATTCATGATAGTACAAGAATATGCCGCTGGGAGGCGCTTCAAAGGAGACCTTACGTAGCTTCTGGTGTTGAACTGGAAGCCAAGAGTCATCTGGGGTATAGTGCCGAGCATGGAACCGGCGATTGAAGCTATCATCAAGGAGTTGCTCGATGCGACTGGCATCCCCTACAGTAAAGTCGCCCGCTCTGAACTCGCCGGCCAAGTCATATTTTCGATTGAGACATCAGACGGCGGCCACTCAATACTTGGCGCTCATCACGACACCCTGCAAGCACTCGATCTTCTCGTCAAGAAGATAGTCGAGAAGCGTATGCCGCCTCGAGATGCACTGAGCGAAGACTCTACAGATAACGGGATGTTCATCATCGACGTCAATGACCACCGCACCAAACAGATCCGAGACTTACAGACCAAAGCAATAATGATGGCCGAGCGCGCGCGCAGCTTCCAATATGATGTCGAGCTCACGCCGATGTCGGCGTATGAGCGTCTCATCATCCACACCACCTTACAGGATGCCCCAAACGTAAAGACTGAATCGCAGGGTGAAGGGAGGAATCGCCGTGTGGTGATTAAATATTCGGCCTAGATAAATTCCTACGGGCAATTCGCACTCCCCACACTACTCGGACCACAGTTCGACGTTGCGGAAGTAACCGGCGTTATATCTTTCATGACATTCAAATTGAGCAAATTTGGATTGATTTGGCTGAGGATTAGATAAATGGCAAAAAGTAACAGTAGTCCGATGATGGCATCTCCGATAATTTCGCGCGCCTGCGCTTTGTTGCCCCACATATCAGCACTGCCCATATACATGTAGCCGCCGTAGGCGATGCGCAGCACGGCGAGTATCGCACCGACGCTTAAGACAATATTGAAGATGTTGTTTATATAATCCGGTAGCGAACCAGAGCTGAATGCTTGTTGGACGAGTGGTGAGCCCGAATAACACGCGAGTGGCACGAAGCCGTTGCTGTTCGGCTGATTACAATTAGGACTTGTCCCGTACGGTCCCTGTCCCGGATTGTCGGCGCGAGCGATCGAAGCAGTACCGACAAACAACAAGCTAACGAGGAAGAATAGTACTATGCTGCGTCGATTGTAAAACATACGTGTCATATCATTGTGCCACATGCAGCGACCAGAGCGACTGGTCTGTTGCGTTCTTGAAGGTGATGTAATTGCCAGAGGGGTCGATGATAGGATCTTCGACATCTATTGAGACGTTATCGGCGCTCGGTGAGTAGATTAGTTTCGTGGCTCCGGTCGAAAGGTCTACTTGCCACCAGTCGTCCGAGGTGTGCGTCAATCCTTTGTACCAATCATCCAAGTAATTACCTGAAACGCTACTGTTGGGGACGGCGCAGTATGCAACCTCACTTCCGCCGGGAAGCCACACGCACTTATCAGCTATCGTTTGCAGGGACAGAGAAATCGGTGTCGTGGTTGCTCTGCCGGTAAGTGTAAGCCCCGTCCCTGTGGACGATCCATACAATACGAGTGACGAAGCTGCCTTCGGTAAGACGGTAAGTCCGGGGATCCCCGTAAGGAGTGGTGTGAGCGAGCCGGTTGACCCCACGCTAAAGGCGTACCCGAGTACACCGTCGGCCGGGCTTTCGACGAGCACGATAGTCCCATCATCTAAGAGTAGTGGATTCCAACTGCCGATAGGCGAAGAGAAGAGCGTTTTTTTCTTAGAACCATCCCATTGCATCGAGATTCCATCGACACCACCTATTGCGTTCGGTACCAGATAAAAGATCGCACGAGAAACACGGTCAAGCGCTAGTGATCTAATGTTTGGTACTAGATTTCCACCGACAACACGCTGAGGTCCGCCGGCATCAGCAGTTGCGGTAATCGGGCCCGTAGAGCTCGCCGTCGATTCAGTCGACGAAGCTACTCTACCGAGGAATGTAGTAATGGAGCCGTCACTTGCAAGCGAACGCTCGATGAAACTACCATCTTGTGCGAATTGTGCCTCGTATATTTTAGGTGTGAGCGTGTCAGTGAGGCGAACGATCGTTCGCGCAGATGGGTGGGCACTAAACACGTACCCGTTCGCGCGTTCGATGTAGTAGACATACTCGTTCGTGTCAGTGTCGACGAAACCCATGCCGGCGACCGGTGCCTGATCTATTTCCCACAATGCTGAGGTAGAGCTCGCAGCGGATGTTGCATTATTGGATTGAAGCGACCGTGTCGCCAGCGCTTGGTTCGCCTGTGTGCTGCCAGTTGTGGGGACACCGAATGTCGGCGTCGATGCACCCAGCCCCTGCGCGGCGCTCGTTGCCTGCGTCGTCTGCTCTTGCGAGTGTAAATAGAAGTACCATCCAGCGAGTGCACCACATATAACCACCACGATCAATCCGATGATAATGCGCACGTACGATGGTATCTGTATATGCATATTATTGAGATTGTCCCGTGAACGGGTTTTTTGCGCCACTTCCGCTGCCGGTAAAGCCAGGTACGGTACTTCCCGCAAGATGTATCGTCCATGAACTATTCGGACTCAAGAAGACATCATCAGATTGTGTGACCGTAAGCCCGACAGCCGCTTGCCCGTTTGAACCTTTGGCATTGAGTGTTATTTCGTCCGGATCATTCGCGTCGGATGCAATGGGCGAACCATTGACCGTCCATGCATACGTAAGGCGCGGGTCACTTGCACTACCTACGGCAGCGAAGTATGGCACAGCGGCGAAAGTCATCTGCGTTGCAGGAAGATTTGTAGTGTTGCCGAGCGCCCGGTAATACGTCACACCAAGCAGTGGATCATCTCCGTAGAGGATCAGAGGCGGCTCTGCTGATGGGATACTTATTGTTGCGCTGCCGAAGCGGGTATTGTCTGAGGACTGTGCATCAACCTCGATATTGGTCGTGCCATAGAGAATTGCGGCGGGCAGTGCAACTGATGAACGACCAAGGCCGGAGTTGTTGCCGATGACTCGATCGTCCTGCTTCCAGGTGAAAACGATGTCTGATATTGGAATCAATGAGCCGTTGCTGCGTTTGAAATACGGAATAGCTTGGAGCTTGATCAAAGAGCCCGCTGAAGGTAGTGCGCGACCGTGATAAAAAGGTGGCACATACGAGTCAGCATCCATCAAGAGATCAAGACGAGATGCAATAGATGTCACTGGTGCGGTGACATCCCCTGCGCCCCCTCCGAGACTGGTGGCCGAAAGATCTATTTGAGCATAGACAACGACTAACGGAAGCAGGGTCGCCGCCAATGTAATACCGAATAGTCGTATAGGGTTTCTCATACTTCTTTCAGTGAGCTACTACTCAAGGTGCTTACCACAGGAGCAGTATCTGAGCCAGGTGCGTGAGGCGCCAGATTCGTTGCCGGTGGTATAGTGTTCGCCAATGTCGCGGCACCCACCGGTCCGCCTTCTGAGACGCTTGCAAGTTCCTGCTTCGCCTTTTTGATGGCGAGGATTTGGGACGGATCGGAGGTGATGATTTGGTCTTCGGTGTATGACGCGATGACCTTGAGTGCCACATGTTTGAGACCCGCAAAGAATATCCCCTCCCCCACATCGGATTCAAGCAACAGATATTTTTCCTCGTCGGAGAGCTTGAAGGTCGACTGCACAAGATCAACTGAGGTCGGGCTCTGACGCAAAAGCAACTGAATGGATGAGTTGGTGATCATCGGTATTCCATACGGAGAATTGAGAAAGTCCGAAACGTCTTGCGTTATCGTCGAGATACCGAGGTAATATTTGCGGCCGCGCTTGGCGATACCAAAGAGGAACGATGCCGTATCTTCAGAGCGCATCATCCACCACGCCTCATCAATGACAAGGAGTCGCTTGCGAAGCTCTTTACGCACCGCGTTCCAGATGTGGTGTGTGATGGTATACATGGCGACCGGTTTGAGATCATCCTCCATGTCGCGTACCGAAAATACTACGAGTTTTTTATTCATATCGACATTGGTCGGCCTATTCATGAACCCCGACCACGTGCCTTTGGTGTACTTGGTCAGTCGCTGCACCAACGACTCTGACCCTTCCATACCCGAGAGTACCAGCTCGAAGTCAGACAAGAGTGGTGGTTCAATGAGTGCAAAGTTTGCCTCCGGCGTAATGTCTTTGAGGGCGTACGTTTCGGTTATTGCACGGTCGATAATAGCGTCTTCTTCTGGCGTGAGGCCGGAGAGCATGATGCGGAAGAGGCCAACGAGTGTAATGATGTTGTTGCGCAACACGTCAGCGGGACTCTCATCTTCACGGGGAATGGGCAGGTCGAAGGGGTTGATGTGGTGTTCGGACGAGAGCGAAATATTGAAGTACCGACCACCGACTGTTTCTGCGAGATATTCGTACTCGCGTTCGGGATCGATAACGATAACCTCGGTATCAAACATAAGGCTGCGGAGTATCTCAAGCTTCGTCATGTATGACTTCCCCGCACCGGACTTCGCAAAGGTGACGGAGTTGTAGTTCTCGAGACTAAATCGGTCGAAGAGAATGAGGGAGGAGTTGTGACGGTTAATGCCGTAGAGGATGCCGCGATCAGACGTAAGGTCGAAGGAGATAAAGGGAAAGATCGATGAAAGTGGAGCGGAGTTGAGCTTCGTGTGGACGTCGAGTTCATCGGTGCACAGCGGCAAGACCGAACGGAACCCCTGCTCTTGCTGGAAGAGCGCCGGGCGAATATAGACGAGGCGACTTTCGAGAATGCCGCGGATCTCGGTTTCTATTTTGTCTATATCTTCGCGAGAATTGCCGTAGATGGTGAGGTAGAGCCCCACTTCGAAGATACGTTCCTGTGCCTGCTGGAGATTATCACGCAATTGTTCGAGGTCGGAATATGCGGTATCGAGCATTGGATCGCGCACCATCCCCTTCTCCTCGCGTGTCGATATTTGACTCTGCACCTCAGCGACCTTCTTCTGAAACTTACGCAGCATTTCGTTGGTATCCATCGGATGAATGAATATAGAAATATCAAGCACCTTGTCCATGTTGATTATCGGTGCGAACCAGCCGGTTGTGAGAAAGCGTGGATAGGAAATGACGAAAAACGTGCGTGCGATTTTTTCTCCGAGGTCGAGCTCGTGCGAGCTCACCTTCAGCGCGTGTGGTGCTATGACATCCTGCAGATCAAGAATGCCCGTCTGGTAGATTTCCTCCGGCAACACCGGCAATATATTGGGGCCGACCTCGTCGGATTTTTTACGGAAGTTGAGATTGAGTAAGTCGCTCAGAGCCATAGGATTAGTTTCTGGGCGCTAGCTTCTAGTAACTCGCTGAGAAATGTGATTCATATACTGTATTGTACTAGCAACTAGTCACTAGCTACTAGCGCCTGATTCCAGCGGCATTGGTTTACCTTCCTCGCCAGGGTTAAACATTTTGTACAAGAGCTCGATAGCTTCTTCGGTGCCGAGTTGTACCGTGCGCACGCCGGTACGGATGAGCCCCTGCTGTACGATGGAGATACGTTGTTCGAGTTGTGAAACCGCCTCCTCGAATGCTTTATTCGCATCCTCGTCAACCGTTGAACTCTTTGCACCGAACGGGTTGAGATTTGCAAGACCTGACTTGGTGGTTGTGCCGGTAGGCGAATACGGAACGACGACAAAGAAGTTTTTTGTCATGATGTTGGCGGCTTCGGTGAAGCTCTTGATGAACTCGATATATTCGCGGATCTGGACCCGCATGAGATCATCGATCTGCTCCTTGTACTGTGCTTCGAGCGTCGCAATGTACGGGCGTATATCGAGCATGCGCGACTGTACGAATATCTGGCAGGAAAAATCGAGCGAATTGAGAAAGTTTTGGAATTGAACGATAAACGCCGTCTGCTCGTCATCTGATTTCAAGGCAAAGTTGATAGAAGAAGCCAAGAGTACTGCGCGCAGACCACCGTCTTTGAGGACGATCACCCCATCACGCACCGCAGATATCGGGACGAATTCCTGCGTGGTTTTACTGTTGGATCGTGGTGTGCTTTGTTTGGTTGGCATACGGCTTATAAATAATCTTATGAGCGTGGAAGTGCGTCGCGCAGGGTCTTTATGGGTTTCATGGCATCATACCGGGCACGGTCGTCATTATCGGCAGAGCCTTCAGCGATGCGCTCCTTGATATCGAGACTCCAAGCAAGCTCATGGAGCTTACTCTCGGACAGGCGTGGAACGTATACTTCGGAAGTTTTACCGGCAGGGACGACACCTCGTTTGACTTGGTTCGCCGCTGGTTTGCGCTCGTTGTTCCATAGATAGAGGTGCGGATGGATGATGAAGAAAAACGCATTCTCCATTGCAAGAATGAAGGGGCGGCCATTGTATTGCAAAAAGGCCATCGCAAGGGTGAGACCGAGCACACCCGCGATGAGCGGAAATGCAATCAGAAGCGGCAATACGCGGAATATAATGTAGGAAAGTCCCGCACCACCACCGAGGTAGACGAACTGCCTGAAGGTCAACGGCCCAAATATCTTATCTTCGACCTCAATGAATTGAGGAACTTGGAATTGCATGCATATAGTATACCAGCGCGTACGGAGGCTTGCGGTGCGTTGTTCACGCCGGTGACTCACGATACGGGTCGTTGTGGACATCCTTGCGCTCGACACTCACCTCCCCAGGCTTATAGGCGACTGGGAGTTGTGCCCGCACCGATTTCATATCGGGAGCTGTTGGTAGCGGCGCAATAGGCATCGGAGGCATTGGAGGCGGTGTGGGTGCGACTGATACAACCGTTTGGTTTTCAGACGCAATTGCTTGCGCCGCGACATCCTCGACCCCATTCGACTCCTTCGCGTGCGCATCAGGATGTTCAAGCTCGCGCTCAAGCTCTTCGCGAATCGGCTCGAAGACGACCTGTGAAATATCCGCCGCGAGCGCTGTCGCGACCTCGTCGGTGACGCCGACATCGTCCTTGATACTCTGCTGCAACTCTGCGGGGTTTTGGAATCCCAGTAGCGTAAGCATCACCTCATTCTCCAGAAGCTGCCATTGGTCGAGATGGAGTTTATGCGTAGTGGCGAGCGAACGAAGATGCTCCTCTACATCAGCTGAATTGATCGCATCCTGCACCGGCTTTGGCAATGCCTTAAAACGCTCGGCGAGCTTAGCGTTCAACCCCGTGTCTTTCATTTCTGGTTCCATGGTTACTTCTGGTTATGATTTATGCTCGTCTTCCTCCTTCGTCGCCTCCTTAAGGGCTTTCCTTAGGCTCGCATCGGGACCTTGTGCATGTTTGAATTTGTGCTGAGCCTCGTGAGCCGCGGCATCATTATCACCGGTGAACCAACCCCCTATACGGGTACCTATTCCACCCTGCCTCCTTGCGAGCTCTCCTGCCGTGTCGCCAATACCACTATTGTATTCTTTGATTGTATTTTCCCCGGCCGCTTTCGCCTGCTTTTCAGTTTCTTCTTTATAATTCTTAAGTGCGGCAGCACTTTCTTTCTCGTGTATCGTGATGGCCGCCGCCGCCTGCGTGGCCTCACTCGTTGCTTCTTTAAATGATTTAGTAACTTTTGCTGGCAAACCATCCTTCATCGTCACGTTGACCGTAACCTCTTTGGAATTTATATCGTCCAATTTAGCCTGTAGCTCTGAGGTCTTTTTACGTGCGTCCTCGATCCTACCAGCTTCTTTTTGTAGATCAGCCTGGTGTTGACTCCTGTGTTTCTGCTCATCTTCTCTCAACTGTTGAAGCTTTGTACTATCAGCTGCCGCTCCACGCGCTTCCTCATCGCGGATCTTTTTCGTAAGGTCGGCCAAGACCGGTTCATGAACCGCATTAATCTTGCTCGTTTCCTTCCTGGAGTCTTCTCTGACCGCTGTTTCTTCTTTGACAGCAGCGGCATGCGCATCTTCAATAGGCTTCCGCGCTGTCGCGGTCGCCGCCTTAATGGCCTCGGCGATCGTATCGGCATCTGATTTTTTATTCCCAAGCTCCGTTGTCTTTGCCACTGCCTCTTCTCTAATCTTTTTCTCTTCCGGCGCGCGTGCTTCTATCACCTTCGTTCCCGCTTCCTTGCGAACCCGATCTTTATCATCATCCGAAAGCTTGAGTTTCTCGGCAATCTTCGCGCCAGCCTTGGCGCGCTCTTCTATCTTGCTCTTGACACTGGTCTTTCCACCGAATTTCATGTCGGCAATTCCAGAATAACGAGCCGCACTTGAGATCTTCTTTGCTGAAGTTGTTTTCAGTCGATCTACCTCTCGTTGCGCTTGAGCAGCCAAATCAAAATTCTTATTTTCAGTGTGAATCTTAACAGCCCCTTGTGCCTTTCTCATTTGTGCTTCAGCCTCCCGTGCTTCCTCGGTTCGAGTGTTCGCTCTGCTCATGGCAAGCCTCCCTATCGTATTGCGCCCTGCGAATGCGGCGACGCTAGATAATCCACCCGTAGCAAGACTACCGGCCATCATTGTCGCAAAGTTTATTTCGCTCGCCATGCTCGCGAATGTATATGATATTTTGAACGAGGCAAACAGTAATCCAAGGATGAGAACGTACCCGAGAAGAGCACCGAGATTCCCTGAGCTCGTTGGATTATTTGGAAGGTCTCCCAATGTGCCAGTGCCACTTACCGGTGCCAATGCATTAGCAAGGGTTAGTGTGATCCACAAAAAAAGCATCAGCACGGGGGCAAAGATAGCAACATTGATCAATGACTTCCACCAAAGACTCCAGCCCCGCTTGTCGAATGCGGGGACGAGATGTGTGGCGAATGCTATCGATGCCGTAAGCATGAGAACGATGATCATGATCGCGCGCGTGACGAGTAGGAGTGAACCATATAGAAGTACCAACGCCGCGGCACAAAGGAGTGCTCCCGAAAATAGTCCATGCAAAAGTACCACCCACCCATTCTGGGTCGTATCAGCACCGTCTTTGAGACTCGTAAACGTGCTTTGTATACCCGTTATTCCCATATAGGAAAGAAATTGTCCGGCAATACCCGTTTTGGAAAATTGTGTGTACGTACTTGTGTCGAGTACACCAGTGTGTGCATCATTGCCATTTATTTGGGCAGCGTTGTAGAACTGATATGCAGTGAAGTTAGAAGCATCGACAATAAGCTTCGTAAACAGAAGACTGAAATTGATAAGAACCGCGATAATCAACACGCGTGCGACCAATTTTTTGGCCCCATATTCCTTAAGACCGAGGATGATAGAAATCGCAATGAAAGTAAAGAGTCCGATGATGACGATATTGGAAAGATCTCGAAACAATGTCCAACCAACGTTTATACCATTTGTGACATTGGCTAACGTTGAAGCATTACCACCGAATGAACCGAACGTGATAACGGTATAATATACAAGAAAGTTGAATAAGAGACCTGCTAATTCAAGAAACCATGCATTAACCGTAATCGAAAATGAACCTATGAGAGCGCTTGCCGAACGACCGAGGCAAGAAGTAAAGTTCGACATAAAGTCATTCAATGTCGCGCATGTGGTGGCAATTTTTACATAACCATTGTAATCAGTTCCCGATGACCCGTTGTATGAAATTTGATTTCCTGAATCATCAAGATAACGCGTATGATCAGAATATGTTGTTGCACTAGTATCGGGATTATCTGTTGAATCAGCCGTATAGTACGTGCACAAATTAACACCGCTTTGAACCTGCGTTACCGTCGCCTGAGGTGCCCCGGAGTCTGATGTCCCAAGGGAGCTGCATGTTTGCTGAAGGTTTGCAGTTTGCGCATAGGCAGGATTAGCTACAATAAATTGAGCAATCAAAACGAAAGAGAAAAGACCCGTTGTACTCAGTGCCAAGACCCCGATCCTTTTTATGTATGAGACGATACTCATGTTTGTCATTGCTTCCATACCGTTTCCCATGCCGCGAGGGTCTTGGGGTCATTGTAGTTGCACCAGCCGATGGTGTTGGCGTTGACCGTGCCGTCCCATGAGAGCGTCTGGTTGCCGTTGCTATCGATTCCCTCCCAGTTCTGGGTGGTTGTGTTGACCAGTGTCTGCATGCTCGAGTTGATGCTCGAAGCCTGCTGCTCGGCAGTGGTGATCGTTGATTGTGAGGGGAAGCCATTGCTTGCGACGAGCTGGTCGAGCTGCTGGATCGCGAGCGTCTGCGCGTCTTGTGAGGTAGTGTTGGTAACGCCATTTACCAAACCATTCACGGTAGTGAGATTGGAGTTGGCCTGCGTCAGATTCGCGAGGGTGCCGTTGGCGAGTGTGGCTATCTGCGCCTGTACGACTGCATACGAGAACTCTGTCGATGTCGCTATTTTGAGCGTACCCGATACCGATGACCCGGAAATAGCCTTAGCCGTGCACGTCTCAACACCGTTCGATACTTGGGGAGATCCCGTGCATACATCTTGGACGATTGAATCCCAGCACGCACTTTCGGTACCTTGGAGTTTTTGAATTGTCGCGAGCAAGATGTTCCGGGTACCGGTGAGTGAAGTGACGTATGTATTTAGGGTTGAGAGGACACCATTGAGCACCGTTATTGCTGTGTTGGCGGCATCGGTGCGGACACGTTGTGATGCTGCTGCAGCGACTTTATCGAGGTACGAGGCTGCCCCATTTGGTTGCGCCATACCGACGAGTCCTTGTACGTCCGTGACAGCTTCTGCACCAATGCCAGAGAAGAGTCCGGTGACCATCTGCCCGATGTCGTTGGCATTTTCAGTCTTAAGAAGTCCTGCTTGCAGTGCCTGCTCCGCTTGGTTTAAAACAATGGCGCCCGGTGTAACGACGTTCACATTGCCGTTAGCATCGGTTGTTGTAATCGGATACACCCCCTGACCCCACTGGAGCTCGGTCATGTTGTTGTTGACCGCATTGGCACCGATAGCCATTGTTTGATCGTACGCATTTTCGTAATCAATAAGGACGTCGCATGAAGGTGTGCCAATTGATGCAATATTGGTCCATATACTGCCGTTGATCTGAGTCGTCGTGTAGGGACATGCAAGTGCTGCAGTCGGTCGGCGCGTATTGGCTGCATATGAACGCGCGATTGCTGTCTTGATGGGGTCTTGAAAGGTTTGGCCGGTCGCTGCAGCAATGGTTGTAATAGCAGGGACGACGGCATTGTCTCGGACACGGGCGTTCTCATTATCTATATTGACCGAAAACTGCGGATTGCCACTGTTGCCCTGCGTGAATGAGACCAATATCTTCTTGACCAACCCCGCCGTCGTCCTCTCGCTCAAGGCACTCGCCAACGGGCGCAAGGAGCAGTCGAGATACACGAGGTAGCCCGTATTGAGCTCGACCGCTGCGTCGGAAACGGGCACATATGAGCCGCTTGCAGCGAAGGCGCCGACGCTCGATGCCGCAGCGCCCGTCTGGTTGCAGCCGTAGATGCCGTCGGATTGGAATTGGTACGCTTGCGCGCCGGTTGTCGGAGGTGCTGATGTCGGTGCTGCTTGTGCGCTTACGAGCAATGGGAGCATTAGCGAGATTATTATGAGAAGTCCTATGTAACGTCGCGTGTTCATGATTGTTTGCTCTTGTAGTACCCGTAGAGATTGTTGAAGGATGTGAACATATCGGTTTGCGCCTGCATGTACGTGTTGATGAGTGTTGCTTCGGTCAAGGGGTCATTGGCACTCGCAACCATCTGATTGAGTGTGGCACTGAATTCTTGCATCGCATTGAGGATGCCGAGCTGTACCGATACCGCATCAGCCGGCACGATTATCTGTGCCGTGCTGCTTGCAACCGATGCATAGGTATCGGCTGCGTGCTGTAATTGTGTCAGATACGAGGGGTCGCTCGTCTGCACATAGTGCGTAAGGAGATCGATCTCGGGTGTGGTGTTTTTGATGAGTGGCTTAAGCGATACTTGAAGCTTCGCACGGTAGGCGAGCATTGCAGTATAGGAAGTGTCTGATGCGGTTGGTATGTCACCCATATGATACGTCTCATACGTCACATCGGCCTTGAGATTCGCACCCAATGCTGTGGCGACCTGTGTTGCGGTCGTCGATGAGTACGAGCCACTTGCCTTGAGCATCGCATATTCTTGGGCGAGCGCTGCGGCGACGTTGTCGCCGATTTGTGAAGGCGCATACGGGTCGGTCGTTGTCTCTGCAGGAGCACCCATCGCATAATTAGAGGAGAAATCGTTCGCACTTCCACCGGTATTGTCACTGTGAGCGGCCGCGGCGCCTGCGACGACGGTCAATAAAGTATTTTTATTCTGGAATATTTGCTCAATTTGCCACCCGAGTGCGCCGACGAGAACAAGCACTGCAAGCACGGCAGTGGTGCCTAACCCAAAAAAGCCGCTTCCGCTAGAGCGTTCTGTTTCCACGATTAAAAGTATACCACTTGAAATGAGACCTAGAGTCCACTTGGACTGAAGGTGAAGACACTTCCCGGATCCGATGTGCTGAAGGTGACGCCGTATGAGGAAAAAAGGTTCGCAAGGGCAATGTAGCGCTGATTGAAGGTGTTGACCCCGGCATCGTAGTTCTTGATGGCCGCGACGAGCACACCATCAGTTTTCGGTTCGGCTTGTGCCACGAGAACGAGCTTCTTACCGATATCGATATAGGCATTCGAAAGTGCCGTAGTATCAGCTTGTGCCGCATCGGGTACGTCCGTAATCTCGGCAATACTCTGCCCGATGAATTGAAGATCAGTACCGATCTTCTCGACCGCGGTCTGTTTCGTCACATTTTGTCGATCTTTGTCAGCGTCGTCCAATACTTGTGATTGATTGCTATGTGCTGCATCGTAGCCTTGGATGTATGAGCCCACCTCATTACCATAATCATAGAGGGCTTGTTGTGCTTTGGTGCGGCCGCTCGTCGGACTTTTGATACTGATGATGCTCATAGGAATGTAATCCCACGCGTTTAACGTATCACTTGCTGATGGAGTGTCTGTCGACGTGGTGCCAGATGCTTTGGGTGGGAGAGATAATTCTGCTAAGAGCGCATTGAAATCATACGAGGAAGTGTTCGCTCCGGTTTGCATTGTTCCTTTCGAGTCTGATACGGGTGCAGCATTCTCGTAGGGCAACGTGCCAGTCGCGTACCGCACCTCAACAGTAGGACTTTTTTGGCCGCCCGTTATCGGCAATCCCGTGGCACTGGTTGGACCTAACACACCGGCATTACCACTCCAGGCACTCGTACCCACCGGATTCGTTCTTGCTGACCGGCTTATGACGAACAGAGCTCCGGTTATAACGAGAAGACTGGCAAGCGCGAGCGCGGATGCATATATATGTGAGCGTGCCCACCCCATGCGCATAACTATAACATCGACAGTGGCTTCTAGTGACTAGCTTCTAGCCACTAAAAGCTAACTCAGGGTGGTATACTTTTCGTATGCGTGCATTTCGCACATGGGTCAGACTTGTACTCGCAAGTATCATTGTAATGATACCGACGACAGTGCTCGCCTTCCCCTTCGGTGGTCAGGCATCGGTCGTCATCCCTTGCTATTATAACGATGCTATCTTCGCTCAACTCGGACCTCCCATTGGTGGTCCCTATCTCTGGACACCATCGACGCAGACCTATCAATTCGGTCCCCCGACGCACGCAGGACAATGGCTCTTAGGGAACGCTGGTCCTCCTTATTTTTGTCTTGTATCAATACTCCCCATCATCACCTACGCTGGCACGGATATCATTATGATGGGGTCATCCCAATGAGTGTTTGAGTGAGGAGTTTCCACTGGACTAAAGAAACATTCTCTGCACGCTCCTTTTGATCAATGTGCGCGATAACAAGTGCCCGCTCCACTTTGGTTTTATTAAAATTCACTGCAAGATTATTTGCCAAGAATTTTCGCTTCGATGCGAAGCCCGCATGCACGACTGCGAAGAACCGTTCTTCGTCGACATCGGCAAAGAAATCCCGCGAGATCTTCTCGATGAGAAGAATCGCCGAATCGACCGATGGTGCTGGAGAGAAACTTTTGCGCGAGACTTTCTCAATAATTTTCGGCGTCCCGTACGCTTTGACGGAGAGTGAAAGAATACTTTCCTTTTTTGAGGTGATACGCTGAGCCACTTCCTTCTGTATCAAAAGCGCCATCGCGCGCGGTTGTGTCGTCGCAGTAAGAAACTGCCGGATGATTTCGCCGGTAATATAGTATGGGATATTCGCAGCAACCACATAATTCCCAAGAATATAATTCTTGATATGTTCGTTTTCAATCATACAGTCTCGCACATCGCCCGCTATAATCCGTAACTGTCCATTCGAGATTTCAAGCGCGAACGTCTCATGTAATTTTTCTACCAACGCCAAATCCTTTTCTATAGCGATGATTGGAGAAGTTGTCGCTAGCAGCTCGCGCGTAAGTGCACCCTTTCCCGGTCCGATCTCGATGATAGTCTCGCCTTCACGGACACTTGCTGCTCGTGCAAGTGCTACCGCCGCCCATCGTGCCGTAAGGAAATGTTGTCCGAGTCGCGCGCCACGATGGTTACCGGTCGCCATATCAATCAATGATCCTCTCAGCTGATGCTTCTTGAGCATCACGCGACATCGTTCGCATGAGTCGCGGATCAATATCTTCGAGAAATTCTGACGGCATCGTGAATTCACGTGATCCATACTTCATGCGTCCAGCTGCATAGGTGAGATAGAGCAGTGATCGTGCTCGTGTCACCGCGACATAGAAGAGTCGGCGCTCTTCTTCGGTGTCGCGTGTATCATCAGTGCCGGATGAAGACTCTCGCAATGATGGGAAGAGCCCCTGCTCAAGTCCGGTGACGAACACCGCGTCGAATTCAAGGCCTTTCGATGCATGCACGGTCATGAGTGATACAGCGGGGAGTTTTTCGGTGAGCTTGTCTTGATCACTCTCAAGTGCCGCTTCTTCAAGTAGCCGCTCAATGCCTTCAGGTGGCAGCGCATCATCATAGCGGACGGCGAGATTATCGAGTTCATGAATGTTTCCGAGACGTTCAGCGCCTTCTTCGGTATCGTGCGCATGCATGGCACCGATCCCGCTTACCTCCACACAGTAGCGGAGTGCCTCGGAAGCAGGCAGTGTCTGTACTGCGTGCGCGATCTTTGTGAGTATCTCTCGGAATGCGGCAATTTTGGCGCGCGCGGCGGGAGGCAGTGTCGCTTCGTTACCTTGCAAGACCTTGTCGAGTGTAGTCTTACCGATGCCGCGCGGTGGTGTGCCGATGATACGGGTGAGATCAGCAATTCCTTTCGGATTCAGTGCTGCGCGCAGGTACGAAAGCACATCCTTGACCTCTTTGCGCTCGAAGAAGCGTGTGCCGAGAACTCGATACGGGACGCCAAAGGCGAGCATGGCTTCCTCAAGAGCGCGCGACTGGAAATTCTCACGGTATAAGATTGCAATCTCATCGGCAGGGGTACCTCGTTCGATGAGCGTGCGTGCGGTCTGTGCGACGAACCATGCTTCGTCTATTTCATTACGAGCTGCGTATAACAGCACTGGTTCGCCGGTCGGATTTTCGGTGAACAAATTCTTCTCGAGACGGTTTACGTTTTTTGCGATAACGGCGTTAGCTGCGGCGAGGATGGTGCGCGTTGAACGGTAATTTTGCTCGAGTACTACGACCTTCGTACCGGGGAAAGTTCGCTCGAATGACATGAGATGTGTGATGTCGGCACCTCGCCAGCTATAAATGTTTTGGTCGATATCGCCGACTACGCAGAGATTACGAGTTACGCCCGCAAGAAGTCGCGCGATTTCGTACTGTGCTTTGTTGGTATCTTGATATTCGTCAATGGTGATGTGTTGCCAGCGATTTTGAAGTATCGAGCGCACTCGTTCGTTCGATTGTATGAGCACGAGCGTACGTGCAAGAAGATCATCGAAATCGAGCGCATCCTCCGCCCGGAGTGCTTCTTCGTATGCTGCCCAGACTTGTGCGATAGCCTGTTGTCGGTACGAATGCACCTGAGTTGCATAATCCTTCGACGAAACACCTTCCCCTTTCTGTCGCGAGATTGCAGCGAGGATGCTGCGTGGTGGCAGCTCCCCGACATCGAGTCGTTCGAGGATGCGTTTGATAGCTCGAATACTGTCATCTCGATCCCAAATAGTGAAACCGCGTGGCAGCCCGGCTTCCGTATGAAATTCTCGCAAGAGTCTCACACCGAGAGCATGGAACGTGGTAACAAGCGGTGTTCCCGAGCCCACCGGGAGGAGTCCATGCACGCGCCCGCGCATTTCTGCAGCTGCTTTGTTGGTGAACGTAACGGCGAGTATTGATCGGGCGTGGACACCGATCTCTATCAAGTGCGCGATGCGATGTGTGATGGTCTTGGTCTTCCCTGCCCCTGCTCCGGCGACGATAAGCAGCGGTCCTCTGGTGTGGAGTACTGCTTCCTGTTGCTTCGGATTGAGTCCTTCGAGATAATTCACTGCGCCACTATAGCATGTGCCCCGGTCAGATTTGACAATGTAGCTATCCACTTGCGCAATTTGAGATTGGTTGCCCGACGACCTCGATGAGAGTACAGTGAAGCCTAACGACGGTATTGCTGATGCCCGGCAGAGCTTGCTGAAAAAGCAAGCATTAGAGCCGAAATATACAGATTTCCTGTTTACTGTCGACAAAAATTGGCTTTAAGTCTCGCAAAAATACGAATCAGGGGATACACCCTCTTTTTCGCTTGCAAGAGCCCAAAAGTCAATAACATGGCTTCTCATCGAGCGAAGTTAAGTAAAAGCAACGTTTTTTGCTTTTCCGAACGAGCGAAGATGAAAGGTACCACAACGGCTTATTTTAGGTAAACCACATCAATCTCCTGCGGATTCGCACTCGCACGGGAGGAAAAATCTGAAAGTTAGGCCCGCACGCGCGGTCGTCCCGCTGATTTCAATACTCTTGGTCGTCTCGACCCTTCTTCCATCGGTCGCTCGGGCGAGTGTCTTGGGTGATTTCATCGCCACGGTGACCGGTGCCGGTACTGCCGATGCCGCACCGATCTCAAACTTCGACAACGTGCAGACGATGGCACTTCTCACACCTGCAATGAATATCGATCCCTCACCGGCGACAGGCAACATACCAGCCATTGCTGACGATTCAGCACTCGTGCCGCAAGATGGTCCGTCCGGGACGGTCGCCGATCTCCAAAAGAAAACCAAAAACGGTGCCATCAGCGTCTATGTCGTAAAGTCTGGCGATACCCTCTCAGGTATCGCCGCTCTCTATGGGGTCACACCCGGTACAATTCTCGAGGCGAACAACCTCACGCCGAAGTCGGTGATCCAGCCGGGCGACCAGCTCATCATTCTTCCGATCGCCGGTATTCAATACACCGTCAAGAAGGGCGATACGCTTGAGTCGATCGCGAACGTGACGGGTACTGACGCGATAGAAATCGGCACATACAACGGCATCGATGACAGCACACTGGTGATCGGCAGCCAGATAATCATTCCTGATGGTGAGGCCGGAACATCCGGCGAGAGTTCATCGAGTATCGCGACTGTTTCAACGGGTGGCACTAAGAAGCCCCACCAATCATCCGGCACAAAGTCACAGCCGATCGTCGCTTCGACGAAGATCCTCCAGGGAGAATTCGCCTCTGGTACGTTGATACCAATGGCCAACAATCCTGCCGAGCCCGCGCGCGGTGTCGGTCCTGTTGGTAGCGCCGATGAGATCGACTACTACAGCTCACCACTTATGCACTTCATCCAGACGCAGAATATCCACGGCTACAATGCCGTCGATCTCGCCGCACCGTCAGGTACACCTATCATGGCTGCTGCGAGTGGGGAAATCATCATCGCGCGCGAGGGTGGATGGAACGGTGGTTATGGCAGCTACGTCGTTATCAACCACGACAACGGCTCGCAAACACTGTATGCACACATGTCGAAAGTCGCCGCAACGGTCGGCGAAGAAGTCGTTCAGGGGCAAGTCATTGGCTACGTTGGTATGACAGGTAGCGCGACTGGCCCCCACGTCCATTTCGAAATACGCAATGGCATCCGCAATCCGTTCTGATTCAGCAGAATCACCGACTGGGTAAATAATCTATGTTTTCACTTATCCCCGCTTTCATTGAAATGGTCCGGCACCTTTTTCGGGTACTGTTTGAATTCTGAGAAAGTTAAAAAGTAACCAAAACTAAATCTCCCGTGCCCGATATTGCAGTGCTTCGAGCATGTGAGCAGGCTCGATGGTCTCACTTGCTGCAAGATCAGCGACGGTACGTGCAAGCTTGATGGTGCGATGGTAACCGCGTGCGGAAAGCTTGAGAGAGCGTGCCGCGGCAAGCAATGTCTCCTCGGCCTTTGTACTTAATTGTGCGAGTGTCTCAATTTCTTTGGGTCCCATATCGGCATTGGTAGAAATGTTGCGTGAATCTTTGAATCGTTCGAGTTGGCGCACGCGGGCAGCTGCGACGCGTGCCTTAACGTGCGCCGTTTCATCTTTCACTTTCGGTAAACGAAGTGAAAGTGTCTCCGGCGCCATTTCGCCGACGTGCACCCACATGTCGATGCGGTCGGCGACCGGACCTGAGATCTTACGGCGATACCGATCTATTGCGGTAGGCATACACGTGCAGGCATGGGTACCGTACTTACCGCAGGGGCAGGGATTGAGAGCGGCGATGAGCATGAAATTTGCGGGGAATGTAGCAGAGCCGCGAGCACGTGCGATGGAGACTTGCGCGTCTTCGAGGGGCTCGCGCAGTGCGTTCACCACATCGCGATGGAACTCCGGGAATTCATCGAGAAAAAGTACTCCACGATGTGCCAAGGTGACCTCCCCTGGTCGTGGAATGACACCGCCGCCGATCAGTGATGCATAACTTGATGTATGGTGCGGTGCACGAAACGGCGCTTCGCGCATCGCGGAGCCAGTGAGTGTCCCGGCGAGCGAATGAATCGTCGTGACCTCGATCGTTTCTTCAATGGTTAAAACAGGCAAGAGTGCGCGCGCGGCACGCGCAAGCATCGTCTTGCCGGTGCCTGGTGGGCCATAGAGTGCGATGTTGTGACGACCAGCAGCGGCAATCTCGAGCCCGCGCTTGGCGCTTTCTTGACCGCGAATATCGGCGAGTGAAACACCCTCCACTACAGAGACGTTCTCGAGTACCGGATGTGCATGGTAGGTCGACAGCGTGAACTCGTTCTTCGTGTTGAGATGTGCAATGACCTCGCTCAGATTTGAGACTGGATAAATAGCAAGACCTGCAACGAGTGCCGCCTCGGCAGCGTTCTCATGGGGTAAGTAGAGTTCGGTAAATCCTTCGCTGCGCGCGAGCAGTGCGATGGAGAGTGCTCCACGTATCGGGCGCAGTCCCCCATCAAGTGCAAGCTCGCCTGCGAAGAGTCGCTTCTCAGGATCGAAAAATATCTCTTCAGCAGCAAGCAGGTATGAGAGTGCGACGCCGAGGTCGAATGCCGAACCCTCTTTCTTGAGCTCAGCTGGGGCGAGCGAAATGACAATCTTCTTGTTGGTTGCCTTCGGCGAGGTGAGCCCGGCATTCTTAATAGCAGAGGCCACGCGGTCGCGCGCCTCTTCGACCGCTTTGTCCGGTAGTCCGACTATTGAGAATGCATGCAGTCCGCGTGCGAGATCGGACTCGACCGACACGAGTAGTGCTGCGGGCAGCGATGGCTGAGCCGCAAAGACCCGCGCGAAGTTCATCCGCGCAGGCGAAGAGGCGGGTCGTCAACGTGTGAGCGTGTGCCGAGACCCCTTCGGACTATACTGTTAAACGCGACCATTACAGCTATTGTAGCAAAGAAAAATCACGAGTGGTCAATGCAGGTGCGTGCAGCGGGATTGGCAACGAGTCGGTCGAACGGTATTTCTTCACCGGAAACTTCACAGATGCCATAGGTCCCTGCTTCTAGCTTCGCGAGTGCATCATCCACGTCGCGTGCACGCGAGGCGAGATCATGCACGAGGGAGACGTTGGTGACGAGCTCTTCGATCTGGTCGGCCGCATCAGTCGAATCTGCCTCTTCACCAGTGAGACCGCTTGATGAGGCGTCCCAGACACCGTCAGGCTCCTTCGCGCCATGCGCGGTGAGTTCTGTTTGTAGTGCTGCCTGCTCCGACTCAAGCGATGTACGTAATGAGGCACATTGGTCCGCAGTGAGGTGTGTCATGAAAGCATCATACCAAGATGCAACACGAGCGACCAGTATCAGAGTTCACGCTGTGCCTCCAGTCGAGTTAATAGTTCCGGGAACGAATGCACACTCTCAGCTATGATGAGGATGTTGGGCGTTGGGAACGAATAATACAGCACGACGTTTCCCCCATCATCCTTGAGCTCTCGGACATCGTAGTTAAGGATGACTGCATCGCTAAAGGTCCGCTTTGTTGGGAGGCCATCAGACCCCGTTACGAGTGCAGGTACCGCGGTGAAGATCGGGGCAAGGTCTTGGTCCATCAGAGGTTCCCACTTGAGCATACCGTCAAATGCGAGCGAATAAGAAGTGACAGGAATGACGAACACGGGATCATTGATGTCGACCGTATCGATACCGAAGAAGAAGGTGGTGCCAAGTCCTTGTAAAAGTTCGGATGGCAAGTCGGGCGATTGTATGCCGAGGGCGGTGAGGAATTGTTGGAGTGTCGCAGATGATCCAGGGATTGCCGCATTGGTACTTGTTGCAAAAATCGGAATGATTCGGGTTATCGATCCGATAGGCATTTGCGTCTGGTTACCGGCATGCGCGATTGTTTCCTTCAGTGTGGCAGGTGTTGTATTTGCAAGAGGCAAAAGCGCAGTCTTTTCGGCGAAGATGAGCGAGGGATATTGTGCCGCAGGTTCTGTGGTTTTGCTTTGCGTTACGAATGTTACCCCGTAGAGGGCGGAAAGACCGATTGCTATCAAAAGTATGGCGAAAAATATGAATGAAAAGGTACGACGTGCACGTTGTGTGGCGGCTGGCGTTTGTGTAGCCGCTATTATTCTTGGCTGTTCGCGTTTCTTGTCTTGTTCGAGCGAGCTCGCGCGAACGAGCGACATTTTGCGAGCGAGTACGATATCTTGGAGATCGTCTTTGAGCGTGTGAAGTGCCGTCACAATATCACGTTGTTGAGGCTTTGCAGGAGTAGTGGATTTTTCGGCGGGCGGCGGCGGAGTAATTGAAACACCACTCACGGTCGGGATAGGTGTTGGTACATCCGCTGTCGCTTTGAAATCTCGTCGCTCGGGCAACTTGCTCCCCGCTAAGATCTTTTGGATATCATCACCGATCGCGCCTGAATGTGGCGCATCATCAGTATTGAGCTTGAGACGTTGGATGCGCTCATATTCCGTCTCGTCATTATGAATATTGGTATCCTCTTCTTTGCTGTGCATGTCGAACGGTTGCGACATGCTCGGAGTCGTTGGTGGCGGTGGTATCGCACCAGGATCGACAACGGGCGTCGCCGGCTCCACCAGTGCATCGAGCCGTGCGGTTTCCGTATGCTCATTATTATCGCCGATCGTTGTGTTGGTTTCGTCCACCATGATTGTCGCCGCTCGCTTCCGGTTTTAGCCCTTTGCGTGAGGCGAATTCCGGGTCAGCTGCTTTGATAGAAAGATTATACCTCCCTTTCTCATCAATTTCCTTGATTACGACGGGGACGATATCGCCGATAGCAAGTGCGTCGGTGATTTTCGCTATTCGGAACGGTGCCACCTCGGAGACATGCACGAGGCCGTCGGTCGTGGGACCAATTTTTACGAACGCACCGAAGTCGAGCATGCGTACGACCGGACCCTCGAAACGCTCACCAACAAAGAACTCATGGGTGAGGTCACTGATCTCTTTGAGTGCCGCTTCAGCGGAGCCGTTCTTGCCAGTGATGAATACGGTACCATCTTCCTCAATCGTGATGTCGTCGCACTTCGTACGTTCGCGAATGCCATTTATCGTTTTGCCACCCGGCCCGATAACGAGCCCTATTTGGTCGACCTTCACGTGCGTCGTGAGGATTTTGGGTGCGCGCGGTGATATATCGGCGCGCGGGAAGGCTAGTTCTTTGGTGATAACATCGAGGATTTGCAAACGCGCTTTCTTCGCCTGTGTGAATGCTTCAGCAAGAACGGAGAGCGGAACGCCGTCAACTTTTACATCCATCTGTACTGCAGTCACGCCCTGCGACGTGCCGGCGACCTTGAAATCCATATCACCATGATGGTCTTCGGGGCCTTGGATGTCGGTGAGCACCTTGTAATTTTTCCCGTCAGACATCATACCCATCGCGATGCCAGCGACGGGGCGGATTATTGGGACTCCCGCATCCATAAGAGCCAATGTGCCAGCACAAACGGATGCCATTGAAGTCGAACCGTTACTCGCGAGTGATTCAGCGACGATACGTATCGTATAGGGGAAATCCTCCTTCGTCGGCAGTACCGCGCGCAGGGCTTTCTCCGCGAGTGCCCCGTGGCCGATCATGCGGCGATTCATTCCACCGACGCGTCCCGTCTCCCCGACCGAGAACGGTGGAAAGTTGTAGTGCAACATAAAGGTCTTCTTGGTCTCTTGGTACTCTATCGTGTCGAGCAACTGTGCGTCACCCGGGCCACCGAGCGTAAGTGCTGCAAGTACGTGTGTCGCACCGCGATAGAAGACACCGGTGCCATGAATGACGGGTGAAATACCCCCTGCTTGTGCGTGAAGCGGGCGTATCTCATCGAATGCGCGACCATCGGCGCGACGGCCATGATTGATCGCCTGCTCGTGAATGTATTCGTCAACCTTCTCCTCATAATAGGCATCAAAGAGGTTCGGCTTCACGTCGGGGAGCCTTTCGGCCGCAGCTTTCGCCCATTCTGACTTCAGCATGCCCATATTCTTTTTGCCAACATTGCCATCTGATGAGCCGAAGACGGCTGCCTCGAGTTTCGGTACGGCGAATTCCTTCCATGCCGATTCTATTTCAGGTGTTCCAGCTTTGGGATTGAACGGTTGCTTGCTTTTTCCGCGCTCGGCAATAATCTGCATTTGCCATGCCTGGAGCTTCTCTATCTCGCTTGACGCAAGTTTCAACGCGACACCGAGTGTGTCCTCGGAAACTTCTTTGCTTCCGACTTCTATCATATTGATGAGTCCGTCTTTGCCGCACGCGAGCAGATCCATCGATGAAGTCGCCTCTTCGCGTTGTGCATAGTTCGGAATGACGATCATATCGCCGTTGCCCGTCTCCATACCGATACGTACCGCAGAGACCGGCCCGTTCCACGGGATGTCTGAAGTCGCAATCGCGAGCGATGCCGCATTGACCGCGAGCACATCCGGATCAGAATCTTCTATCGAGAGCACGCTCAAAATGACCTGCACATCGCGCTTGAGTCCTTTCGGGAAAAGCGGTCGTATCGTGCGGTCGACGATGCGTCCTGAGAGCACAGCCTCATCGCTCGGTCTCCCCTCGCGGCGCATGAATCGGCTGCCGAGTATCGCACCAGCTGCGTAAAACTTCTCTTCGTATTCGATAGAGAGTGGGAAATAATCAAGATTGGATTCCTTGCTCCCCATTACGACGGTCGCAAGTACCGCGCTGTTGCCGTAGCGCAAAAGCACCGAACCATTGGCCTGATCTGCCCAGTCGTTGAACTCGGCTGTCATTGTATGTCCGCCGATCTCGACGGAGTATTCTTTTTTCTCCATGTATGTAGATCTTCTTAAGACCCTCGGATTTTAGTTCTCCTTTCTTTGCTTGCCTCGAGCGAAGTCGAGAGGAGGACTACCTATCCGCGGGCCGCTTACTAATGGTTCGATACTAGCAGATTTGACTGAATATAGAAAGGAATGGCGGGACAGGAGTGTGAAACGAAAAATATGGACCACGCCTCCCCTGATTTTAATCGTACGTGAAACAACCTTAAGATATCTTAAAGATTCACCCTCTCCGAAACGGAGGACCGTCCTTCGTCTGGGGTATGCCTAACCTTCGAGAGCGGTAATAAACAATTGATATGTATGGTCGATATCGCCTTCCTTTACGGGAACAGTAATCGAACTTGGGCGCTTCGCCGTTTCTGTGGCCATGGTGTCCCAGAGTTTGTTGATAGAAGGAAGATCTTCTTCAGTCAGCGGATCAAGACCTTCTTCGCCCCATGTACCCCGTTTCAAGAGCCGAGCGATGGCCTCGTCGCGATCGGCCGCAAGAAATACTTCTTTATAGTCGGCGCTGTGCTCTTGGGCGAGTTGTTCAAACGCTTCCGCGTGAGTCGCATCGGTCAGCAGGTATGTTATGACAACATCTCTACCCAAACCAAGATGGGTGCCCGCGAGACTTTTCGTGAGTTCAAAAATTATTTTTCTCGCCTCGTCTTCGTGTGCCAGCCACTGGCCGAGCATGACGATCAAACGATCACCTTCGATATCGAGCGCGAGTGGGTGCTCATCGATGTATCGCTTAGCGAGCGTTGTCTTTCCAACACCAGCAAATCCATTGAGTATTATGAGTTTCGGTCGTGGCATGCAGCTAGTATTGCACAATCTATTTATGCCAGATGTAACTGTCCACGCTATATCGTTTCCAACTCTCCCCCAACCACAGGGCGGCGAGTGCGAAGGCGTAAATAATTCCCGCACCGATATCCGTGGCACCGGCGACGTACGGACCGCCGAAGCCTTCCGGCACCGTCCAGATAACGAGTGAAAGGACGATACCGCCGATGAGCGCTGCGCGCGTAAAGAGACCAAAGATCAAGGCGATCGCTATCGCGCTCTCGGCAAGGGCAACGACCAGTGCAAAAAAGTGCGGGTTGATCGAAACGAGATTCACCCACATCTGTATCCAGTCGTTAATCCATCCCGGCTGCCCCGAAAGCATTGCCGATACCTGATCCACAAACCCATCCTGAAAAGCCGGCTGCCATTTGAACCAAGCATCAATAGCCCAAACAAACCCAAACCCGATTCGCAACATTGCAAAGGTTTTTTCTCGATTCATGTGTTTAGTATATCAACGTATTGGAAACGGTGCTAAGCACGTCAAAAACTAGAAATTCATTGCGTAGTAATTACGCAATCGAATCCTCCGGCGCGGAGATCTCGGCATCGTCAGAGTGGGCGCGCGTGGATATCAAGGTTTAACCTTGATATCCGACAAATCCAAACCCAATTCGTAAAATTGAGATTTTGATGAAATGGGAAAGAAATGCCAGCTGAGGTCTGGGACGATGTTGGAGCCTTTTTGAGATCTCAAACCCTGCTTACTATTCAATTCCCGGTAAATTGCAAATGTGCCTTGTTGGTGGGCTCCCTTCAACGAAGTCAAAGTCGCCGCTATTTTTGGTAAATGTAGTTTGGCCATCAGAACTTATATATTTTTTGTTTGGTATGACCGCATTCAGTTCAATTCTTCGTTCACTATTAACGATCAAGCAAACATTTGTCTTTGAATATATTGCAAGAATATTCATTCCATCCTGACAAATATACGGTGCCGTCCCTGTTATCTTATATGCCGTGAAGTCGCCTGTGTTTTCGGCCGCATTTACCGTTCTAGGCGAACAAAGATCATGATTATCTTGCGCAGAATACTGGCTAGACGTTTCCGTCAAGTAAGGATTTGAGATAACAATAGTCGCCGTAGATGAGGAGAGCGATGTAAGAGTAACAAAGCCGAGGTCTCCTCCGAGGGGATTTTCCAATCGATCATTGAGGGTAAGGGTAAAGGTCTTTGGTGGAATACTGTTATTCAAACAAGTATCGCAAAAGAGGAATTCAGTCACTGAAGCAGATTGTCCTGAAAAGTCGATGGAATTTAGAGTAAGACTATCCTGAGTCCCACCTATCGGAAGAGTGATGACCTTGCTCGGGATTTGAGTAGCGGTTTTTGCGGATAGTTCTTTTTGCAGCGATTGATTTGTTGATTGAATATTCAGGGTTGATTGATACTGCGTTCCTATATAAAAACTCAGAGCGGGTATGATACCTAGAAGAAGAATTATGGCTCCTAATCGTGAGTACCACGTTATCTCGTTCCACTTGATTCCTTTTGAACTCCCTTGCTCATAAACCATGCCGAAATAATATCATCTTTACTGAGAGTCTGGGACGACGTTGGTGACTGGCGCTAGGGTGCCGGTGCTAAGCACGTCAAAAACTAGAAATTCATTGCGTAGTAATTACGCGATCGAATCCTCCGGCGCGGAGATCTCGGCATCGTCAGAGTGGGCGCGCGTGGAGCGACGACCGCCGCGATAGTTGATGAGGTAGCGCTTCGGGTCGAGGTCGAGGTCGAGGAAGTGGTCGGCGGCTTCTTTGAGCTTGCCCGAGGTCGAGCGGCCGAAGGAGACCACTTCCACCTGGCAGCCGCCGTGGATCTGCAAGTATTCGACGAGTGGAATGAAGTCGCCGTCACCGGTGAAGAGTATAACGGTGTCGAGTTTGGGAGATGCAGTTATCGCGTCGACCGCGAGCCCGACGTCCCAATCAGCTTTCTTGGCGCCACCATAGAAGATCTGGAGGTCTTTGGTCTTGGGCTCGATGCCCATCTTGGTAAGCGCTTCGAGAAATGCTGATTCCTCACCGGTTTCTGTCGTCACCATGTACGCGCGGGCACGGATGAGGCGTCGATCCCCGACTGAGTCTTTGAGCACATTGCCGAAGTTGACGCGTGCGTGATAGATATTTTTCGCACTGTGATAGAGGTTTTGTGTGTCGATAAAAACGCCGACACGTTGTTCTGGATGTTTAAATATAGCCATAAAATAGTTACTAGCCACTTGGGACTAGTTGTTAATGAAATGCGATAACCATTATAAAAATCTACTGCGTACAGAATACCATCCACGAGATGCAAAAAGAAATCGGCCGTAGAGCCCCGTGCTATTTCTTGAGACCGAGCTTCTTGACGAGCGTACCGTAGGCGCGCTTGTTGCTTGATTCGAGGTACTTCAAATGCTTGCGTCGGTCGGCAACGAGGCCTAAGAGTCCCCGACGCGAGTGTTTGTCCTTGTTATTTTTCGTCAGGTGAACAGAAAGTTCCTCGATACGGCGTGTCAAAAGGGCGATTTGCACCTCAGGAGAGCCTGTATCGGCGTCGTGGCGCTGAACTTTGCTGACCTCGTTCAATTTTTTCCGTTTCGTAAGCATGCAAGCATCGTAGCACGAACCTCATGCTTTTGCAATACCCGCCCCAGAAGCCGTTTTACTTCGACTTTGTGGTATTTGTAGCGCTTGTGGGTGTGGTCGTCGTTGGAGCTTGGACGTTTACCAGCTTCACGTCGAAGATAATAGTGGATCCGGCTGGAATTACCACTTTGCCATCCGCATCTTTCACATCAGTGGTGCCGTAGCCAAGCGAAGGTGGTATTGCCATGAGACGCTCACCGCCGACCTTCATACCGTTGACGCCAATCTGAAATCCGGCGATCAAGTTTTGTGAGCCAAGTTCGAAACTAAGGGGTTGATTGCCATGAGCTGCAGAACTATCGAAGATAGTGCTGGTAGAAATACTACCGAGATAACCAACATACAAGACCGAGACGGTCGATCCTGGTATCGCCTTTGCTCCCGTGCCTACGGTAACATCTTGTGCCTGGACCTGTGAGCTCGTGTTCGACTCCGTCGTTGTAGCTTGTTGGGTCGTTTGCGTGCTGCTTGTTGAAGCTGTCGTCGATGTCGATCCGAGCGGATTACTAACGAGGAAATAAACACCACCAGCCACTAGAATGAGCAGCACAATACCGATAATCATCACTTTTGTATTCATTACGACAGCATACGCGTCTCCACGAGAATCTGCAACCTTTAGGAGGTGTGGATATCTCGAAATGAACCAGCTCATGTAAAGACTTCGACTATCACGAAAATTATGAAATATATAAAAAGAATAAGACTCGCCTCCAGTGAAGGAAGCGAGTCCGAGTTAAGGTGCGGTCTGAAATTCAGACCCTGACTGGAAGAGCCCGTGCTCTTCGATAGCCGGCAAAGCCGAGGCCGGCGAAGCCGACGATCATCATCTCCCAGGTCGAGGGTTCGGGGATGGCGTTGCCGCCGTACTGGGTTCCCAGCAATGTCGTGGTGACATTGACGGGGAATGGGAATGGTTCGAATTGCCCTGCCACGAAGCATTGGCCGCTCGATTGACAGCTGACGTTCCAATCCTCGCCGAAGTCAAAGAAACCGGCACCCTGTGAATCGAACGATCCCGCAGCGAACGTATTGTCGTTCCCGAAGGTGCCGGGGGCCAAGGGGATGAAGTTCTCTGAGAAACCCAAGCTCGTCAGTTCAAAAGACCCGACGAAGCCGATTATAATGTTGTCTGTCGACCTAGTGATGATAGTGGCTTCGAGTGAAGCGTCTGGCCCCGTAGCCTCCACTCCATAGGTGAGATACGTGATTCCGGCATTCGCTGGAATGCTGGTTATCGCCGATGCGAGCAGAATACCCGCCGCAGCCGCTGTTAGAAGTCGGAATTTCAACATGTCTTATACCTCCAGAGCATGAGTGCCAAGGTAATTCACCTGAGCAAAAAGTACTCATACGGTCGAAAGATAAGCACTTTTCGCTCAGGTGAACACTAGGGAAACACCGAGTAAACACCAAAGGAACACACAGGAGTAGTCAAAGAACAGCATCGACATCATACCATGCCGTTAAAATTAGACAAGCCCTGGCCATCCTAGCTTTTCGAATCACTTGTTTTCAAAACGCTCACAATAATGTCGATAATCTCATCAGGGTCGTGCTCTGCTTTGATGAGGTGTCTCGTTGCGCCAAGTTTCTCTAGACGTTCGATGTCAGCTGTCTGTCCAAGATTCGAGAGCACGATGACGGGAATGTCCTTACTCTGAGGATTTTCTTTCATTAATTTCAGGATGTCAAAGCCATTCATTCCCGGGAGTATGAGATCGAGGAGAATGACGTCAGGGTGTTCCGTTTCGAACAGCTTGAGTGCTTCCTCACCGGATTTAAGTTTAATCAATACAGCCCCTTCACGTATGAGCTTGCCACCCAAAATATCCCGCAAAAACGTGTCATCCTCGATGCTCATAACTTTCTTTCCTTCGAGTCGAGCGGTCCCTAGTTTCGGCACGACTTCTTGAAGATATTGGCGAACCTTTTCCAATACCTCTTCAGGTTCGAGCTGTACCTTGATCAGATAGTCACGCACACCGAGTGCGAGCACGCGGGTGATTTCAACCGGTTGTCCCGAATTGGAGATGACGATTACTGGGATATTCATGAGTGCAGGATCTGTGTGGCGCGCCTCCAAGATCTCGTACCCACTCATAGTCGGTAGAATGATATCGAGCAGTATGAGGTCGGGCTTCAGCGCGCGCATAAGTCGCAAACCCTCGGCACCATCTTGCGTCAACGTCACATCATAACCTTCATGCCGCAACTTTTGCGAAAGGACATCCGCAAGAAATTTTTCATCTTCGATAAGGAGAATTTTGCCACTCATAGCATATATTATATACCAACAGTATACCTCATTGCTGCTTTGGTGATGGTGCTGATACTGCGGCAGGTAAGGTGATAAAGAAGGTCGTCCCCTCATTTTCCTTGCTCTCAAAACGAATCGTCCCGCGGTTGCGCTCAACGATCGATTTGGTGATGAATAATCCCAATCCTGAGCCATCAGTTTCCATCTTGATTGCGTTGGGCGCACGGAAAAATCGTTGAAATAAGTGTGATTTCTCAGTCTCTGGAATACCAATACCGTTATCGGCAACCACAATCGAGACCATGCCCCCGTTTTCAGATAGTTCAATCAATATCCTCCCCGATGGCTTCGAGTAGCGTACTGCGTTTTCGAGTAAGTTTTGAAGCACGGCTCGCAAATGTGCCGGGTCTATACACACTGCCGGGAGCTTTTGATCCGGTTGTTTGAGTTCTATGTGGATATTTCTCTTTTCTGCCGCGGGATACATCTCGATAATGAGCTCTTCAAGTATGTTGGTCACAGTGGAGTTTTGACCGGAGAATTGGAATCCCCCCGATTCTATCTGGTCCGAGATGAGCATGTCGTTCAAAAGCGCGGCCATACGATTATTGCTCTCATATGCTTTCGTCAGCAGTTCTTGCTGCTCGTTCGTGAGCGTGCCTACATCACCCTTGAGCACCATACTCAAAGTCCATTTGATAGCAGAGAGTGGGGTGCGCAATTGGTGGGTGGCCACAGAAACGAAATCAGTCTTCATTTGATCCAAAGCGCGTAAACGCTCGTTTGCTCGAGAAAGTTCAAGGTCACGACGAATGAGGAGTCTCGCACTTACCTTTTGTTGCTCGATGATTTTTTCGATATCGAGTGCCGTAGCATTGTGGAGTCCTGCTTCAGAGCTGTTTCCCACGGTGGGATCGAATCGTTGCTGCTCGTCCATCATACTCATGCTATTTGATTTTCGGTACTTTTATTATTCGGCCAATACACAGATAACGACTGTCTCATTGTGAAAGGCCGGATTGCATTTTTCGATGTTTCGAACCTCTCCCCCTAAGGGAGCTTGTTCACCGTAGGTATAAAAGCCAATCAAGGGGACATCAGCACCGAGCGATTCTTGGATCGTGGAGATTTCTTCTCCCGCGCGTTCACCAAACAATTTATTGCGCGCTATGCAGTTGAATATAATGATAGCTTTCGGGGCTGAGCCATCGAGTTGTGCACGTGCATTATCTGCCGCAGCCTTGGCCACCTTCACAGCTTCTTCGCGGCTACCGACCATGAGTTGTATTTCAGCACCTTCAGGAATCTCAGCAGCGCACGTTATCGACCCATGTTCATCGACAGAGAATGGATCACGGATGAGCATTTCATCGCTGTCTGCAACTTTCATTCCCAATGGGTAGGTGATGGCGAGCTTCGCCAGCGTCTCGGTGCGCAGCTGCTTCGCTTCCTCGAGACCGAAATAATCTTCGTAAATGGAGATCGCCGGCTTCCCGTCGAGCTCATGCAATACTGAACCAGCAGATCTTGTGACTTTCTGGGGAACCCCGACAGGAATCCATCCATGCTTCACACCGACCCCGATCTTGAAATCTCCGGTCATGCCGAGTCCAACAACTGTCCCCGAATACAGCTTGTCATTCAAATATTGATACGTCTTCTGGAATTTAAAATCATCCCCCGCCGCGCCTCCGATGACCGGGAAATGTTCACCGAGCGAATCTTGCACACCGCGTACGATTTCCGCACCATTGCCGACAAGAACATCCGGAAACATCAAGAACGCCTTCAGTTCCACTCCGCTCGTTTGGGACTTTGTGTTATCGGCCGCGACCTTGCCCGCTGCACGTGCATTCGCTGCGACTCCTTCACCAACGGCTGCATAGAACTTGACCGTGTCCGACCTGAACAGCATGACCACGACAGAATGCTTTTTGAGCGGTCCTATCGTCGCGATCTCTCCTGCCGTCGATGCGCCAACGAGAAGTGCGCCATCGGTCACCGAACGAATACCCGCGAGCACTTTTTCTTGATCATATTTGACCGACGCAAAGACCATAACCGCATCGGGCACGTTTGCGCCGAGTTTGTTGAGTGCATCTTGTGCGGCATTCACTCCGACCGAATACGAATCCTCCCCATCGCTAAAACCAACGCTCGTATGTAAAGACATAAATGAGTTATCAATTGTTAATAATGTTTTTGATGTGTCACGTAGCATTCATTATACAGCATTCCCGCATCTTTCAGTGTGTAATGAGAGTAAGGGATCAAACGTCGCACAATATATCTCCATTTTTTGATACAATAGGTGTGTGCCTGCAACGCTCAAAGATTTGAAGAGTCAATTTCTCGAATATGTAGAGATCGAGAAAGGTCGATCGGTGAAGACGGTCGAGAATTATGATCGCTACCTCACGCGCTTCCTCACCTTTGCCAAAGTAACAAAGCCTAGAGATATCAGCGAGACTCTGGTGCGCGAGTTTCGCATCGCACTCAACCGCTCCACTGGCACCTCGGGCACGATGAAGAAGAACACCCAAAATTACCACCTCATAGCATTACGCGCGTTCCTCAAGTTTATGCGCAAGCGCGATGTCGACTCGCTCAATCCCGAGCGCATCGAGCTCGCCAAGGTTGGCGGCCGCGATCTCGACCTTATTTCTAGTGATGAATTGGATCGACTAATGAATGGACCAAAGGGCGATACCCTTACGGCACTGAGAGATAAAGCCGTTCTTGAGCTCTTCTTCTCCACAGGACTGCGCGTATCGGAACTCTGTAGTTTGAATCAGGATCTTGACCTTTCTCGCGATCAATTCTCAATACGTGGCAAAGGTGAGAAGATACGGGTAGTTTTTCTCTCTGAATCAGCAAAAAAAGCAGTTCGTGCGTATCTGGAGAAGCGCGCCGACATGAGCGATGCACTCTTCGTGGGTTATGGTATGAGTAACAAGAAAGGATCGAAGGATTTGCCACGTCTCACTCCCCGTTCGGTCGAACGCCTCGTGAAGCGGTATGCAGTAAAGGCTGGCATCACGCGCAAGGTCACGCCACACATCATTCGTCATTCCTTCGCAACCGATCTCCTCGAGAATGGCGCCGATCTACGCTCTGTTCAAGCACTGCTCGGACATGCAAACATCGCGACAACTCAGGTGTACACACATGTGACCGACAAACACCTCCTTGAAGTACACAAAGCTTTTCATGGTAAACGTCGCCACTAAGGCCGAGCTCCTGCATATGGTATCTTTCGAAGCATGAGAATCGTCTCGTGGAACGTCAATGGCATCCGCGCAGTCCACAAGAAAGGCCTTTTTGAGCCAATGATCGAGAAGCTCAAGCCCGATATCCTCTGTTTACAAGAGACCAAGGCGCTTGAACACGAGAGCGAGATAGATCTCATTGGTTACGAAGAATACTGGAACTCGGCTCAAAAGAAGGGATATAGCGGTACGGCAATCTTCACGAAGCACAAGCCGCTCTCTGTCACGTTTGATTTCCCGGAAGAAATTGTGAAACGATTTGCATTACAAGACGGGTATGGTGATCTCAACGCTGAAGGGCGTCTCATAACCCTTGAGTTTGATCGCTATTATATTGTCGATGTGTACACGCCGAATTCGAAGGGCGATCTCTCGCGACTACCGATGCGTTATAAGCACTGGGACCCTGCATTTCTCGCCTATTGCAAAGAGTTGGAGAAGCACAAGCCAATCATATTTTGTGGTGACCTCAACGTCGCTCACACCGAAGACGATCTTGCAAATCCGAAGGAAAATGATGGCGAGCACGGGTTTACCAAAGAAGAGCGAGAAGGTATCGACAAAGTATTGCAAGCAGGTTTTGTCGATACATTCAGGAAGTTTCACCAAGGCAAAGGTCACTATACGTGGTGGAGCCCCTGGCGTGCGGCACGCGATCGTAATATAGGCTGGCGTATCGATTACCTCTTTGTCAGCAAAGCAATTGTTTCGCGTGTAACATCTGCGCACATTCACCCGCATATCCTCGGTTCTGACCACTGCCCCATCTCAATAGATATCGATTTATAAAGGACAAGAGTTATCCACACATATGTCCTTTACATTGTCCTATAGAGAGTTAATCTGACACCTAGTCGTTCTTCGAGAATTCTACGTTGCAATTCAGCAACGAGATACATACGTACAATACTTTTCACACTTCAAATTATAACGGTTGCCTCTGCAATCCGTATTGGATTCAAAAGTATTGTCAAAAGATATTTCGCGTTCTTTCAATTGGAACAGGAATTCTCATAAAAGCCGTCAGACGACGGCAACCTACAAAAGAAAAACTGGGTTGCCAGGTCTGGCGGTTTTTTCTTTTGTTGTCGATCGTCGTCCTAACTTACGTGATGCTTTTCGCGTAATTTTTGCACCGCGAATTCATCTTCTTCCACCTTGCGTTCTCTGCCCTGCTCCCCTATTTTTTTGAGTTCAGCATCGGACATTTTAATAAGGAAAGAAGCCCTCTTTTCAAGATATTCAGACGTATTTTTCTTCGGATCATCAAGTACTTCCTCGAGCAATGCATGGAGAATCCAACCAATCCGGGGACCAGCCCCTTCTCCCAATTCAATCACCCGTAAGCCGTCTATCTTAAGCATACTGACTGATATCGGGTCGCGCAGTGCCTCATCAACCATCGACATATATTTGCGCAATCGGAATGGCTGCTCCTTTGGGCGCCCGGTGCCGATGCGATCGCAGATACGTAGATCAAGGAGTTCCATAATATGTTCTTTCCCAACATTGGTGATGATGCGACGCACGGCGCTCAGGGTCACCGTATCAGGATCGGAGAAGAACATGTGCCAGCGAATAAGTGAACTAACATGATCGATTGTTTCCTTGGGGAATTTAAGGTCACGCAGTATAGCTTTGGCCATTCGCGCACCCACAACCTCATGGTTATAGAAGGTCCAGTCTTTCTTTTCGTTCGACCATACACGGGTCGCGGGTTTCCCCACATCATGTAAGAGTGCCGCCAAACGAACCTCAAGTGACCAGCCCTTATCCGCGGCACACTGGAGCGAACGCAATAGATGCTCAAAGACGTCGAACGAATGTGCCTGATTCTGGTCAATACCAATACCATCCTCTATTTTCGGCAACACATATTTCAATATACCAAGCTTTTGAGCCACATAAATTGCTTGCATGGGACGCGGGGTCATAAGGGTACGAACCAGCTCATCACGGATGCGTTCCTTGGAGATTTTTGCGAGCTGCGACGCGTTGCCGACGATCCCGGATGCCGTCTGGGCTTCAATGGCAAAATCAAGTTCCGCAGCAAGTCTGATGGCTCGCAGCATGCGGAGCGCATCTTCTTCGAAACGTTCATGAGGATCGCCTACCGCAGCAATGACCCGTCGCGCGAGGTCTTCCTTGCCATTGTGTAGGTCGACGAGTTCACCAGAGTTCGGGTCATAGGCTATTGCATTTATCGTAAAATCGCGACGTTTCAGATCGTCCGTAAGGTCAGTACTGAAGCGAACTTCGTCAGGGTGGCGTGCATTAGAATATCCAGACTCGATACGGTACGGAGTTACTTCTACAACCTTCAATCGGGGATCTTCTGAACTCGTGACAACGCCAACCGTTCCGTAGGTATTTTCATAAAATGTTTCAACAAAAAGACTCTGAATATCCTCCGGTGTTGCATTTGTCGTGACATCCCAATCTTTTGGTTCACGTGAAACAAGAAGATCACGAACACAGCCACCAACGAGATATGCTTCAAAACCGGCGTCTTTCAAGGTCTCGGTGACCCGCATAATCTCTGGTGGGACGGTGAGACGAACAGATTCCATCCGTCTATTGTAGTCTATTCATTGTGTATGGGCGAATCAATAGTATGATTCAACACGAGCGCTCTCGTAGTGAAACGGATATCACGACAGTCTTCGGAACTGTTATTGGGGGTTCGAATCCCTCCGAGAGCACAGAATTGATTGCGCTCATTGTTAATGTATAATCCACCGGTACTCTCCTTTGCGACTCCAGCGGGCTTTGCCCGCCGAAGTTCGCTACGGCGAGCGAAGGCGGGCATGGTTTAGTGGTAGAACGGCGCCTTGCCAAGGCGCAGACGGGAGTTCGATTCTCCCTGCCCGCACAATCAGTCTAGCAATCTAGGACATAAACTCTTGTAGAGGACATCTTAAATTCAAAATCTCTTACGAAACCCCTCAATACGAGAGAATTTGAGGCAAACTGTGGAAAACTAAGGGGATATGTGGATAAAGGACGCTCCATAGACGTCTTTGATGACCTGAAAGCCGCGCGTGCCTTAAAAAGCATGTAAATGTTATGTTTCTTAAGAAACATATTTCACGTGAAATGTTTTTCGATAGCCCTGGATTCTGGTACAATTATTTGAAAGGGGTCTATGGTGATCAATGATAAAAAAAGAAAAGAGGTTGGACGTATTGGCGAGTCGGTTGCGGCAGAATTTCTGCAAAGGAAAGGATTTAGGATCATTGAGCGCAATTATCGGAAGCCGTGGGGTGAGATTGATATTATTGCTGAGAAAAATGGTGTCGTCCGATTTGTGGAGGTCAAGACGCTTTCACATGAAAACATTACCGACATTTCACGTGAAATGCCAGATTACCGACCAGAAGAGCAAGTACATCCGGCAAAGCTTCATAGGATTGCCCGTACTGCAGAGCTGTACATGAACGGCACTCGAGATAGTAGGGAATACCAAGTCGATGTCGTTGGGGTTTTTCTTAATACAGTAACAAGAAAGGCACGTTGTCGGCTATTTGAGCAAGTATTATGAACTTTTTTAAAGGACATCATTAAGGACATTCATAAAGATCCGCAATCTGTGCTACTATTCGCAAGTCGCGGGCTGTCGTATACCGGTAGTACGCATGCTTTGGGAGCATGTAGACTGGGTTCGATTCCCAGCAGCCCGACAATGTTATTGAGAAATCACCGGGATATAATGCTGTATGAGTTCGGGGGCAACAGTGGCATTGAAAGTTGCTGCCTCTGAAACAACATCACTAGAGAGATAATCGTTAAGATTAGAGCCAGTCTGTAGCGCTATATCACGGTTTATATAGCTGAGTGTCAGTGCACGCAAGTCGCGCCCAGCAGTCGTTGAAGCCGCACTCGTTGTCGTTATAATCCCAATGAGTCTGCCCCATGCATTAAGGACAGCACCTCCTGACGAGCCACCTTGTGCCTCAACGACGCCGCCTATAGAAACGACGTCCACTGTTGTGGTGCCGAACGTCAGTAACTGATCTATGGGACTAACCGACGAGACGGGGTAGAGATCGTTTTCTGCTATCATCCCACTAAGGAATTCTGCGGGATAACTAGCTCCGATAACTTGATCTCCCACAAACCCAATGCCATCGCGCGTGTCAATCGGGACAGAGGGGAATACACGTGGCAATGATCCACCTTGTGCGATACCGTTCACCAGTAAGAGCGCATAATCATGCTCACCGGTACCAGTTGGGTGAGTCACGTTAAGTTCCGCTGCATGCGCCTGTACCCATACGGGTGGGATATAGAGCACCTGAGCCGTCCACTCGTCCTTCGCGGGGGCACCGGTTCGTATGAAGCATCGCAGGTTGACATCGGGATCCTGAGAGAGAAGCACGTATTGTGCGACATGTGCATTGGTGAGTATGATACCGCGCGGGTCTATAATGACACCACTACCAGAAACAAGGCCAGAGGCACTACCAGTCTTGGAGATGCATAGAATATTGACGAGTGCCTCGCGTGCGGCAACGTTGACGGTGTCGAAGGATTCCGGACTTGTATTGTAAGGGTTCTCGATGCGAGTTACCTGTGGAAGGGTCGTTGAATCAGTATGTGTTGCGGCGGGAGCAGGTTGAGACTTTGGTATTGTGTGACTGCGCTTGATTATGGGACTTTTTGATGATGTGGTAGATGCTATAGCAGTGGAGGATGTCGCCGTTGTGGTCGCTGTTTGGATCACACCATGCACGATGGTGATTGGAATTGGCTCGACCGTCGCAGCGGTTTGTGTGAGGGGAGTGTTGGTTGTCGTGCTCGTCGCAACAATGTGAGTTTGATCAAAAGATACCGCATATGCGGCAGCACCTATGATGACGACACCAGCGAGGACAATAATGAAAAAGTGTGGTCGTGAAGACATGCAGACTAAAATATGAATCAAAAACAAAACTTGGTCAAGATTCAAAAATTTTGTTAGGATTTGGAAACTCACTCAGCGACTTAGCGGGCTTGCCCGCCGTAGCTCGCTATAGCGAGCGGAGGCGGGATTAGTTTAGTGGCAAAACGACAGTTTTCCAAACTGTAGTCAGGAGTCCGATTCCCCTATCCCGCACAGCTGTTCGGTTTTTCAAAATTTATATTCCACGAAAAGTTTCGGTCCAGCCATCTCTTTTTATATAGCCTATACGTTGTAGGAATGCTTTGTGAAGTAAATTAGTCATTGCTGCATCATCAATCTTTCCGTCTAGTAAAACCGATAGTAATCCTTCTGAAGCGATTTTAACAAAGTCTTCATCCCAGGCAACTTCCTGAGCAAGTTTTCTTATATCTTTTGGGAAAGTCTCGCTATTTAA
>DATKNP010000021.1:0-4348 GCA_035541295.1 Minisyncoccota bacterium
AGCTTTGCCGCTCATGCCCACCAGACGCTTGAAAATGAGCTCGGCGAACTCGTCGAGAAGGAATCTCTGCTTACTGACGCCTACAGCGGGAAGACGCTTCGCAAGGAATTATATGAGGTCAAAATGTTCGAAATTGCGAACAGACGAGTCGAACTTCAAATGCAGATCGAGGCTTCAGATGCAGTTAGACCCATTGCTACTTTCGAACAGATTAAAGAGGTATTTTTAGAAGGAAATACGGCCTCAAAACGGTATTTGGATGTTGACCCCATCGAAAAAAGATACATGCTCGAAAAGTTACTTTCGAACGCAAGTGTGCAAAACAAAAATATCGCTCAATTCCGATTCAAAAGAGTCTATCAACCGCTTGCACTTACCCCAAAAAATGCCGATATTCGTGTCTTGTGCACCCAGTTGGATTCGAACCAACGACCGTTCGCTTAAGAGGCGACTGCTCTACCAGCTGAGCTATGGGTGCGTGTATCGGGGATTCTACAATAAAGTAAGAGATTTGAGAATAGGAGCGAGTTACTGTATGTTAGAGACAGCAACCAAAGAGTCTTTATCTGGAGGTCTTGGAATGTCACAGAAACCTGCGTCTAAAGTGTGGGATGAGTTCATTGCAGCGAACATGTCGCTCAGTGGACTGACCTTTGATGATGGGGAAGATGGAAAGGAGGAGGCCGACCGGCATCGGCTGCTTGCTGACGTCTTGTTTGCTAAGCCTGCCAAATTCGTCCATCCGGTCATTATCAATAGTACTCTCATGGGCCATCAGAGGAAGAAACTTCGACGAGGCACAGAATGGCGTTTGATCGGACAAGTCCCGCCTGCTGATTGTCTCGAAATCTACATCGAAGATTGGACTAAGAGAATTGGGAGGGGTTTATCTCTGATTAAAAACGCGCCAATGGAGAGCCGTGGCGAATTTTGTTGGAGAGCACACGATGAGTTTCGTTGCATGCATCCGTTTGAAGGGTGTAATGGAATCACCGGCAGGTTCATACTGAACCACCTGCGCAGGTTGCTCGACATGCAGATCTTGATTCTCAATGAAGCCAACGCTGGTGAATACCACAGACGACTCGACTTATACTGCGAACACCTTTTCCTGCCTCGATTGCCTGGAGTAATGGAGAGGCTTCGGAAGAACCAACCGCATCTTCCTTGAGCACCAAACGTGGCACAATGTGCCGCGTTTTCTTTTTTCTTTGTGCCGGGAGTGGGAATCGAACCCACATGACCTTGCGGTCTGGGGATTTTAAGTCCCCTATGTCTACCAATTTCATCATCCCGGCCTTGCCCTTCGAAGCCTTGGCTGAGTAGGGCGTCGAATAATCTTACGCTAATTTTATGGTAGAGTACACGCGTTGGCCTGGTGGCGAAGTGGTAACGCGTGAGTCTGCAAAACTCTTATGCGCGGGTTCGATTCCCGCCCAGGCCTCAATAGCTATTTGCGCGTCAGGTTGTCGATGAGCTGACGATTTTTTTCTCCAAGGTCGATCTCAAAATCGACGTTGGGTAGGTATTGTAGGCGAGCATGATCCTTGATGTATTCGCGGAATTCCGTGCGACTGCGCTTGGCGAAGTTCAAGGCCGGCTTCTCGTATGATTCGGGGAGTACGGAAAAGTAGATCTTCACGTTGCGCAGGTCGGGGGAGACATCGGCGTGTGTCACCGTGATGAGTGAGGTGCCATTGCTCTCACGTGCGAAGAACTCACCCGCAAGCTTGGTGAATAGTTCGGAAACTTGTATCTGTCGGCGGCTTGCCATAGGTTTTGATTAGGAGTTTTAATCTGATCGTTAGACACTCGTCATTACGACCTGCTCGATGATGTCGCCCTCGGCTATTTCAAACTTCGATTCTATTTGAGCACCGAACTCACTCGTCGCTTCGACGCGCACGACGTTCTGTTTGTTGGATTGCATATTGAGGACTTTGCCCATGCCGATGGGAAGCTTGCGGCGAATGATGCGCACCGCGCCGCCTTTCTCGATGAAGCCCTCCGTCACGCCGCCGCCGACCACGTGTATTTTCTTCTGCGAACTGAATTGCTTAATGACGCGCGCGCGACCCGCTACTTCCTCGACCATCCGCCGCGGCTTGAGTGTGGCTAAGCGTTCCTCAAGATGCTCGGTGAGCTTATAGATGATATTGAATGTGACGATGGCGACTCCATGCTGCAAGGCGAGTGCCTCCGCTATCGGGTCGACCGAGACGTTGAAGCCGATGAGGACGGCGTGCGAAGCACCTGCCATCGCGGTCTTCACGTCGTTCTCAGAGATATTACCGATGCCAGATTGTACGATCGATATAGCTGCATGCTCATCACCGATCGTCGAGACCTCGTGGATTATTGCCTCGAGTGAACCACTCGCATCCGCGCGGATGATGACGGGCAGGTAGAATTTGTCTGACCCGACAGGTGTGACCGCGGCGACAGAACCAGCCGAACGGGGAGCCGATGCGAGTTTCTCTCGCGCCTGTTCACATGCTCGTTTGTTTTGGAAGGCAGTGAACGTCTCACCGACTGTGGGAAGTTCGTCGAAGCCGACGAGTGTTACCGGAGTTGAGAACGTAGCACTCGTGAGACGTTTGCCCGTATGATCTTCCATGATGCGAACAGGCGCTATTGCGCGGCCGGCGAGCACTGCCATGCCATGTTCGAGTGTCCCGTTCGTGATGATGAGTGTTGCTGCAATGCCGCGTTTCTGGTCACGATGTGCTTCGATGACATACCCGCTCGCGGGAGCAGATGCATCAGCCTTCATTTCGTTAAGCTCCGCGACCAAGAGGATAAGATCAAGCAATTCATCCACACCGGTACCGATCTTCGCCGAGATAGCGACCCATGGCACGTCGCCGCCGAGTTTCTCGAGAAAGACGTTTTGGTCGAGGAGGGCTCGTTGTGTGCGGTCGATATCAGCGTTGGGCTTATCTACTTTATTGATCGCGACGATGAAGGGGATCTTGGCTTCGCGAATCTGCGCGAGTGCCTCGAGCGTCTGTGCTTTCACACCGTCGTCAGCGGCGACGACGAGAATCGCGATGTCGGCGACGTTGGCACCGCGCGCGCGGATAGCGGAGAACGCAGCGTGCCCTGGTGTGTCGATGAAGGTTACGTGCTTATCCTTATGCGTGACTTCGTACGCTGCGACGTGTTGCGTGATGCCGCCTGCTTCGCCTGCTACGACATTAGACTTACGGATGAAATCGAGCAGTGTGGACTTACCGTGGTCGACATGACCCATCACCACAACGATGGGAGGACGCTCTGTTGAGTTGTGTGCTGGTTTTGACATACGGAATGCTATGCAGGGTCTTGAGAAACATAGATGACTCTGAAGTCGTTGGATTATAGCTTGGAATTGACGATTTTGCAAAAAGACTGTCTGGCGTCACAATACGGTAATGTGGAGATTCTTAGGCAAATGGCCACTTGCAAACCAACACATCTACCTCGATTATGCGAGCGCGACGCCTGTTTTACCCGAGGCGCTGTATGCTCTCGAAAATGCGATGCGCCTCTATGCCAACCCGGGCGCCATTCACGGCGACGGTGTCGCTTCGATGCGTAGTCTGACTGATTCGCGCGAGCGTATCGCGCATCACCTCGGTTGCAAAGCACGCGAACTTATTTTCACATCCGGCGGCACCGAGGCGAATAATCTTGCCATCCTCGGCTTCGCGCGCGCGATTGAACGAAAATCACCGAGGTCGAACCTCGGTGACCGAGGTTCGACCTCGGTAGAAATCTTATCAAGCACACATTGGATCGTGAGTTCCATCGAACATCCATCAGTACTTGCATGTTTCGCAGAAATAGAACGACTTGGTGGACGCGTTGACTTCGTCGATCCCGAGCCAACTGGCCTCATTGATCCAGCGAAGATTGTTCGCGCCCTGCGTCCTGAAACGGTCTTCATATCGATCGGCTGGGCCAACGGCGAGATCGGAACTATGCAACTACTCTCACATATCGCACGTGTCCTGCGCACACACGAAAAAAATCATGGCACATCAATCATCTTTCATAGCGATGCCGGACAAGCGTCACTCTATGATGCAAGCAACATCCACTCACTCGGCGTTGACATACTCTCACTCGATTCCGGCAAACTCTACGGACCGCGCGGTATCGGTTGTGTCTATCTCAATGATCGTGCAACACTTGCGCCGATTATGCTTGGCGGTGGGCAAGAACGAGGACTACGAGCGGGGACAGAGAACGTCGCGCTCGCAGCAGGCTTTGCAGAAGCATTGGCACTGGTTGCACGAGAACGGAAAGAAGAACGAACACGTTTGCAAACGTTGCGTGACTATTTTGCTCGCAAAATCGTCACGCA
>DATKNP010000022.1:0-10957 GCA_035541295.1 Minisyncoccota bacterium
GAGATATACGCGAAGGTGGTCGCCGGCTCGCGCGGCATGTGCGGATTTTGAGCGCGATGGTAAAGCCCGGTGCACAGGCGCTCGACATCGAGGCGAAGGCACGCGCGATGGTTGAGAAAGATGGCGATACATTGGCATTCATGGGGTATCCGTCGGGGAAGCACAACGAGAAATTCCCGACGGGGCTGTGCTTCTCGGTGAACGACGTCATAGTCCATGCTCCAGCGTTTGCCTATGAAATACAGGAAGGCGATGTGGTTTCGCTCGACTTCGGTATTCGACACAAGGGACTCTACACCGACCATGCGGTGACCGTTATTGCCGGTAAGGGAAGTGCAGAAGATATTCGTCTTGTGCGCGGTACGTATGAAGCGCTTGCGACAGGAATTAAAGCTGCTGTGCTCGGCCACAAGACCGGTGATATCGGCCATGCAGTCGAGGAGATCGCGAAGAAATATAATTTCGGCTTCCCGAAGAATCTCGCCGGTCACGGCGTCGGCCGCGCCGTGCACGAGATGCCCAACGTCCCCAACTTCGGCTCGCCACGCACTGGATCACTACTCGAAGAGGGAATGGTGATAGCGATAGAACCCATGATGACCTTGGGCACGGGCGATCTCTACGTCGACCGTGACAATTTCTCCTATCGCACGAAGGACGGCTCGCGCAGCGCGCACGCCGAGCACACGGTAATGATCACCGCCAATGGGCCAGAGATTTTGACGAAGGAGTAAATACTATGAGCTTCTATGCTATAGCCGGTATTATAGCTGGTATTGTCCAGGCCTGTTCCATCATCCCTTACATTCAAGAGATGATTCACGGCGAAGTGCGCCCCAACGTTGTGTCATGGATACTTTGGACCCTCATCCAGCTCATTATTATTGCTGCACAATTCGCCGCAGGAGCCTCATGGTCAGTCGTTATTCCTATTGTAATGACATTTGGTACCTGCCTCGTTCTTATACTTTGCTTATTCGGGTACGGATATACGAGGTATGGACTTGTTGATGGTATTTGTTTGATACTCGCCATCTGTGCCATTATCATCTGGCAATTAATTAATGATCCAGTTCTCGCTATTCTTATTTCGATTGTGGCAGATCTGACAGCAGGAATACCTACCTATGTGAAAGCTTACAGAGAGCCCTTTACAGAATCACTGCTGGCGTGGTCGCTCTTGATCATTGCAAATACGCTAGCACTTATAGCTGCTCATCCATTTAATACCGCAAATGTGGCCTTCCCACTTTATGTATCTGTCGTCGATGTAATCTTTATCAGCCTCTTGGTTATGCGTCGCCGTACCCTTCGAAGGGCTTAAGATACGGATGGTATAATTTCCTCATGCCATCAACGTTGGAACGCACGAAGCCGACATCACAAGAAAAATTCAAGACGCCGCAAGAAGAACTCGCCTATTTGCGCGAGCGCGTGGCAGAGAAGGAACGCGAGATCGACTCGCCGGACAATCGCTTCGAGCGCGACCGCTTGGCCAAGCGCGAGATTCGCCACTATGCCGACATCCCATCGGCGCGCATTCTGCATGAGGCGTACGTACTACCCGAGCATGAGACACTGCGGCAAGTCTTGAAGCTCGACCCGGAGGCGCATGACAAGCAAATAGATGGTTTGCTCAAAGTCGTGCATGAGCACGGGATTCGTAATGCGCTCTCGGTCGTCTCGCGTATGAAGAATCCGCATCTCGAAGATGATTTGCATCGTGCGCTCGTGCGCTACATCGCCGAAGGATTGCCCGACCGTGGCATGGCACCTCCCGAGAAGGTTCGTCGCGCGCTCGAGCTCGTGCTCTTCGAGGTGACGCCACAAGCACATGCGAGCGGGGAGAACGGCGGACAAGAGAAAAAGCTTGAGTCACTCCTCTCGTCCTCCGAGCAGCTCTATGCAGGACTCATGAGCCTCATCGGTCCGCACGAATCATTCTCACTTGAGATCGCAGTACCACAGGGAACTGAAGAAGCCTCGCTCTATCTCGCTGTCCCACGTCCGCGCAAAGAGTTGGCCGAGCGTCTCATTGCGTCGGTTTTCTCGAATGCGCGCATCACCGAGAATCGCGGCGATTACAACATCTTCAACTTCGGCGGTGAGAGCGCGGCCGCATACGCGACGCTTGCCGAACATGCCGCACTTCCCATCAAGACGTATGAATCATTCGAGCATGACCCACTCAACATTGTGCTCGCGGCATTCGCCAAGATTGCCAAGCACGACGAAGGTGCCGCACTGCAGATTGTCGTGGGCAACGAAGGCGACCGGTACAATCGCCATTATCGCAAGATGTTGCGCGAGCTTGAGAAAGGTAAGACGTTTGAAGAGGCAGTGAAGGTACCCGAGACAACCTTTGGGGAGCTCATCCACGAAGTTGCCGACGTCGTAATGCATCCGAATGAGACCGATCAAGAGCGAGAAAAGCGTGACATGAAGCGTGCACCCGACAGTGTTGCCTCCGAAGCGTTGGGGCGCAAGATCAAGCATCGCATCGCTCCCTCGACTATCCGGATCGTCGCATCCGCACCGACGCACGCACGTGCCAAAGAACTCCTCGCAAACATCGAAAGCTCACTCGGGCAGTTCGATGATGCGACGGGTAATCGTTTCGTAGTCAAACATGTTTCGCAGTGGAATCTTAGCGGATTCCTGCGCGCATTTACCTTCCGTGAATTCGATAGCTCGCTTTCGATGCCGTTATCACTTTCTGAGATAACCTCACTCTTCCACTTCACCGCCGAGCATGTGACGACCTCCCGCGAGTTCAAGAAGTCGTATGCCAAGCAAGCCCCCGCGCCGGTCGAGATGCCGAGTGATGGCATCACAATAGGCATCAACAAATACGGTGCTTCAGAGACGCCCGTGCGATTCGCGCCAAGCGACCGCCTGCGCCACGCGTACGTCATCGGGCAGACGGGGACCGGCAAGAGCGGTCTCATCAAAAACATGATTATTCAGGATATCAAGAATGGCGAAGGTGTGGCCTTTATCGATCCGCACGGTGTCGACATCGAGGACATTCTCGCGGCCATCCCACCGGAGCGCATCCAAGACGTCATTTACTTCGATCCGGCCTATACCGCGCGTCCGATGGGTCTCAACATGCTCGAGTATGACCGCTCCAAGCCAGAGATGAAAACCTTCGTCATCGACGAAGTGTACGGTATCTTTCGCAAGCTCTACTCGGACGTGCCCGAAGCCTTCGGACCAATGTTTGAGCAGTATTACCGCAACGCGGTACAGCTTGTACTTGAAGATCCAGAATCAGGCTGCACCTTCATGGAAGTGCCGCGTGTCTTCGCTGACACTGAATTTCGCAATCTCAAGATCTCGCGCTGCAACAATCCCGTCATCGTACAATTCTGGCGCAAGATCGCGGAGGCCGCGGGAGGGGATGCGTCGCTCGAGAACATCACGCCGTACATCTCGAGCAAGTTCGACGTCTTCCTTGCCAACGACATCATGCGCCCCATCGTTTCCCAAGAGCATTCCGCATTCAACTTCCGCGAGGTTATGGACGGCAAGAAAATATTCCTTGCCAATCTATCGAAGGGCAAGCTCGGCGATCGCAACACCTCGCTTCTCGGCCTCGTCCTCGTTTCGAAATTTCTGCAAGCGGCATTCTCGCGTTCTGATTCACACAGCAAAGACCTTCCAACCTTCTACCTGTACATCGACGAATTCCAAAACTTCGCCACACCTTCGATTGCGACCATCTTGAGCGAAGCTCGCAAATACAAGCTCTCGCTCACCATTGCGCATCAGTTCATCGCACAGCTCGAGGAGAACATCCGCGATGCGGTCATCGGCAATGTCGGGACCAAAGTTGCGATGCGCATCGGTACGACCGATGCAGAATTCTTGGAGAAGCAATTTGCCCCAACCTTCACCGCCAAAGACCTTGAGAATCTTCCCAACTACCATGGTGTGTGTGCATTGCTCGTTAATGGTTCGCCCGCTCGTCCCTTCACTATCGAGACCTTGCCGCCACCGAGCTTCGATTACACCTATACCGCTGATCTCAAAGAACTGTCGTATCAGACCTACGGCAAAGCGCGCGAAGAGGTCGAAGCAGAGATCCGCGAGCGTTTCGGGCAATAAGGGAATAAGGAAAACATTCCACAACACCCTCACCAAAAGTCATCCAGAGATCAGATCTCTGTAGTTATCCCCAGAATTTACATAGATCAGATCTCTGTAATTTAGCTGAGGCTATTCGGTTGCGAGTGTGGTTATATGCTAGACTGCCCGCAACATGGTACCGCAGGCTATCAAAGAATTTGGGACTGTACGCGAGAATGAAGAACGACGTGACGGTGGGTGTGCGGTTGTTTTTGAACCGACGACCGGTTTGTTCGCGGTTGGAAAAGAACGCGAATCCGGACGCCTCAGGCTCTTTTCTGGTGGTGTCGAACATGACGAACAAATGCGAGACGGGATTCTACGCGAAGTTCGGGAAGAGAGTGGATTGTATGACTTCGGACATATTGAATTCGTTGCGGAAGCTCTTGCACATTATCATAATCGGCTCAAAAATGTGAATCGAGTTGCGCATGCACATTGTTTCCTTGTAGTCCTAAAAAGCACTGCGACACAGCCGACAGAGCTCGAGGCACACGAAACATTCGATTTGGCATGGGCGTCAGCTTCTGAAATTTTCACTAATTGGAAATCGTGGAACGAGGATCACGGACTTGACCATTGGGTCTACTTCTTCGAACTTTCCCTTGAACGTATCGCCGCTTTAGGATATGTGCTTGATCACTGAGATAAGAAGAACGGATTGGTTTTGATAAAAGCAAAGGTATGGTAGAGTGTCGAACATGCAAAAAATAAAAGAAGAAAAGACGTTTGTCTTAGTCAAACCGGATGGTGTCCGCAAGGGACTCATCGGTGAAGTTATCAAGCGATTTGAACAGCGCGATCTTAAAATCGTCGCACTTGAGATGTTCGAGCCGACACATCAGATGCTCGATGATCATTATCCAAAGGACGAGGCGTGGAAGGAACGCTTGGGCAATAAAACCCTCGCAACCTACGAGAAATACGGCATTGATGCAGTCAAGGAATTAGGGACTGATGATCCGAAGAAAATCGGCGAATTGGTACGCAAATGGCTCCTCGAATTCATGACATCAGCACCCTTGGTGCGCATGGTTGTGCAGGGCGTGCATGCAGTTGATATGGTTCGCAAGATCGCGGGTCCGACGATGCCGTATGCTGCGGACATGGGAACGTTGCGTGGAGATTTCTCCAATGATTCACCAGCTATCGCCAACAGCGAGAAGCGTGCCGTTGCCAACATCCTTCACGCATCTGAAACTCCTGAGGAAGCAGCACATGAGATCAAACATTGGTTTGGCAACTCACCAATTTTCCAGTACAAACGCTACGGCATTGACGAATAACACCCGGTGATATAATTGCAGCATGCAATATATCCACCAGACCACGTACGGGCATGCAGGAGCGTTCCATACCGCGAAGCCGCTCTTCGCCATGCAGAATAATCATCTCTTCGAGATGAAGAATGGTCGTCCGGACGTCAAAGCTGTCTATGCGATACGCGATAATAAGATCTACTCCACGCCGCTCCATCCCAATGGCGAGAGTCCGCACGCGCTCTATGAAATAAAGGGCAATCATATACACACAACTGCATTTCACCCCAACCACAACCCCAACCAACACGCGTTCGAGATCAAATCATCGATGTGAACGATACGTTTGCGCTGGTGCTAAGTACGATTGTGCTATAGTGAGTATAGCGGTAGGTGCATAAACCTGCTTGGTAAGACTAGGGATTCCGAATCGTCAGCAGCCTTGGTTGTTGTACTGAGGAAACCCACCTGGACCTTAGTGTCAGGCTTATCTGTACCACCGCTGTAACAAATGATCCGCCGACTAGGCGGATCGTTTGTGTTAAAATCAACTGCGTGAACGAGCAGGCATCAATTACTTTTTACGGTGGCGCGGGGACAGTGACCGGCGCCAATTTTCTTTTGGATACGGGAGACAATAAAATAGTAGTCGACTGCGGCGCCCTCGAGCGGGAAAACGTCTGCGATGATGTGAATGGCAAGGCGTTTGCGTATGATCCGGCATCTATCGACGCGCTTGTCATCACCCATGCGCATGCCGACCACATCGGCCGCGTGCCGAAGCTTGTGAAGGACGGCTTCAAAGGCGTCATCTATTCGACACCGGCGACCAAAGATCTCTCAGCGCTTATGTTCGATGATGCCATACAGGTAATGCATGCGGAGGCAGAAAAACACGGATGCACCGTCTTGTATGAGAAAGACGATGCAGCGCGAGCCTTGAGCTTGTGGAAGACGCATGACTACCACGAGTCGTTTTCTATCGGCAGCGCCCGCGTAGCATTCCTCGACGCGGGACACATACTCGGTTCGGCGATGGTGAAGTTCACCCGCCTTCGCGAAGCTACGGACGGGCAGGCTCGCAATGATCGCGTCATCATTTTTACGGGCGACCTCGGTAATTCTCCCGAGCCGCTCTTGAATGACACCGAAAGTCCGGCAGGTGCGAACTATCTCGTTATGGAAAGTGTCTACGGCGATCGTGTGCATGAGGATAAAGAAAATCGCGCCGACATCTTGCGTGGTGCTATTGAAGCGACACAAGAACGCACAGGAGTGCTTCTCATTCCATCATTCTCGATCGAGCGCACGCAGATACTGCTCTTTGAAATAGACAAAATGATCGAACAGGGCATGAAGCCCATTGATGTCTATCTCGACGCACCACTCGCCATACGCGTCACCGATGTCTACCGCACGTATGCCGATCTTTTGAATCCCGATGCCCGTGCACATTTCCAGCATGGAGGCGATCCATTTACCTTCAAGAACCTCCATGTCATCAAAGATGTCGCTCAATCAAAAGAAATCCATGATGCACCAGATCCCAAAGTCATCATCGCGGGCGCTGGAATGTCCGCTGGTGGTCGCATCCGCGCACACGAAGTACGCTATCTCTCCGATCCGAAGGCCGCAGTGCTCTTCGTTGGCTATCAGTCACCCGGCTCGCTCGGGCGACGTATCCAAGATGGCCAGAAACAGGTCTCAATCGATGGTGCGACAGTCGATGTGCGCGCCGCGATTACTTCCTTGGAAGGATATTCGGGGCATAAGGATCGGGACGAGCTTTTACAATTCGTTGAAGATACCGGCACTACGCTTGAAAACATATATGTCGTTATGGGCGAACCCAAATCAGAATTATTCCTTTCGCAACGCATCCGCGATTTCCTCGGCGTTGATGCGCAAGTGCCCGGAGCAGAGGAGACAGTAACCATTAACTGGTAATTCCCATCGCGAGGTACCAGTTTGCATCTACGCGATGGTATACTATGGCGACGATGTCACAAAGAATTTTGCATCCCAATCACAACAACGTCCCGAAGAATTTTTGCCGCCTGCCTGATGGATACGGCGTCGTGAAGATCGGTGTCTCGGGCTCAGCGGATCTCTCATACAATGGTCTCGACGCATTTGAAATCGCCAAAGAACTCGGACGTGAGATAGCGCGGCACGGCGCTATCATCGTCACGGGTGCGACGACGGGTTTCCCGATGTACGCAGCGATGGGGGCGAAGGACGAATGCGGGTTCTCTATCGGAGTCTCTCCTGCGGCGACGGAGCGCGAGCACGCTGAAGTCTATAAGCTCCCCCGTGATTACATGGATGTTGTCATGTACACCGGATTCGGCTATTCCGGACGGGATCTCTTGTTGGTCCGTGCCGCAGATGCCATGGTCGTGGGACCGGGCAGGATAGGCACCATAAACGAATTTGCCGTCGCCTATGAAGACCATCGACCGATGGGTATCCTCGAAGGGAAGTGGGACACCGACGAGCTCATCAAGCTCATTATTGATTCCGCCCACCGACCCAACCCGAACATCATCTTCGATTCCGATCCGAAAGCGATCGTCGAGCGGCTGATCGAAATGGTCATGAAGATCAAGACAGAGCTCAACCTCGTCTACGACAACCACGACGGCTGGTCGGGGACTGGGAAAAATGCGGACGTCATTCTTTGATATCCACAGGGTCCATTATGGGTACCTTTGCCATGGTAAGATTCAAGTATATAAGCTAAGTCACCACTATATCTCTATGAAACTTGGCGGCGGACACACATAAGGCAAAACCCCTCATACGAGGGGTTTTTGCTACTATAGCTTTTATGACGGATACGAAAGTAACCTGTGTGGCCTGTGGTGATTATCCGGTTAATCACCACCTAATGTACGTGAGCAAATCGATTGACGCGTGGGGGAATGATCGGATGCAATTTATAGAGCGTTGGCAACCTTTCGGACAACTTTCAAGATTCGTTCAAGTAAACGTTACGCTTCTCACGCCGCGTTTGATACGGCTCTTACATGCGGTCTACGGACGCAAGACGTTCAAAGATCCTACATATGTCGAAATGGAACGTACCCGTGTGATATGGGAGGAGGCAACACGACGCGGCATACCGATGGAACAACTGGCACTTTTTGGGAATCCCATCGACTCATATCGGGCATACCTTAACGATAGTTGGATATACTTCGAGAGTCTCCCGATACCACCGCGCATGGCAGCGCGTTCCCGTGCCTACATCGATGACAAATTTTTATTCAAACAATTTCTCAAGGAGCATGACATACCTACGGCAATTGCTGGCATGGCGACTGACCTTTCGCACGCTCACGAACAGTTCAAGAAGCTCCAACTGCCGGTCGTCGTGAAGCCGCGTCTCGGATCCAACTCGCGTCATACGACCCCATTAGTACAGACAGAACATGAATTCGATAAAGCATTCAGATTGGCGCAACAGCTCGGTCGCTGCGTGCTCTTCGAAGAGCATCTCAATGGACATTTGTGCCGCGCGACTGTCGTCGATGGGAAGCTCGTCGGATTTTTGGAATCACGACAACCGTACGTGACGGGGGATGGTAAGAGAACAATACGCGAGCTTGTTGCGGATAAGAATCTTCACAAGATGGAACGTATATCTGACGTCATTCTTACCGGCGATAACGAAGCACATATTCGTCGACAAAAGTACGAGCTCGACTCAATTCCCGCGGAAGGTGTCAGCGTAATTGTGGGGCGACTTCCTGGCCGGCTCATGGGAGGAGAAACACATGAGATGCCGAATGAGATACATTCGAAGTTGCGTCAGTATGTTGAAAAAACGGCGCAACTTTTACAAATTCCGCTTGCCGGTTTCGATCTTATTATTCCCGATGCCACACATGATCCCGACCTGCAACGATGGGGAATACTTGAGGCCAACACAGTTCCTTTTATAGAAATCCATACCGACCCGCTCTACGGCACGCCATCGAACGTCGCGGCAGCGGTATGGGATTTGTGGGAGAAGTAAAATTCGTCCAAAGCCCGACCTTTGTCGGATTTTATGCCTGAACACTCTTGACCAAGCGTTCGAACGCTTCGGGGTGGTCTTTGGCAAGTGCGGAGAGCGACTTGCGGTCGAGGGTGATGTTGCTTTTCTTGAGTGCACCCATGAATTTCGAGTATGAGAAGCCTCCATCAGGACCGATTGTACGTGCGGCGGCGTTGATGCGCACGGTCCAGAGGTTGCGCGCGAGGCGTTTCTTGGTGCGGCGGTCGCGGAAGGCGTAGCGGCCGGCATGCGCGATGGCTTCCTTGGCGACGCGCTCTTTGGTCGAACGACCGAAACGGTAGCCCTTCACCTGCGCAAGTACATTGCGGCGGCGCTTCAGTTTGGTAACTCCTCGTTTGACTCTAGACATACTCTTTTATTTATTCATTAAGGTTTGACGCGCTTGCCCTTCCGAAGCTTTAGCGAAGGAGGGTGACATATACTAATTTGAGCGGGGCAGGAATCGGCTGCGGTTCTCTTGGTTCATAGCGAAGCCGACAGCGCGCTGACGGCGCGCATGGCCGGAGCCTGATTCCTTGGCGTTGAAATGGTTTTGACCCGGGACGCGGGCGATGATCTTACCGCGCTTGCTGACGCGGAGACGTTTCGTAAATGATTTATTGGTTTTCATGGTCTTTTGATACTTCCTGATCCTGAGATGCAGAAGATTTCGGAGCAGCTTTTCCGGTCGAGGCGGATCCGCCTTTGGCGGACTTCGATTTATCAGCCTCTAGGACGACCGAGAGGCCTTTGGGGCTCTTCTTGATCTCGTCTGCGATTTTATACGATTCGGGGATTATTGCAAGAAAACGCTCCAAGCGCTCCTTCAAGAAGTCGAATTCCATATATTTGTAGCGCCCCCAGAGGAAGAGGTCGACTTTGACGCGGTGACCTTCACGCAACCACACGCCGGTCTTACTTGCCTTAATGTGCATGTCGCGCTCGCCGGTGCCTATTTTCACCTGGGTAGTTTTGGTCTCGGAAATGTGGACTTTGGACTTCACCTCCTTATCCTTTTTCTTTTGTTCGTACTTGAAGCGACCGTAATCGGTTATTTTGGCGACGGGCGGATTGGCGTTGGGAGAGATCTCGATGAGGTCGTATCCGAGCTCTGCGGCTTTCTCGAGGGCATCGCGTAGCTGCATCACACCAAAATTCTCACCCTCCGGTCCAATGATCCGCAGTTCCTTCGCTCGAATGCCCTCGTTCATCCGGAGGCGTTCTACTTCTCGTTGCGATGTATATTTCGTGAATCCCATTTGTCACGGGTGACTATACCATATGGCACGAGGCTTGCACAGCGTTTCACTCGTACGATTCGATGGATTTGAAAGAGTGAAAGGTAAATATATTGGAGCCTACGGAGGTCAGAAGTTGCAGCACAAGATTGGTATAGTTTGATCACATCTCTGGCTTGCTATAGTTACTTGTCCGTAATTACCGTTACCAGCTGCTACACTACCTCCAAGTGTAAACGGATGGGGTTTCGTCCAATCGACACCTGCCGCAGAAGACCAATCATCAC
>DATKNP010000023.1:0-15898 GCA_035541295.1 Minisyncoccota bacterium
CGCAAAAGCAGATCAACAATGCATGTCGTATTATCAACGAGAAGCCGAGGAAGATCCTCGGATACCGGAGTGCGCTTGAGGTGAGTCTCAAGGCAGGAATTATTAAAAATACGAGTGTCCTAATTCAGGGATGAATTTAGGTAAACTAATCTCGATGCACGATACAATCGTATTACATTTTCGTCAAGGTTGCCGTAAGGTAAATTCTCTAGCGAAATGCAACTGCCCTTGAGTAGGATTCGAACACGCAGTCCACTGGCAAATGAGAACAGAAAATGAGAGAATCATACTAAATATAGTCCTATGCTCAACAAGTCCCGTCTCGAAAACCTCTCCGATGGTCTCTTCGCGATCGTACTTACCCTTATCGTTTTCGACATCACTATTCCAACGGTCACTGGCTCGCATACTAACGCAGCACTTCTCATTGAGCTGCAAGCACTCCTTCCGCTTCTGACCGAATTTCTCTTGAGCTTTCTCGTGCTCACCATGTTTTGGATCTCTCACAACTATTTCTATACGTACTTCGCCACAACCATCAATCGGCAGCTGATGCTCCTCAACCTTTTCTACCTCGCGCTCATCTCTTTCATCCCGTTTTCTGCGCGCGTCTTGGGGACATACTTCGGCGCACCACTGGCTGCGGATCTCTACGGTCTCAACATCCTTTTGATAAGCGTTGCAAACATTATCATTCTCCGATACGCCGTGCAGTCGCATGAAATAGAGACCAATGTCTCACCACGCCTCTTGCGTCAAGCACGCATACGCTCGGGGGTCACACTTTCTTCGGCGACGCTCGGTATCGTCATTGCATGGATATCCTTCCCACTCGCACTCTTTCTCTTCGTTCTGCCAATAATATTCAACATCGTACCGGGTACGCTTGACTCACTTGAGTATCTCTTCGGCTTTAGTCTCGACTAAATTTTCCGACTGCAATTGTCGCATGATAAGCCGGTTCCAAACCGGCTTTTCCCATAGGGGCGTTCTTTCATCGGCACGTTATCCCCAGTTGTGTAGAATAGTGCGGTGCGGTGGGGTATAGTGGTTTATACTCTAATCCAGTGGGAAAAAGTGGGATTTAAGAAAATGCTCATGTTTATCGGCGAATACGAACACACACTCGATGAGAAGAAGCGCGTCTCACTGCCAAAAGCCTTTCGTAGTGGCTTGGGCAAACGGATGGTAATGACGCGCGGCTTAGACAATTGTCTCTTCGTCTATTCGAGAAGTGCGTGGGAGAAGGTCGCCGCGAAGCTCGACAAGCTTTCCTTTGCCCAAGCTGATACACGCGGTTTCAACCGATTCCTTCTCTCGGGCGCGGTCGAAGTCGAAGTTGATGCCGCCGGGCGCATCTTGATACCAGAACATCAGAAGGAATTTGCGGGACTAGGGAAGACGATTGTATTCGCAGGAGTCTCCGACCGGGTCGAAGTCTGGGATGCGGCAACGTGGAAGAGCTACAAGAAACGCATCGTGGGTCAGGTCGACGCGATGGCAGAGAAGCTTGGTGAGATCGGTGCACTATAAAAGTCTGGTTGCTCTGAGTCGTTGGAGGTACTAAATACGTCATGCGCACGCGACATATTGGATCCTCCAGCGACTTGGTGCCGTCAGAAGCCGGTGAGTCATCGGCGATTAAACGTCACCAACCCGTTCTTTTACAGGAAGCGATAGATGAACTTTCCATTCAAGCGAACGACACCGTTGTCGATGCAACCCTCGGCGGTGCAGGTCATGCGAAAGCGATCACCGATCTGTTGGGTGCTGAGGGCGCATTCGTGGGATTCGATCTTGATCTCGATGCTCTAGCACGCGCACAGGTGTCACTGCAGGGAGTTGCGCCACAGACACTTTTTATAGAAGCAAATTTTAGGTACATCGAGCGAGAGCTCATGGCGCGTGGTATCACTCACATCGACAAAGCACTCTTCGATCTCGGCTGGAGTGCATACCAACTCGATGCGGGCAGGGGATTCTCGTTCCTTACGGATGAACCGCTTCTCATGACCTTCGAGAAGAATCCAAGAACGGGGACGCTCACCGCCGCCACGATAGTCAACAAATGGGATGAGTCATCTATCGCCGATATTATCTTCGGTTGGGGAGAGGAACGCTACGCGCGTCGCATCGCACAAGCGATCGTCAGGCGGCGCGGCGAACGACCCTTCACACGCGCCGACGAACTTGCGGCGGTCATCAAGTCGGCAGTTCCCGCAGCATATCGCACCGGTCGCCTGCATCCGGCGACGCGCACCTTCCAGGCCTTGCGCATCGCGGTCAACGATGAACTCGGTGCGCTCACGGAAGGACTGAAGAGTGTATGGAAGCTCCTTGCACCCGGTGGTCGTATCGCGGTCATTACCTTCCACAGCATCGAAGATCGTCTCGTGAAAGAATTATTTCTCGAGTGGGAACGAGCGGGAGGCGCAGTGCGCATTACACGTTCACCGAAGAAGCCTACCCGAAAGGAGGTAGTTAGTAATCCGCGCGCACGGAGCGCGAAAGCACGCGTTATTGAAAAGATTTGAATCTATGAGTATGAAAAAAGCAGTATGAAAAAAGGCAGCATCAAAATGAATGTGAGCAAGTACAAGCCCTCGATATTTCAAGGGAGTCTGAACTTGAGCGCCGTATCGAAACCCTACCCATCGCTCACTATTGAGTATCCGGCAGAGGGTATTATGTTGCGCATAGTACTCGCCCTGCTCATCGTGCTCGCATGCTCGTATCTCTATTTCGTATCCTCGTCGGTCATCAACATTATGGCGACGAGAGAAGCTGCTTCCCACACGGCTGCTATTGAAGCATCCATCGGATCACTTGAGGGGGAATATTTCTCACTCTCACAATCACTATCGCCGACCTCGGCTGTTGCGATCGGTCTCTCGCCAATACAAAGCACCAACTATGTAACGAGACTAGGGACTGTCGGTATAGCGGAGACGCGAGACGAAAACCGTATATAATTCAGACATGAAGTCGAACGTCGTTGTCCGCACCCGCCTCTTGGGCGGTTTCTTTATTCTGATCGCGGCACTATTGGTTGTGCGGCTCTATTTTGTGCAGATCGTTCATGGAGCAGCGTACAAAAAAGAGGGCACAGCCCAATACATACAAACTAATCCCGACACCCAAAGTCGAGGCGAGATCTACTTCACGACCAAAGACGGCGGGCTCGTCTCTGCGGCAGTATCACTGTCAGGCTATTCGATAGCGATAAACCCGCATCTCCTCACCGACCCGCCCCTCGCCTATAAAGGACTCAATGCGATAACGCCCATAGACCAAAACACCTTCATGACCAGTGCGGCGGCATCGACATCGTTTGTAGACATCAGCGACCATCTCTCAGATGCGCAAGCCGCTCTCGTGCAGAAGCTCAATATCCCCGGGGTCATCATCTCGCCGGATGAATGGCGTGAATATCCCGGTGGTGCCTTGGCTGCACAGGTACTGGGATTCGTTGGTTACGATACGGGATCCACCACTCGTTCGGGTGAATATGGACTCGAGAAGCAATATGATGACACGCTTTCGCAATCATCAACCGGCCTCTTCGTCAATCCCTTCGCCGAGATATTCGCCAATATGGAAGATATCGTCGCTACCGATCCATCTGCGGCACACGGTTCCATCGTCACGTCGATAGAACCCAACGTACAACACGAGCTCGAGAGCACGCTCGCCGATATCATGAGCCAGTATTCGCCGACTTTCGATGGCGGCATCATCATGGATCCGCATACCGGTCTGATCTATGCGATGGCGATGGATCCTTCATACGACCCAAACAATTACGGCAACGCGTCCGACCCCGGTGTCTATCAGAATTCACTCGTCTCGGGGCGCTACGAGATGGGTTCTATCATGAAGCCCCTCACCATGGCGGCTGGTATCGATTCTGGTGCTATCTCGACTTCAACGACGTACGATGACACGGGGTGCATCACGGTTTCCAATGCGAAGGTTTGCAATTATGATTTCAAGCCTCGTGGTGTCATACCGGTGCAGGTCATTCTCAACCAGTCCCTCAACGTCGGCGCTTCGTGGGTTGCGACACAAACGGGCTACCCGACCTTCACGCGCTACATGAAAGCCTATGGGCTCGGGACCAAAACCGGCATCGATTTACCGGGAGAAGTTACTGGTAATCTTACCAATCTCGACGATGGACAAGGTCCCGCCGTCAACTTTGATACCGCTGCATTTGGGCAAGGTATAACGGTATCGCCGATTGAAATGATTCGCGCACTCTCAGTACTTGCCAACAACGGTCAATTACCCAATCCACACGTCGTGACCGCGATCCGTTATGAAAGCGGCATCACGCGATCGGTACCAACAACCGAAGGACCCCAGGTATTGAAACCGTCGACCGCACTCACGGTGACCAACATGTTGCGCACGGTCTATGACGACTACGAACTCCACGGGAAAATAAAAATGGAGCACTACACCGCAGCCGCAAAGACTGGCACGGCGCAGATCCCCGATCCATCGACCGGCGGTTATATTCCGGGTCAAGTCTACTTACACTCATTCTTTGCGTACTTCCCCGCAACCAACCCCCGCTTTATCGTCTTTCTCTATGCGTACAAACCAAAAGGCCAGGAATACGCTGCCGACACCTTGGCGATGCCGTTCTACCAGCTCGCGCAATATCTGATAAACTATTACAACATCCCACCAGATAGATGAAATCAGCTTCTAGTGACGATCTTCTAGTAGTACATTCATGCAAGTCTTTAAAAAAATTATTATCGTAATACTCACATTGGAAGCACGAGCGGCGCTCTCTCGCTATAGTCCGAAAATAATCGCAGTTACGGGAAGTGTCGGTAAGACGACTACCAAAGATGCTATTTTTGCTTCGCTCTCTCCCTATCTCCACATCCGCAAGAGCGACAAGAGCTTCAACAGCGATATCGGCGTACCCCTGGCAATACTCGGCCTCGAGAATGGCTGGCATAATCCGTTCGTTTGGATTCTCAACATCATCCGCGGCTTTGTCGTCGCGGTAGGAGGCAGTGAATATCCACAATGGTTGGTGCTCGAAGTCGGTGCTGACCGTCCCGGCGACATACGACGCATCGCGCGATGGCTCCGACCGGACGTCGCTGTTATCACGGCGGTCCCCGAGACGCCGGTGCATGTCGAATTTTTCGATTCACCGAAGGCAGTGCTGCGCGAGAAGCAGACGCTCGCCGAGCACCTCAAACCCGGCGGCAAGCTCGTTATCAACGGCGACGACCCGCATTTGAGCGACCTGCACACTGACTTTCGCGGACGCACTATCACGTTCGGCATTGACGAGCACAATGATTTCTTCGCATCGCATCAACTCATCGTATACGAGAATGGCAAACCAGTGGGAACACACTTCCGCGCCAATCATGCAGGTTCGTCCGTACCAGTCGAGATACTAGGGACACTCGGGATCCCTCGCGTGTACGCAGCACTCGCCGCATTTGCGGTTTCAAACACCGTTGGTGTCGACCTCGTATCGGCATCGAAGGGGCTTTCATCCTGGTCGCCGCCACCGGGGCGCATGCGACTCATTGCCGGTGTGCGCGGCTCGCTCATCATCGATGACACGTATAACTCTTCTCCCGCCGCGGCACTTGCCGCGCTCGATACGCTGCGGGCGGTTACGACTTCGGGTCGCAAGATAGCAATACTCGGCGATATGCTCGAACTCGGCAAATATGCCAATGACGCACACAAAGAAGTGGGAACGCGTGCGGCAGCGTGCGCCGACATGCTCATCACGGTCGGCTTCCGCGCACGCTTGATGGCCGAAGCAGCGCTCGACGCGGGGATGAGCGACGAGAGTGTTCGTTCGTACGAACAGGGCGAATCCGATAGAGCAGGCCTTGAACTCGAAAAAGAATTACAGCATGGTGATATCGTGCTCGTCAAAGGCTCTCAATCCATCCGCATGGAACGCGCGGTCTTGTCTCTCATGGCTGAGACTGGGCGTGCAGCAGAACTTCTTGTGCGGCAGGAGTCGGAGTGGAGTAGTACGTAAAGAAAAGTTCGAGCCTCGCGCATTCACTACGCGAGGCTCAGTTGATCTGTTGAGATTATCCGATGGGCGCGATTTGTAGGGCCCACAGAAGTGTCATCCCCGTCAGAAGAATCGCTCTAAAGAGCCAGACGAGTAATGATGTCATGAATCGGTGAAAGGCAGCCCGACGAGCACCGAGTGCGATTCGTTCGAATAATGTTGCGATCAGTACTACAGAGAAGATTGCATCGAGCAATAAATGTAAGCCGATCCAACATTTCCAGAGCACACTCCCGCCATACGGATCGACACTGTGTCGTCGCAAGTAGGAAATCAATACGAGTAAGATGATTGAAACCAGAAGAAAAGAAGCAACCCAGAAATAGTGTTTCAATGTGGCGTTGAATTCATTGGGTGTATTTTTGTGGCGAACTACTTCACCTCCTCGTTCTTGCACGAAATGAAGTTGTACAAGAAGTGTGCAAGCGAGAGCAGCGGCGATGTATTTGCCAAAGCCAAAGAGCAGAAGAACATGCGGAGAAAACATCAGTAACACCTTTCTTGTCCTGTGATGCGCGGCCGCCAGTGTATCATAGGGCGATGCTTCATAAAAGTACGCTCTATATTGCTTTGAGTATGATTGCCCCCATAGGTGTGGCGCTTGTTATCTACGGACTGGTGGCGTCGCAACCGCTACTCTCACTGCTTGCGATCGCCATCGTTCTCGTTTCTATACGAGGTCGCGTACTTTTTGGAGATCGTGTAGCCCACGACAAGCTCTTCTGGATCCACTTGAATAGCTCAATTATTTTTCTCCTGCTGCTTTCGTTTCTTGCGTTCGTGTATCATTCCGAAGGTCTCGATCTCTACACACTAGCTTTCTTCGCCATTCCGTTTTCGACGGGCGCTGTCCTGTGGTGGCGGGGGATTAAGGCTACACTCTCGATCCGGTGACTGTGAACACTACACTTGCGTCACTGTCTGTTCTTGCTACCATTCAGATAGCGCTTGGCATCCCGCCTCGTGTGGAAGTCTAAAGGAGACTCCAATGACGATAATAAGAGGTAGAGTTCTCGCCATGATCACGGCGGGATTACTTACCGCAGTCGCGTTTGCAGGTTTTGCTCATGCAGTGGAGGAAAAGCCGATCAGTCCGAGCAGGCCGAAAACGCTGCAGGAGCTGTTCGCTCCGCTCGCTCAAGGAGCGTGCGTCGGAATCGACGACGTGCGCGCCGTTGGAGCTACGGTTCAACTCACGCCGGAGCAATTCCAGTTCGTGCGCGCCTTCTGGATGGCCATTCCGCCGGCGAGCCGCGAATTGCCGCCGGGCGACAAGGCGTTCCTCGCCAGGGAACCGGACGGTTCTGCGATTCTTGGTCTTTTCGACGAGGGAGGCCAGGTCTGCGCCGTATTCCCGGCGGCCGACTGGCTGGAGCGCGTCGTGGACGAAGTCGGCCGCGGCGAGACTGGAAAACTCGGTCAGGCGATGTAACTTTCTGCGACATCTCCTCCCTGTCGCAGGCGGCCTCTTCGGAGGCCGTTTCTCTTTTGGCACTCGCGTTTTTGTGACCTCACGGGGAATCGAACCCCGATTTACGCCGTGAGAGGGCGCTGTCCTAACCGTTAGACGATGAGGCCTTCGGAGCAATAGTAGCAAAGACTTGACATCTCTCAAAATTGACGAGTTTTCAAAGGAAGAGTTATCCCCAGAATTTACAGAGATCTGATCTCTGTATATTCCATGTCCACAGGATGCGTCAGTTCACGACACATGCGTGGTACACTTGACTCACAATAGTCATGACGACGTGCGCGTTGCACGAAGGGGTCAGGGGTTCTGTATTCGGACCCATATCTTTGATTACGAATCATTATGGACAAACAGCGAGATCTTTGGATCGGTATCATCGCACTGGGAGTAATCGGAGCCCTCGGCCTCTGGTGGCTCTTTGAGATCAGTGCGATCAGCGCACCATCCACTACTGCGGCCATTGCGGCAACTTCTGCAACGACGTCAGCCCCTATCACGCCGTCTCCTACGCTTCCTCCGAAGCCGGTCGACCGCAGTACGCAGATGGTCGTTGCTATCGCAGAGAATCTCCCAGGTGCAAGTGAATTCGCATCACTTATGGCGACCTCAGGCGTTGCGGCACGGATCAAAGGTGTCGGACCGTATACGATCTTTGTCCCAACAGACAAGGCCTTTAGTGAGCTGCCGCCAGGATCGATATCGGGTCTCTCTCCCGCAGCAGTTAAGCAACTTATTGCGTACCACATTATCACCGATCGTGCCGTCGACCCGTGGGCACAGGTCTCCGGCACCGTTCAATCGCTCTCTGGCGACGCCATCAATTTCAACCGCGGGGCTGGCGATATCCCGCTCATCAACAGCGCGATAATCATCGACGCCTACAAGGGGAAGAACGGCATCGTCTACCTCATCGACAACGTCCTCATCCCCCCGACGTTGAATCAATAACTACAACTACGAATTCCTGCGCTCGGCGGCGGGTCAGTGATATAATCATTTCACATATGGGGTCGGGGTTATCACTTTTGAATAGGCGGACTTTCGTATATATCGACGCAGCGAACCTTTTCTATGGCGGCGAGAAATCGCTGGGATGGCGCATCGATTATCAGAAACTCCTTTTATATCTACAAAGGAAATATCAAACATCATCCGTATATTACTTCGGCGGGGTTGAAATTCACGGCTTCCCGTACGATTACCTTATTTCCGAGAGTGTATCCATATATGAACTCGAGAAATATCTATCAAAGCTCTTGGAAGGAACCACTATACGGACGAATACCGAAGAGAGAGAACGTCTAGAGAGACATCACAAACGTGCCCGCTTCTATAAAAAATTGGACGCATTCGGTTATTCGCTCGTACTCAAACCAGTGAAAATATACACGGATGGCGACGGTAAAGAATCACGCAAAGCGAACTGCGATGTTGATATGGCGCTACAGCTTCTGACACAAATGGACTTATTCGACCGCGTGATTGTGCTTTCAGGCGACGGCGATTTCTTACCTGTTTTGAAGTATTTACGGAACAATAATAAAGAGGTTTTGGTGCTCTCGCGCGGTCCGCGAACAGCAAAGGAGATAAAACAATTCGCAGGAAATATGTTTCTCGACTTCGAGTATCTGCGGGAGATCTTGAAGGAGATCAATTAAATTTAAAGAGTTCTCCAAAGAAAAAAACGAATAAAAACGAACGGCACCCATATAGGATGCCGCTCAGGTCTAGTGCTATCACTATATAAGGCATCTTCCCGCATTGTCAATCTGAGGGAGTGGACAAGCTTCACCCATAACCATCCCTTGTAAAAAGCCAAGAACGGCATCGTCTATCTCATCGACAACGTCCTCATCCCCCCGACGTTGAGTAATCATTGAGCAATCTTAAAGCCGCATCGAAAGGATACAACCTCACGACTCTATAACGATCCCATTACCGTGATACAGGGTATCGATCGAGCTTTTGCGGTGCGTTTTCTCCACCTCTATGCTACGATAGCGCCATGCAGAGCGGTATATCAGTTATGTTGGCTCCCGAGCCATTGGGGAGTCTGTGGGGAATTCCTATCACCAACACCTTGGTGACGAGTTGGGTTGCCATTGCGCTCCTCATCCTCTTCGCGATCATCTTGCGCAGTAGACTCTCGTATACACCCGGACGATTTCAGCTCCTTATCGAATCGCTCGTGATCTACATTCAAGACTTCATCAAAGAGACGCTCGAGAGTGAGAAGTGGTCGCGTCGCGCGTTTCCGCTGCTCATTACGATATTTCTCTTTATCGCGATGTCGAATCTCATCGAATTCACGCCGGGTATCGGCTCGGTCGGCTTCTTCTCTCCCGATGGCTCGTTCGTCCCACTCTTCCGTTCAGTCAACACCGATCTCAACGTGACACTCACGCTTGCTATTATTTCGGTGATCTCCATAGAAATCTTCGGCATCCTTGCGGTCGGCTTTTGGCGCTACACCGGCAAATTCATTAATTTCACGTCACCGTTGAATTTCCTCGTCGGCCTCATCGAGCTCGTAAGTGAGCTCTCGCGTTTCGTCTCGTTCTCGTTTCGTCTTTTTGGCAATATTTTCGCTGGCGAAGTTCTCATCGCCGTGGTGAGCTATTTCGTGCCATACATCTTACCAGTGCCCTTGATGGGTTTTGAAGTCTTCGTCGGATTTGTCCAAGCTGCGGTCTTCGCGCTCCTCACACTCTTCTTCATTAAGCTCGCTATCACCGATCCACATGCAGCTCATTAAAGCGACTGGATTCAGGATGATTTTGTGCTAGAGTGGGGCGATAATGTATTGGAATTTATTCGCGTAACGTAGGTACATACTTAATTATGGATATTGATTCAGCACGTTTGATTGGCATGGCGATTGCCGCGGGCTTTGGTGTTATGGGACCGGCTATTGGCATCGGTCTTATTGGTGGTCGCGCGATGGATGCTATCGGTCGTAATCCAGATGCTTCCGGTAAGATTGTTTCCAACATGATCCTCGCGATCGTCTTTGCGGAGGCGCTCGGCATTCTAGCCATCGTAGTCTCATTCATCATCAAATTCGTCTAGTAAAGGTCACCAGGAATGGCGAGCTGCGTCGTTTGACTTCGATTCACTGCACTCGTCGTATCATCGGATACGCCTCGTTTGTAAATCTCGTCCGGCCTCGCACCTCATCCATCCTGATGACTTTACACAATCTAAATAAGCATTTATGAACCAACTTTTCGCAGCATTCGGCATCGACTGGCGACTCCTCATCATCCAGGGAGTCAATTTCGCCGTGCTGCTCTCAGCGCTCTCATACTTCCTCTATCGTCCGGTCATCAAGATGATCGATGATCGCCGTGCAAAGATCGCCGAAGGTATGCGCATGGCGGAAGCGGCGCAACAGCGTCTTCTCGATGCGAAAGTAGAAGGTGAAGGACTTGTCGGAAGTGCTGCGCGTGAAGCGGAAGGCCTCGTCGCATCCGCGCGCATGCGTGCTGATGAGAAGAGTGATGAAATTATGAATGCTGCGCAGATGCGCGCCGACGCACTGATGAAGAACGCTGTAGCGCGCGCCGAAGAGAGTAAGCGCAGGGCACTCCAAGAGAGCGAGCGAGAAGTGGCACGCGCCGCGATGCTCGCCGCCGAGAAAATACTACTTGCCCGCCCTAGTCTTGGCGGTGGCGGGGCCACTAGAAGCTAGTCACTAGATCTTATGGAAAAGGCATACGCACAGGCGCTCTGGATGGTTATCAAGAAGGGCATGAAGCCTTCGGGCGCCATACGCGCGATGCACGAGAAGCTGACGCGTGAAGGTCGCGCGGCCTTGATGCCGCGCATCGCATGGGCATTCGATCACATCGCTCGTCGTGACGCCAATCGCACCGCACTCACCTTGACGGTTGCCGACGAAGCGCACGCACCGAGAGCGCACAAAGAAGCGAGCCATGCGGGGCTTGATCTAGAAAGAGTAGAGAACCGCGTAGATACGACACTCATCGGTGGATGGCGACTCGAAGGCCAGGAGCAACTTATCGATGCGAGTTACAAGAGGCATCTGCTTGCGATCTATCGAGCTGCAACGCACGCATAATTATTATTCGAAGTTCACTCATACTGTATGGATTCATCAATCATAGAAAAGATTGTTCGCGAGATCGAAGGATATGCGCCCAAAAATGAAGGGCAGCACGTCGGGCGTGTCACTGCAGTCGGCGACGGCGTCGTTGCGATCGATGGTCTCTCCAAGGCAGTGATGAGTGAAATCATCGTCTTCGAAGAAGGGAAGGGGAAATCGCTCGAGAGTGCGATGATGCAAGAGACCGAGCTCTATGGGCTCATCTTGAACCTTGAGGAAGATGGTGTGCGCGCCTCTATCTTGGGCGATTCAGCGCGCGTCAGCGAAGGCATGACGGTCAAATCGACGGGCAAGATTCTCTCGGTGCCGTCAGGCGATGAACTCCTTGGTCGCGTGGTGAACGCGCTCGGTGAGCCAATCGATGGCAAGGGACCATTCAAAGCTGTGACGATGATGCAGGTTGAGCGGCAAGCCTCGGGCGTCATCGATCGCAAGGGGGTCTCAGTGCCACTGCAGACAGGTATTAAGGCAATCGACTCCATGATCCCCATTGGCCGCGGGCAGCGTGAACTCATCATCGGAGATCGCTCGACCGGCAAGACCACCGTCGCGATAGATACCATCATCAATCAACGCAACGAACCCGCTGAGAAGCGCCCGATCTGCATTTATGTTGCGGTCGGTCAGAAGGAGAGCAAGACCGCGCGCATCGTCGAACAACTTCGTGAGGCAGGCGCACTCGAGTACACCATCATCGTCGATGCGCCCGCATCCGCTCCCGCAGCGCTCCAATTCCTCGCACCGTTTGCGGGAGCTGCGATCGGAGAGTTTTTTATGGATCGCGGGCAAGACGTACTCGTCATCTACGACGACCTCTCGAAGCAAGCAGTCGCGTATCGACAGCTGAGCCTGTTGCTCCGTCGTCCACCGGGCCGCGAAGCATACCCGGGCGACATCTTCTACTTGCATTCGCGTTTGCTCGAACGTGCCGCACGACTCTCTGATGAGAAGGGCGGTGGATCGCTCACCGCACTCCCCATCATCGAGACGCAAGAAGGCGACGTCTCGGCATACATCCCGACCAACGTTATCTCCATCACTGACGGTCAGATCTTCCTCGACGCATCACTCTTCAACAAAGGCATCTTGCCCGCGATAGATGTCGGTATCTCGGTCTCGCGTGTCGGTTCAGCGGCGCAGACGAAAGCAATGAAGTCGGTCGCCGGCGGCCTCAAGCTTGAACTTGCGCAATTCCGAGATCTGGAAGCATTCATGCAGTTCGCGCAAGATCTCGATAAAGAGACAGCAGATCGTATTGCTTCGGGCATGCGCATGGTCGAAGTCTTGAAGCAGAAGAACGGTCAGCCGATTCCACTTCAAAACCAAGTCGCTGCCCTCTACGCCGCAACGCATAAATTCTTCGCTGATGTGCCGGTGAATAACGTAACCGGAGTCGAAACACAATTCATCCAATACATGGATGGTCAACATCAAAAGACACTCGCGGAGATACAGACTTCAGGTGTTGTCTCTGAAGAGAGCAAGAAAGAGCTCAATCACGCGATGGAGGAATTCAAACTCGCACATGCGGAGTTGTTCTCATTGAAATAATTTTATTTGCTAGCCGCTAGAAGCCAATTCACATGGCATCACTCAAAAACATAAAAATAAAAATTCAGTCTTACAAAAAGACAGGCACAGTGACCCATGCAATGGAAGCGGTCTCGGCCGTGAAGATGCGCAAGAGTCAAGAGCGCGCCTTGGGTAGTCGTGCATATGCCGCCGCCGCGCTTTCGGTGCTTGAGCGGCTCTCGGGCACTGTTGAAGTTGCTCGTCACCCACTCATGAATGAAGCACTTGTAAAGGTCGGAGCTTTACAAGCAAAGACGTGCTTCGTCGTTATTACGAGCGACAAAGGGCTCGCAGGATCGCTCAACAGTGCCGTAATACGTAAGTCTGAAGACGAAATCGTGAGGCTTGGCCTCACGCCAGAAAATGTCGTGATGATTGCACTTGGCCGACGCGGCGGAGATTATTTTATCAATCGTGGATACGACGTCCGTCTCAGGCTCGAGAATGTGAGTGACGATGTTTCTGAAACTCAGATGCGCGAGGTGACCGACAAACTCATCGAATGGCATCAGGCGGGAGAAGTCGGCGCAGTACGCGTCGTTTACACTAATTTCATTTCGACCTTCGAGCAGGAGGCAATAACCCGTACGATCGTGCCCATAACACCAGCACTCATCGCCGAGATCGTTGCTGGTATTCGTCCGGCACGCGGAAGATACTCGCCCGTAGAAACTTTGGCGAAGGAGGCTGCACCGATTTCATACACGATAGAGCCCGACGCCGATAGTGTGCTTTCAGTGCTCTTGCCACGGCTTCTCAATATCGCTATGTTCCATACGATGCTCGAGTCGAAAGCCTCCGAGCACAGCGCGCGCATGGTCGCGATGAAGTCCGCGACCGACAAGGCCAAGGATATGGCCAAGAGCTATACCCGTACCTTCAACAAAATCCGCCAAGCCGCGATTACGCGCGAGGTTTCAGAAATTACGAGCGGCATGGAGGCGATGAAATAACATTCCTCACGGCTAGAGATTTTATTGAAAAAGGTTATAATCCCTTCACAATATGAAAAAGAGGGTTGCATCAAGAAAGTCAGGGAAATCAATCGGCTTTGCCGATCTCAACGATAAACTCGATCGCGTTATCGAGTCGATGGCAACAGGCTTCGATGATGTTCGGTCCGAAATGGTAACAGGCTTCGATGATATTCGTTCAGAAATGGCGACAAAACGAGATCTACAGACACTCGATGAAAAATTCTCAAAGAAATTCCAAGAAAGTTTACTTGCGACGGAAGGGCTTATGAAGCCAATTTCAGAATTGAAAATGGAATACACTGGCATGATGTTGCAATTATCTCGTCACGAAACATGGATCAAACTCATTGCCGAGAAGAATCATATTAAACTACCGATCTAATTTAATGTATATGACAAAAGGAACCATCACTCAAATAATCGGTCCGGTCGTCGATGTACGATTCGATAGTCATCTTCCTGCCATCAAGAATGCGCTCGAGGTGAAGCATCAGGATGGTCGATTGGTCTTGGAAGTCGCGCAGCACCTCGGTCTCAACCGCGTTCGCTGCATCGCCATGCAGGATGTCTCGGGGCTTGCGCGAGAGACTGAGGTCACTGATACCGGCGCGCCTATCTCGGTACCGGTGGGTGAAATAGCACTCGGCCGCATGTTTAATGTGATTGGCGAAGCGATTGATGGTAAGGATAATGTAGCCGACGATGCTGCACGGTTGCCGATTCATCGCGAGCCGCCGGTTTTCACACGTCAATCGACGAAGGCCGAGGTTTTCGAAACCGGTATCAAGGCGATCGACTTGCTCGCACCATTCATCAAGGGCGGGAAGGTCGGGCTCTTCGGTGGAGCAGGTGTCGGCAAGACCGTCATCATCCAAGAGCTCATCCACAACGTCGCCTCCGAGCACGACGGCTACTCAGTATTTGCCGGTGTCGGCGAGCGCGTGCGCGAAGGCAACGACCTCTATCATGAAATGAAAGATTCCGGCGTCCTCGATAAGACTGCGCTCGTCTTCGGTCAAATGAACGAAGTGCCGGGTGCACGTGCGCGCGTCGCGCTCTCGGGGCTCACGATGGCCGAAGCATTTAGAGACAATATCGGCGGCGATACATCCCAAGGTGGGAAAGACGTACTTTTCTTCATGGACAACGTCTTCCGTTTCGTGCAAGCAGGGTCTGAAGTTTCCTCGCTTCTCGGTCGCGTACCGTCGGCGGTTGGGTATCAACCGACACTCGCTGAAGAAATGGGATTGCTGCAGGAGCGGATCACCTCGACGACCGAAGGCTCGATCACCTCAGTGCAGGCGATCTACGTCCCCGCAGACGACCTCACCGATCCAGCACCGGCAACCACCTTCTCGCACCTCGACTCGACGGTCACACTCTCACGCCAACTTGCATCGCTTGGTATTTATCCCGCTATCGATCCGCTCGAGTCGGGCTCGACTGCGCTCACTCCCGACATTGTGGGCGAAGAGCACTATCGCGTTGCCAATGAGACCAAGCGCGTCTTGCAGCGGTACAAAGATCTCCAAGACATCATCGCAATTCTTGGCATCGAAGAACTCTCTGAGGACGACAAAAAGCTCGTCTATCGCGCACGCAAAATACAGAAGTTTCTTTCTCAGCCGTTCAACGTTGCCGAAGTGTTCACCGGTGCAAAGGGTAAGTATGTCTCACTC
>DATKNP010000024.1:0-9441 GCA_035541295.1 Minisyncoccota bacterium
CCAGACTCCTTCCAATCGACCGTTGTGAATACCCTCTCTCCAACAAAATGCCGATCTCCAGACGCTCGGCACGCGTCAAATCGTTTTGCTTTTTCACGCTCCTAATTCTACCGAGTGTCCTAATTCATTCCGGAATGCTCCGTGGCACGAGAACTCAAAGATACGGGAGATATCAGTGACCTTGAAAGAGCAAGTCCTTGAGATAATCAAGGATCCAGTGATCATCCAACTCTGTCTTATGATCCTTATGATCGGGTCTATCGGGCTCATTGTCGTGGCCTTTTATTTGTTTTCTCCGGCATTAGGCCTATATTGATAAGCACCATCGAGGTGCTCGTATGTCGATAGGTGAAAGCCGCTCCACTCATGGGGCGGCTCTTACTTTTATAACTTGGAATATCAAGGTTAAACCTTGATATTCAGGATGTTATTTTTGGATTGTTACGAATATTCCCTTCACTATTTTAATTCCTGGAAATAGCCGCACGGGAATTGTTGAGGAGTTGCTTATTTCAAGTGTAAGAGGGTTGTCGGTGTCTGGTTCGCAATAGATCGAACCCTGTGATACATCGAGTCCTAGTTGTGCAATCGTCGCACGTGTACTCAATATGCAAGCAAAGTTTCCTCTCAAAGAAAGATGCTCGGTCGTTGTGCCAAGAATGTGATCTTGTGGCTGCAATAAATAACCTTTTGACGTTAATTCGATTTCTTCAAAATCCGGGTCATTGCGCGAGTCCAATTCTTTTGCTGTTTTTAGTTTTCGAAGTTTATTACCCAGTGTAAATGTATAGCTCGCCTCTTTTAAATTTCCTTCTATGAATGGAATGATACTGAGGGCACCGTTCTTCAGTGCTTCTAATATTTTTCCTTGAGAAAGTATCATGAATTAGTGTCGGTGAGGACGAAATTCACCAGACGATTCGGCACCACGATTACACGCGAGACGGTCTTCCCTTCCAGATATTTGGCGACTGCTTCGCGCGCAAGGTTTTCAACTACAGTTTTATCGGCATCGATAGGAGCCTCCATTTCACCTCGCGTCTTGCCATTGATTTGAATGGCGATGTGGGCGGTTGTACCTTTGAGTTTCCTCTCATCGGCGACCGGCCACGGCTCGAGGCGCAGCTCGGTATCGTGTCCCGATTGCTCCCAAAGCTCATGGGTGAGGTGTGGCGCGAAGGGTGCGAGGAGTTTGAGGAACGTCTCGTGGACTTCCGTCGAGATACTGTCGGTTTTTTCGCACTCGTTGAGCAAGATCATGAGCGAGGAGAGCGCGGTGTTCAGCTTGAGATTCTCGATGTCTTCGGTGACTTTCTTGATGGTCTGATGCAGCAAGGTCTCGAGTGCGGGCTCGAGCTTCGTCTCATCGTTGACCGCGAGATCGGCGACGCGCTCGAGGAAGCGTCGCATGCCGACGACGCCGTTGCTGTTCCATGAGACGGGCTGGTCGAAGGGGCCGAGGAACATTTCGTAGAGGCGCAACGCATCAGCACCGACATTCTCGACGAGCACATCCGGGCTCACCGTGTTGCCCTTGGATTTGGACATCTTGGAGCCGTCTTCTGCTAAGATAAGACCGTGGCTCGTGCGCTTCATGTACGGTTCTGGTGTGGGTACCAAGCCTTGATCGAAGAGAAATTTATGCCAGAAGCGCGAATAGAGTAGGTGAAGCACGGTATGCTCCATGCCGCCGTTGTACCAGTCGACCCCACCTTCGCTCTTCGAGCTTCGGGAGGGCGAAGCTGGCGTCAACCAGTATTTCAGGTTTTCTTGCGCGGCAAATTCTTTGTCGTTGCTCGGATCGGTATAACGCAGGTAATACCAGCTCGAGCCCGCCCAGTTGGGCATCACATCGGTCTCGCGCTTAGCCGAGCCGCCGCAGGTCGGACAGATCGTATTAACCCACTCGTGGATATTGGCAAGCGGCGACTCACCCGTATCGGTCGGCTGATACTTCTCGACTTCCGGCAATAGCACAGGAAGCTGATCCTCGGGCACGGCGACCCAGCCGTCCTTTTCACAATAAATCATCGGTATCGGCTCACCCCAATAGCGCTGGCGGGAGAAGACCCAGTCGCGGAGTTTGAAGGTGGTGACGATTTTACCTCCGACGAATTTGGTGATTTTCTTCTTGGCATCTTGCGAATCGAGCCCGTCAAACTCGCCGGAATTCGCGAGTATTCCCTCGCCGGTATATATGTAATCGGGGTTATCAATGAAATTGAGTATGAATTCTCCCTCGATTACTGAGAAGAAGTTGTTGAGTTCATCTCGCCGCTTCCATACAACCTCATGCAATGCAGCTTCCTTTTCATCCACAAGATTGCGTTCCTCGTTTTCGAGTTCAAGAAAAACATATCGGAAGCGAGCCCATCTATTGATCATTTTCTTTCGGTGAAAAAAGAGGGAGTGAACCGCGAAATCAGAATCTCTCGAACGTCGGAGATTCTTATACCCTGTCTCTTCCGCGACTTCTCGTTTCGCTGCCTCTACCAAATCCTCCCCCGCTTCTATACCGCCTGTAACGAGCCCGTGCATATGATCATCACCCTTCCATTGGATGCAGAGATATGCATTGTCAGCGGGATCGCGAACTATGACGCATACTGCATCTCTTTTTTCCATCGGCAAATCGGGCTTCGCGGGCGAAGTAGGACTATCTCTAAATATCGGTTCGATGACTCTCTTCATCGGAATATTAAATTTCTTCGCGAACGCATAATCGCGCTCGTCGTGTGCGGGCACCGCCATGATAGCGCCGGTGCCGTAGCCTCCGAGGACGTAATCAGCGACGTATATCGGAATCTCTTCCTTGCTTGCCGGATTAATAGCTTTGACACCCTTGAGTTCGACACCGGTCTTTTCTTTACCCTCTATCGTGCGCTCAATCTCAGCAAGATTCAGGGCAGATTTGACATATCCATCTACTTCTGTCCTGTTTGTGCAAGTCTGACTTGCACAAAGGGTCGCGATAATGCGGTGTTCGGGCGCCAATACGAGATAGGTCGCGCCATAGAGAGTATCTGGGCGTGTCGTGAACACTTTTATTTTCTCTTTGCTATCTTTTATCGCAAATTCTATTTCCGCACCTTCGCTCGGCCCGATCCAATTCCGCTGCTGGGTCTTCGCACGCTCAATGTAGTCGACGAGGTCGAGGTCGTCATAGAGGCGCTGGGCGTACTTGGTGATCGCCATCATCCACTGTTCCTTTTCGCGCTTCACGACCAGCGTGCCACAGCGCTCGCACTTGCCATCGATGACTTCTTCGTTGGCGAGGCCAATCTTGTCCTTCGGACACCAGTTGATGAGCGTTTTTGCTTTATAGGCGAGACCCTTCTTGTAGAGCTGCAAGAAAATCCACTGCGTCCATTTGTAGTAACTCGGGTCGGTCGTGTTGATCTCGCGCGACCAATCGAAGGAAAGTCCGAGTGATTTTATTTGTCGTCGGAAGTTGTCGCTGTTCTCCTTAGTGACGATTCGCGGGTCTTTGCCAGTCTTCAGCGCATAGTTCTCCGTCGGCAAGCCGAACGCATCCCAGCCGATGGGGTATAAGACATTGCGTCCCTGCGCGCGACGCTTGCGTGCAATGACATCCATCGCGGTATAGGAGCGCACGTGACCGACATGCAGGCCATCGCCAGATGGGTACGGGAATTCGATGAGGAGGTAATCTTTTGGTTTGCTCGAATCATCTTCGGCGCGATACGCACTCTCTGTATCCCACCGCTCCTGCCATTTCTTCTCGATCTTTTTATGATCGTACGACTTCATATCGAGTTATCCACAGAAATTACAGAGATCTGATCTCTGTAGTTATTTCGTGGCTGTGGGCCTAGTAGTAGATGGGTTTGGTGGGTAACGCTTAGGATCGATAGTACGGATGAAGCATGTCTTTCCTGTGCCGTGATACCACGTGTCGGCCGAAAGATTTTCACCAGCGATGGCATCCACTGGTATCGGCTGACTCAACAGAGTCGAAACGGTTGGCGAATTCGGCTGCGTCTGAGCATTGAAGGTGGCACAGAGCTTGAAAATGAGTTTGGAAGTTGTGGCGTATTCGTACGAGGCGCCGGTTTGTGCATCAGTCGGCACACTAAAACCATTTAAGGAATCGTTGAGGCTTGAAAGACTCAGTGGAAGCGACCCTTCGGTCTGCCAGTATGAGACGATCTGCGATTGGATATTTTGCAAGTCGTTTACTTTTTGATCGTCGAAACGGTACAAGCGTACTTGGCCAGGCGTACCGATAATGAGAAATCCTGAGAGGATGGTCGCGACAACGAGCACGCTCACGCCGATACCGACTGATTGCGCATACCGTGGATTCACATCCCAGTACCCCCAAAGTTCCGCGAGGAAATGCATCAAGCCCGCACTCATGACGAGGAGTACGATGAGTACCTTGAAGACGAAATGCGTCGTAAGTTCGCCGCCGAGGTAGGTATTGATGAGCGTGATGAGATCGATGGCGACCGTCGCTCCGGCGACAAATATTGTGAGGACGAGCGCCCATCGGCGAACCCACAAACCTTTCTTGGCCGGCTCGCGTGCAAGATCGCGACGAATGAAGTGTATGAGCACAAAGTACAACGGCACGAGAACGACGAGCGATGCCATTGCAAAACGAATGCTGCTCGAGTAGGGGTCGACGTACGAGCTGAGACTATCGGGAAATGCGATATCGATGTAGCTGAAGAAGAGCGCGAGGAGCGAGAAGACGCTCACGTAGAGCGCTACCATCGCCCCTGCCCACAAGAAGAAATCTTTTGGTCCTGTTTTTGGTTTTTCCATATACCCCTCAGTATATACCCTTTTAGCTATGCCGAAACTCCATCACATCCCCATCTTGGACGACATATTCCTTCCCTTCCGCGCGTAAGATGCCTTGCTCGCGCGCCTTCGCATATGAACCACTCTCGAGAAGTTTGTCCCAATGGATAACCTCTGCACGGATGAACTTGTCGCGGAAGTCGGTGTGTATCGCAGCTCCCGCTTCAGGCGCTTTCGCTCCACGGTTGATAGTCCACGCGCGCGTTTCATCCTCACCCGTCGTGAAAAATGAGATGAGATCGAGAAGTGTGTAGCCGGTCTTGATGAGTGCATCGATACCATCGTCGGCGACACCGAGTTCACGGCGGAAATCATCCCGTTCTTCATCATGCACATCAGAAAGATCACTCTCGACACCGGCGTCAACGATCGTCCACTGCGCCCGAGACGATTCGAGAAAAGATTGGAGCGCACGCCAACGATCGCCGTTCTCCGCATCGATATTCACCGCACCGCTTTTACGATTCAGGACGTACATGATGGGCTTCATTGTAAGCAGATGGAGTGATTTGGCCGTACGCTTTTCATCATCAGAAAGCTCGAGTGTCCGCGCGGCCTTACCTACCTTGAGTACGGGTACGATCTTCTGCAGCACATCGCGCTCGGCAATGAGGTCTTTGTCGCCGCCCTTGGCGTCCCTTTCGACACGCTCAAGGCGCTTCACGGCACTCTCAAGGTCAGCCAAGACCAATTCGAGGTCGATGACTTCGATGTCGTGCACCGGATCGATCGCACCGTCGACATGATGCACGTCTTCGTCCTCAAACATACGCACGACCTCAGCGATAGCATCGACTTCGCGGATGTGCGTGAGAAATTGATTGCCCAAGCCTTCTCCTTGCGAAGCGCCTTTGACGAGCCCGGCAATATCGACAAACTCGACGATCGCAGGCACGGTCTTCGCGGAGTTCGACATCTTGGAAAGTTTCTCGAGCCGGAAATCCGGCACGGCGACTACCCCGACCGAGGGGTCGATGGTACAAAAAGGATAGTTCTCGGCCGGCACGCCCTTCTTGGTCAACGCATTAAAAAGCGTCGATTTACCGACGTTGGGAAGCCCGACGATGCCGATTGACAATGACATCGCGATATATTACAGGATTTGAGCCCGTTTTGCGAGCCTCCAATATCACTCGCTTATATACCCTTCGTTCCCAATTTTGCAATCTTCGCAAGCCACTTCGCTTTGCACTCATCGGAAATATTTTCCGCCGGGCCGAACCATGTCGTGTGCGTGGAAAATCCTGCAAACCACAGTATCCCCCACTTGAGCTGTGCATTTACATTGCCCGGTAGCAAACGGACGAGCCATGGAGCCGTACCGCTCGTAATAATGATGCGGGCAGTCTTGCCGCGATACAGACGATGCCAAAAGATAGAACGTGTGCCAGATTTCATCTTCATATAGCGGAATGCGGAGCCCGGCAGCCACGCACGGTCGAAGAGACCTTTGAGAATTGCTGGCATGCCGACCCACCAGACCGGATGAATGATGACGACATGATCGGCCCACTTGATGAGTTCTTGAAACTTCAGGAGATCCGGCTCGAGCTCTTGCATCGCGCGATATCCACGATGGAGAATGGGATCGAACTGCATGTCGCCGATGTTTTGTCGCTCCACGCTGTACCCTGCAGCGCGCGCCGCAGCTTCGTAGGTATCAGCGATCGAACGACACATGCCTTCATGGTCTGGATGACCCAAGAGGATGTAAATCTTCTTTTTCGGCATAGCACGTCTAATCGCCCCTACCTGTATCTTTCTCCGGCGCCGGCTCATGACCCAATGCATCAGTATCGAAGAGATCCTCCTTAGGCTCTTCTTCAGGATGCATGTCCTGCATCGCTTCTTGCATTTCCTTCAGCGTTTCATCGCCATCCGGTGTTTCGGGTGTGTTGTCATCCATAATGGTGACACTATACCATACCGGCTGCACTGCTCGCGAGTGCCACGAGGGCATTTGGCTCATCAGCGCTCGAGGTGTCATTGCGCTTTTCCATGCCACAAACCGTACATCGATGCACAATGCGATAGTGCGGCGAAGCTCCCTCGAGACGAACGGGTTCCATCAGTGCTTGGCAGGTCGCCTTGCGGTCCCCCGGGTTCACATCGACGTGCTTGCTCCAGAGACACTGTGGACAATGATTGGTATATCCATCTCCTTTCACATAGGTACCGCAGTGTTCGCACAGGAAGTCTTCGATCGTACGTTGGAATTTCTTTGTCATCATTATGAATGCACTGATACAGAGCCGGAGCTCGTGACTGTCGCCCCTGTACCTTGCGCCGTACATGAGAGTGAGAACGAGAGTGTGCCAATCGAGCTTGCGGTGATGAGTTTGCTTCCCTCGTTGCTATTACCAATGATCGTTCCATTATCAGAGACTATACACGGCGATGCGGCACTGGTGCCAGCAGATGTCCACGACACCACGATCGCACCTCCTTTCGCAATAGTTTTCGGTTGGACGATCAATTGTGCGACTGCGGTTCCTGTTTTGGCACTCGAAGTACTAGTTTGCGTGTTGCTGGCAGTGCTCGTGTTGTTAGTAATAGCTGGGTTCGATGTTTGATTCACCGGTGCTGTTTGCACGGGCTGCGTATAGGGCTGCGTATAAGGTCGGGTATATGGCTGTACATATTGTGCTGGCTGCGTATATCCGCCGTAACCACTGGAGGGACTATACGGATAGTATGGTGAGCTGCCGAGGCCGGGCGTGGCGTAGATGCTGCTTACGTTGGCGAAGGGGCTACCAGTGCCACTATAAACGACCGGTACAGCTGTGTTGCCGATTACACTGAGAGGAGATGAGTACTGCGTCCCACCGTTTGTTCCATAAATTGTACTTGGGTTATATCCCGGTGTCCCCGTAGGAATAGTTCCCCCATATACAGCCTGTAGTCCAGTTTGTAATTGGTCTGGCGTATAAATAACCCCCTTCCCGCTTTCAAAAGCTGAAGATGCCATCATAATCGCGCCGACCTGTTGCGCATTGTTAGGATCGATCGTTTGATTCAACGGGATGCCTGTTTTATTGGATATAAATGTCGCATACGCAGAACAGTTATCCGAGTAACCGCCACAAAATGCAGAAAGTATGGTGCCATTACCAGAACCAAAATATTTTGACCCTGTAGTTAAAAGATTCCCCTGAGCTGCAATACCTGACTCCATGTTGGGGAAACATGTTGCATTGTTTGGCTGTCCACATGGTTGTCCGCCGTATTTTGCTTCCCACGAGGCCCACGTTAAGGCTCCTGGATTATTAGTGGAACAGACATAGGAAGTAACAGATGGGCATACATTACCACATCCTCCAAGTTGATTACAAAGCGGAGATAGAGTGCCTGGTATATTATTCCCGCTTGTTCCAGAGGAAGAAGTCGGTTGACCGAACGTACTCGGAGCATTTTCGATACTACTGACATTTGCCTGCTGCTGCGCCGATAAAAGCCCGTTACTGGAGATATTCTGAGAGAGTTGCTGTGGTGAGAGACTGGTGACATCTTTTAGAGTGTCGGTATTAAGGGTGATGCCCGTATTCGTCTGCACTTGTTGTGTCGCGCTCGCAATCTGTGATTGATCACCGGAGGCAAGTGCGTTGAGGAGTGTCGTCGCATCTGCCGGATGGTTTTGGGCGAGTTCTTGCGCTTGATCTTGTGGAAGTCCGAAAGCTTCTAATAATCCCTGGGTTTTTGTTGGGTCACCGCTGGAGATGACTTGTTGTATTGCCTGTTGGTTGATCGCATTGAGAGCAAAATCTTTCGCACCCGCCGACGTCCCAAATTCAGACATGAATTTCTCTCCTTGTGCACTGCACTTGGATATTGGAGATTGGCTCGGAATTCCCTGAATGCTAACTTTGAGGGTTATCTTGCCACAGTCTGAGGCGGAACAACTATTGAGGATACATTGGAGCGGATCTTTCACATCGTTTTTATTCCCTTCACGTCCTGTTTGTTGGTACGTCATCTTGCCGTTCGTATCCTCGGTGACGGTTTCATCCGTACAATTATCCTTCAAGCCATCGGTCATGGAATTTGCCGGTTTGCCTGCAGCTGCGTTCTTTTGATTTTGTGCTTGAAATAACTTATTTATACAAGCCGCAGCGGTGGAGTCCGTGCCAGGGGCTATGTTGGCTTTGGTAACGGTAGGAGTAGCCGCAGCTGCTGCGCTCACAAAAATCGGCAGCGAGAGGACAACCGTAACGAGAAGAAGCACGCGAGAGCGCATAGAGCTATTGTAGCCTGTCTCGCAGAAAAAATGCGTGCGTTGTGTTGAAAACTACAAGAGTACGACGACGCGATTATCGGAGCATTCGACGACACCTTGCTCGATCAAGAAACGTTTCGGCTCGCCCATTGTCTCATGGACGATAACATGACCCGACTTTAAGGTCGTTACGATGGGCTCATGATGCGGCAAAATAGTGAATTCGCCTGCGGTGCCGGGCACGGTTATCGACACTGCCGCACCATCGAAGCGTGTCTCGCCGACTGATGCGATCGTGAGATGAAATGTATTGGAGTGATCGGACATAGTGATCACGCATTCGCTGCGACCACCTCATCGATGCTTCCCTTCATGTAAAAAGCCTGCTCGTTGCGCAT
>DATKNP010000025.1:0-9831 GCA_035541295.1 Minisyncoccota bacterium
GAAGCGCGGACGAAGACGGGTGTCATGTGCCCCGTATGTATCAAAGAAGGTCGCACCGGGGGTGAAATGGTCGAGCGCCGCGGACGATTCGGACTTTTCTATTCATGCTCGAATTATCCGGATTGCAAATACGCGATCAAAGCAAAGCCCACCGGCAATCTCTGTAAAATCTGTGGATCATTGATGATGGAAGGGACAAAAACGATACCCGAGAGGTGTAGCGATAAGACCTGCCCGAATCATAATCCGCATAAGGTTGCGAAATAGACGAAGCCGACATTGCTGTCGGCCTCATTGATGTTGGTAATTGCTATTAGTAGTCGGGACAAAGCGGTCCGTGTCCCTCAACAGGACAATTACCATTGCTCGGTGACGGATAGCCACATATCGAACAATAAAACATAGCTGCTTTGATTGAGACACATCCCATATCATGCGGATTTTCTGACCACTTGTCTTTTGGTGGCAGTAAGTGCATTTCACTGCACACCGGACAAAGCTCTGTCATTGGTTCGCTCATCAGCGTCTCCTTTGCCAATTCACCAGCTCGCAGTATCATCATATATATGAACGTAGTCAATCCCCGCCCGCTTCAGGAAATCATCGACGCGATGTCGAGCAAGACGCCTGAAGATATCGCGCTCGTCACGAAGGCATACGAATTCTCACAAGAAGCGCATAAGGATCAGAAGCGCTACTCCGGTGATCCCTACTTCATCCACCCGGCCGAAGTTGGCTACATGCTTGCCGAGACCGGTATGGATGCCGATACGATCGCCGCAGGACTTCTGCACGACACGGTCGAAGATGCTGGTGTGAAGTCGGAGACGATTACCGAATTATTCGGGAGCGGCGTGCTCTCGCTCGTCGACGGCGTGACGAAGCTCGGTACCTTGCGCTATCGCGGCCTCGAACGCCATACCGAATCATTGCGCAAACTTTTCGCGGCGACCGCCAAAGACATCCGCGTCCTCATTATCAAGCTCACCGACCGCCTGCACAACGCTCGCACGCTCGAGTTCGTCCCTGATGTGAAGAAGCGCACGCGTATCGCGCAAGAAACGCTCGAGATCTATGCACCGATAGCCGATCGGCTTGGTATGAGTGTGATGAAGACCGACCTCGAAGATGCCGCCTTCCGCTTCGCCTATCCGAAGGAATACGAACGTGTCCGCGAGCTTCTCAAAGAGCGTAAGAACGAGAATGAGAAGCGCCTTGAGAAGACCGAGAAGGATCTCAAACGCGAGCTCGCCGAAGCGAACATCCGCACCTTCCGCACCGAAGCGCGACGTAAGGGCATTTATTCACTCTTTCGCAAGCTTGAACGCAAGGGATGGGACATCAATCAGATCTACGATATTTTGGCACTGCGTGTCATCTTCCCCTCGGTCGCCGACTGTTATTCCGCGCTCGGCATCATCCACGGACATTGGCGTCCCGTCCCCGGCAAGATCAAAGATTACATCGCGTTTCCTAAACCAAATGGATACCAAAGCATTCATACCACCGTCTACACCGGCGACGGCGGCGCTATCGAGATTCAGCTACGTACTGAGGCGCAACATCGCGAAGCGCTTTACGGCATTGCATCGCACCTGACGTACAAAGAGATACAATCCGGCGCTGCCAAGCGCACCAGCCTCGAATGGATACGGCAATTCTTCCCGCTCATCGGTCGGTCGACAACTGCACCAGTAGACGAGGAGAAGCCGGTCGTACGGGAGAACGTACCTCAATGGCTCGAGCAGCTCGCACATGCGCATCATAGCCCTGAAAAGTCTGAGGAATATCTCGACACCTTGAAGTCTGACTTCTTCAGTCACCGCGTCTTCGTCTTCACACCCAAAGGCGACGTCATCGATCTGCCTATAGAGGCAACGCCGATTGATTTTGCCTACGCCGTACATTCGGATCTTGGTAATCACATGTCCGGCGCACGTGTCAACGGCAAGATGGTCTCGATGGATACTCCACTGCGCAACGGCGATCTCGTAGACATAATCACCAAATCGAGCGCGAAACCCTCGCGCAAATGGCACGACATCGCAAAAACAAGCATGGCCAAGAAGCACATCCGCGCGGCACTCGCCGAAGCAGAAGCTAAGAAATAGTCCGTTTACAAACTGAAATTACTGATCGAGTAGAGGTCGTCGTCTTCCGGCTCTGGTGGCACCGTGGGTCCTGCGAGGGTCGGTTCGCTTTGTTGTTCGACTTCGTTCGTACCAACCGGTACTGACGGAGTTGATGACTGACTGGTGAGTGCAAGACACAGCGCAGTAAGATCCTCGGGAGAGAAAAAGTCGATGAGGAGTTTGCCGCCAGTATCTTTCTTCTCGATGCGGACGCGCGTCCCAAGTCGCTCAGAGAGTTGCTTCTCGAGCGACATGAGGTCGGGCGAGACTGAGGCCTTGTTGCGGGCACGATCAAGGGCAATGCGTCGCGCGAGTCCTTCGGCATCACGCACGGTGATGCGGCGAGAGATTATTTCTTTGAACAGCGTCGCTTGCTGCTCAGGACGGTCGATGAGCATTAAGAGCGGACGTGTATGACCATCACTGATGGAGCCTGCGGCAAGTGCATCACGCATCTCTTGCGGCAACATAAGAATGCGGAGTGTATTGGAGACATACTCACGACTCTTGCCGACGCGCTTGCCGATCTCGGCGTGTTTGAGACCAAACTCATTAGCGAGACGGTTGAATGCCTCGGCACGATCGATCGCATTGAGATCTTCACGCTGGAGATTTTCGATGATCGCAAGCTCGAGCTTCATGCGGTCGCTGTCTTCGGCGGTGCGTATGACGACGGGAACGGAGGCTATCCCCGCGAGCTTCGATGCACGCAAACGGCGTTCGCCTGCTATCAATTCATACTCGACAAAGATCCCCTCGCCAGGGCGTTCGATTTCTTTGCGCGTGACGGCAAGTGGTTGCAGTACACCGTATTGGCGAATGGACTCCGCGAGCGACGCAAGTGCCGTCTCATCGAAGGTGCGGCGCGGCTGGAATGGGTTAGGCTTGATGCGATCAACCTCAACCCAAAATATCGAATCTCCTTGGTAATTGCCAGCCATAATGTCGATTATATCATCTATGGAATAGGTGCCGGAGGAGGGACTCGAACCCTCACGCCTTTCGACAAACGATTTTGAGTCGTTCGCGTATACCATTCCGCCACTCCGGCATTGCCCTTCGCAGCTTTAGCGAAGTAGGGCTTACGGACCATACTACTTCAAAAGACAGTGATTTTGAAGCGCCTGCATGACAGCTACTTTGCTTTGTTGTACTGTGCGCAACGATGGAACAGCAGAAACTACTCGTCCTTGTTGGTCCGACTGCCTCAGGTAAGAGTGTGCTTGCAGTACAACTTGCGAAGAAATTCAATGGTGAGGTGATCTCCGCAGACTCGCGACAAGTCTACCGTGGGCTCGACATAGGCACGGGCAAGATAACTAAACGTGAAATGCGCGCTGTGTCACATCATCTACTTGATGTTGCTGTGCCAAAAAGACGATTTAGTGCGGATGATTTCGTGAAGCATGCAATCAAAGCGATTCATGACATTCAAAAACGCGGCAAATTGCCAATCATCGCAGGTGGTACTGGTTTCTACATCGATGCGCTTGTCGGGCGCATACCATTGTCTGATGTCGAACCTGACGCGAAGCTGCGTCTGCGTCTAGAGAAAAAGACTGCTGCACAACTGTATGCAATGCTTCAAAAGAAAGCTGTGGTGCGTGCCAAAGCAATGGCAACCCCAAGTGAGCGCAACAACAAAATCCGCCTCATCCGCGCGCTCGAGATAGCTGCATCACACAACAAAAAAGACCTTGTCAACCAGAGATCTGATCTCTGTAGTTATCCACAGAATTTACAGAGATCTGATCTATGTAAAAATCTATGTAAAAACGTTGGAGAGGTTCTTTGGATTGGGATCGCGCCGGACATGGAGGAGTTGGATAAGAAAATTGAGCTGCGGCTGCGAGAACGATTGAGGAGCGGGATGATAAATGAGGCGAAGAAGCTTCATGCAAACGGACTCTCTTATAAACGAATGACCGAGCTCGGACTTGAATATCGTTCGCTCGCACGATTTTTGCAGAAGAAAATTACACGAGAGGAGTTGGAAAACGAATTGTATTCGGCTATTCGTCGCTATGCTCGGAAGCAGATCGGATATTGGAAGCGGAACAAGGAAATCGAGTGGTTTGAACCAAATCAATTGAGATCAATCATTTTGTATATCAAAGCTCGTCTTTGATGCTCAGGGATTTACCACACGAACCGTCCCGGCCGCACCATCTACTTCCACCACGGTCCCATCCTTCCAAAGCGTGGTGGCATTTTCGATTCCCACTACACAAGGCAATCCATATTCTCTTGCAACCAAGGCGCCGTGTTGCAAAATACCACCAATTTCAAGAACGACAGCTGCCGCATCGAGAAAGAGTGGCGTCCAACCCGGATCAGTCGCGCGAGCAACGAGTATTTCCCCTTTGAGGAATGACTTCTCGTCAGGTGTATGAAGGATTTTTACCGGACCGCGTACCACGCCCGAAGAGATTGGTGTACCTTCGCTGATCCCTTCGCGTCCGGGATGTTTCGGCGGCCGCGGGATGAAGCCGCGAGAATCGATCAGGGTCGGCGGCCGCGCCACACGTTCCAGTTTCCGCAAGAAAGCAGTGTTGCGTTTCCCGAGTGCGCGCAGATCGATCGAAGAATCGATGCGGGCTTGGTCCACCTCTTCGAGTGAGAGGTCAAAGATTTGCTCCACGGTATCGAGCCGTTTTGCAGCGACGAACTCTTTGGCGATTGCGATGATCTTCTTGCGCAGGAGCGCCACACCGAGAACAAGATAGTATTTATGCGTCTCACGCAACCCCCCATAATTCAGCACGAATGCATAATCGCGCGCAAAGCGTTTGGCAGCGCGCGAGTCTCTCGTGAGGAGTGTGGAGTGGATGGACTCAAACACTGCTTCCCGTTCGCGCACCCCGCGGTCAAATACTGTTTGCGCGTGCTCGCCGCTCTTTTTTGCCGCGACAATCATCTCGAGGAGGAGGGTGGGGTTGTCGCTATAGCGCGGGACCGAGAGGTCGATCTCATTTGGTCCACGAATACCGTACACCTCGATAAAGTGATCCCATCGCTCAAGAAATTGCATGGGAAGATCTCTGCACTGCAAACGCTCCACAAACTCCTCGGTGTTTATATCCGCTGGCGCAACATCGGCGAGATTCGAGAGTGCGATCGACATCTCGATCGTGATATTGTGCGGAAGCGAGCGCGTGAGCGCATCGGCAGCCGGATGATTCTTCGCCATCTTCTCAATTCTTGCGAGCGCGGCTCGGGAGAGAATCACCAGCGGCACGTGACGCAAAAAGACCTCGACTAACATCTTTGAAAGAATATCGTTGGTGATCGTCGCGAGTGGACGATCTTGCGCGATGAGTTCCCTTGCGTCGCGTTCGAATTCTCTACGTTTTGCTTCGATGCGCCGATGAGTGACTTCAACGTTGAACTTCGCGCGGGCGAGGAAGAACAGGATGAACGGTGCTTGTAAGAGAAGTCCGTACGGTAGGAGCCGTATGGTAGGCACTTCGGGCATGTATTCATCACCATCGAGCATGTCAATCGTTTCCATGGTGAGCGTATCGACGTTGCTCAAGAGATTCGCTATTCGCCGCTTGCCGAGCAGTCTGAGAAAGGTAGACAAATTGACATATAAGCGCCCGTCACCTGCGTGCGCGATCGTCGTATCGATGTTGCGCGTAATATCTCGCAAAAAGATGATCCTCCCGACGACGGATAGTACATGGTGGAACGATGACGTCCCCATATGCGAAATCGGCCGCGTCATACCCTCCGCGGTAATCGAACCATCAAAATACAACCGTTTGCGGGCGCCGGGCTTGGTGACCAGCTCGGGCGAAAGCGGCACATACGCCGTGATCGGGCGCGCCTGCAAAAGGTACAGCTGATCTTTCTCGTAGGCCCATTCGATGTCCATGGGCTTCCCATAGAGGTTTTCGACCATCTGTATCAACTTGGTCAATTCAATCGCTTGCGCATTGGTAAGCCCAGGCTCTGGGCTGCGATAGTGTGATTTCTCTTCTGTGCCGCCAGTGGGGAGGAGCCAGATCGATGTTTCTTTCGTACCGATCGTACAGCTTTTGATGCGGAGTGAGACTTTGTCGACCACGAACGTATCGGGCGTCGCGATCCCGGCGACGACCGTCTCGCCCAGTCCCCAATTAGCAGTGATGACCGCATCATCATAATTGTTCGTAAGTGGATTGAGTGAAAACCCGACGCCTGCAACGTCACTTGCGATTTGCTTTTGCACGACGATCGCGATTCGAGGATCGGTGATGTCGAGGCTATTCGTCCGTTTATAGACGGCAACGCGGTAATCGAGGCATGAAGCGAAGATCTTCCGGAGTGCATCTTCGATCGTCTGGTGAGTGACGCCGAGCATCGTGTCGTACCCACCGGCAAATGATGTGTTCTCCAGATCTTCCTCGGGAGCTGAAGAACGAACCGCGAATAACAATTCGTGCCCGTATCCTTCGAGATTGCTAGACAGTGCTTGCCGTTGTTCATCAGTACATGTAAATGTTGTCACTTCCTTCTTGAGGACGCTACAGGCATGCTCGAGTTCTTTTTCTTTCTTCGCGACAAGAAAGTGCTTCCACGCTTCGGTCGCCTTCAATTGCGAGAGCCAAGGCTCGAAAAAAGCCACCGTCAAAATAAACCCGGGTGGGACGGGCAGTCCTTCCCGACTTCCGATAACAAGGGAAAGTCCTTTGCCACCGACTTCAGAGAGGGTTGGTTTCTCGTTGCTCGGAAATACGTACACCAGCGGATCTGCCATAATGCTCTGCATTATAGACTCTTATCTTTATATGATAACAGGTGATAGCGACGCATCTCGTGCGCGATGACCTAGCTCGACTGGGCGGGCGATGAGGGAATCGAACCCCCGACATCGGTTTTGGAGACCGAAGTTATACCATTTAACTAATCGCCCTACACCCGGAGAGTATAGTGCTACAAGCTAGAAGCGACAAGTGGACTTCACTTATGTTCTTAAAGATTAAACAAGGTCATCTCACTATTGATAAGCTCCTTGGGCACTATTCTTTTGTCAAGCTGAGTGATGTCCAAACTTACATTAGACTCTTTCTCTAGTCTTATTTTAGCCTGTCTGCAATATCCCAGATTATTATCAATCAGAACAAACTGTTTATTTTCCTGAGCAGCAGCTACGCCCGTAGTACCACTACCACCAAAGGGATCAAGAATCCTGGCGTTTTCAGGTGTTAAAAGTTTGATGAAAAACTTTGGTAAACCTAATGGGAACACAGCTGGATGCCCCATATTTTTCCCAACCAATGGTACGGAGATAACATTTGAAGGTAATACGCTTTCTTTCTTAACCCATTTTGATATATCCCGACCAAACCCACTAGCGTTCACAGAATTATGTCGGGCTCTGTCAGTAACACTAAGATTAGCGAGACGGGAGGCCGCCCAGTCACCAATAGGCCTTCTTACAGCGTCAAAATTAATATATGGTCTTTTTGTTTTCGACAAATGGAAACAATATTCCCAGCCATCACGAAGACGAGTTGGCCAATAGCCAGGCATGGGGTTGGTCTTGTGCCATATATAATCCTCAATTGAATACCAGCCTTTATCCTCTAATAAACGTATAGTCTCCCAAACAAATCGATGTCTTGTACCGTTTACAACTTTATCTTTGATGTTAATTACCAAGCTCCCATTCGGCTTTAGCGCATCATAAAAGGCATCGTGAAAAGATATAAACCAATTTGCGAATTCATCAGGATGAATGCTGTCATAATGCTTCTTTCGAGCATCTGCATATGGTGGTGAAGTTACAATCAAATCAAATTCACTACGAAATGATTTAAGCACCTCTCGACTGTCACCGTAAATTATTAGAGAGTCTTTCATTTTTTTCTTGGTGTCACGAACAAATCAAGAAGTTTCTCTGCACTGCTGAACTTCCCTTCGCTATCAATCAAGCCGTACAGGCCACAGGCGTCCCCAAAGGCCGTAACAAGCTCATCAGGAATAATAGGTTCGTCAAGCTGATCTATCACTTTCCTTGGCGCCTCAATCAAGACTCGTAAAACAGCATGGGTGATTTCCGGATAGGAGCAGTTTGAGAAAAAAGGCCAAAAGAAATCAGAAGCCCAAACCTCAGTATTCACAGAATAGGGAGTCCTGGTTTTCTGATTGATTTTGATAAGCCGATTGCCTCTTTGCATGGCAATCCCAAAAACACATATAAAAGGTCCCGATCGATTTTTGTCCGTTTGGGCAACTTTTTCCAAAGCTTGAATCGCTTTCGGCCAATCTTGACCACCCATCGTATTCATCCGATTTTTCACCGATACGTATAAGTTCAAATACTTATCTTTCTTGGAACTATCTAAAATCTCAACGGTTGCATTAAAGTCACCCTCGGATGCTCCAATATCGGATACTGTATCAAATCTCTTGGATGTTACTGCATAGTTTTTAGCAATATATTGATATCTCCAACCCGAGTTCATTCGCTCCTTTTGTAGAGTTTGATTTCTGAACTGTTCTTTTGCCACAATAGAAAAATGTCTACCTAAACAATCAAAAGCAGTATTGGCTGGATCACCATAATATGTGATGAAGTATTTAAACAATTCCTTACCTTTCTCTTCATATATGACTTTTTTCTCGTCTTCGTCCAAATTCTCTGGAATATTTAATATGGCTCGTCCAGATTTTTGATTCGCTAAAATGATTGATTCTTGAATTATGTTTTTCAATACTTTTTGAGTTAATTTCTGACCATGAGGTTTGAGTTTAGATTCATCAAGAAAGGCTGCGTAATCACCGTCAACAATTCGTGGGTATGGTTGGGGTAAGGACATAGGTATATTTTAACTTACTTTTGAGAAATTGTATTGGGTATATATTCCAATTAGAAACCCCGCATCATCTGCGGGTTCTAATCTCTAGGCGTGAAAGCGCTTTTACTCACTTTTTGACTTCTTTGTGTTTAGTATGTAATTTGCACCACTTGCAATATTTCTTGATATCGATTTTGCGCTCCACGAGTTTCCTATTCTTGCGCGACCAATAGTTGATGCGGCCACACTTCGTGCAGGCAAGTTTGAAAAGCTGGTCTTGCGACATAGAGTGGCACTATACCCAATCACGTCGCTCCCGTCAATCGACCATCCCAACTATCTATCCATTGGTGCAGATCTGGTTCCACGGCAAGGTCGGAGTCGCCCCACCACCAGCAATGACGCTCATGAGGGTGCTCACGATGAGCCACGCTGAGAGGATGATAATGAGGCCGATGAAGACAGCCGAGAAGACCTTGTTGGCTTCGTTGATCGCATGCATGTCGCCACCGGCGGTCATATGCTTGAATCCTGCCCACGCGAAAAGAATGGCCGAGAGAAAGACGGCGACGTAAATACCATCATTGAGGACGTTCTGTGCCAAGAGCGCGAGGTCACAGATCGATTGACAACCGCCTGCACCGTTACAATCCGAGGGGACGATCGCTGTGAGTCCGGCGGCCGCAACCATATTAGGTGCAACGAAGAAAAGCACCATCAGTACGGTAAGCACCTGTCGACGATTCATGAGGATTATTGTAACACAAATTTTCTGTGCGCCGGGAGGGATTCGAACCCCCGTAGACCGAAGTCGCTTGGTTTACAGCCAAGTGCGATTGACCACTCCGCCACCGACGCGTCCGGATATTATGCACCACTGGGCGGATTTTTGCGAGTTAGGCGCGTGCTGTTGC
>DATKNP010000026.1:0-13004 GCA_035541295.1 Minisyncoccota bacterium
TCCGCCATAAACTTCCTTCGCATGCGCCAGCTGAAGAGATAGTAGATCGTGATGAGGATGCCCAAACCAGCGATGACGTATTGGATGTTGGAGAGAATGTTGGAGATGCTGCCGCCAAAGGAGTTGCCGAAGAAGTAGCCGATGGCCAAGAGCGACCAGTACTGTGTGATGGCGACGAGTGCGCCATACTTGAAAAATGTTTTGAAGGGAAATTTCACCATGCCAGCGACCGCGACGAAGGTCGAGCCAATGCCATAGGAGAGCTTGCCGATGAACATCGTCGACATTGGATGTTTCTCCCACAAGTTACGAACTCCTTCGAGATGATTCTGAGTGACGTTTATTTTGCGCAGCAAGCGTTGTGCGAGTCTTGTGCGGCCGCCGAAGTATCCGAAGCAGTAGTAGCACGCGTCCACTCCCATATCGCGCGCGAAGAAGAAGATGGCGAGGCCGTAGATATTGAAGTAGCCCAAGGCTGCCAGCGTCCCCGCAACGAAGGCGACGATAGGCCCTTCGATGATAGCGAGCGGCACCAAGATAAGGTACCGATATTCCAAGATGAGATGCGCCGTGTTTGAGAGGTTCATACCCTATAACGGGAGTATAGCAAAATATCCCTTAGCAAATACAATCACGGCAACAATGGCGAAAGAGCAAGTGTAATCGAGAAGACCAATAAGACGACGAGTGAAAAGAGGAAGAGCGAACGAGCCCACTTTTGATCATCGCGGGCGGAGAAACCCTCGATGGCGATCATCAGCCAGCGTATACCGACAGCGAGCATGATGATGAGGAATATATATCCAGCCTGAGCGATCACTGCGAAAGATGCAGTCGCGATAAGAAACAACATGATATAGACGACGATGTGTACATTGGTCGTCTTGTTTCCTTTTACCAATGGCAAAACAGGAATATGGGCAGTGCGATAATCGCTTGAGCGCCGTATTGCTATTGCATAGAAGTGCGGCATTTGCCAGCAAGCTAAAATAAAAAATAATAAAAGAGAAATGAGATCAAATCTATTGGTAACGGCTGTATATCCGACAACGATCGGCACCGCGCCCGAGACCGAACCGACGAGTGTCCCCCAGTGCCCGGCGCGTTTGGCATACGAATAAAAGACGAGATAAAAGACACAACCGATCACTGCAATGATGGTCGTGAGTACATTCGTTCGCATAAAGAGAATGAAGAATCCGAAGATCCCCAAGAGAATCGCAAAAGAAATTGCGCTATGGCGATCGATAGTCCCCACGACGAGCGCTCGGTGTTTCGTCCGCTCCATCTTGGCGTCGATGTGACGATCGATGACGTTGTTCAAGACACACGCGGATGCGATGACGAGTGCGAGCCCCACCACAGTCGAAAGCTGCAACAGCGGATCAATATGCCACTGCGAAGCGAAGAGAAACGCGGCGACCGTCGTCATGATATTCCCGTAGACAATGCCGGGCTTGGTTAGTTCGTAATAACGCTTAAACATAGTGGTCTAGAAACCTGAGTTAGATGCCTGACTGATTGTTCATGTATTGTTCCATCGCTTGCGGATCCGCCATCATGCGTTCGTTGAGATGCGACATGATCCAGAGTGACCCGACGACGAGGATAAGGACAATGAGCACGAGTGCACCGAGGGCAACGAGTCGTTCGCGCGATGCCGCTGTGCGATCGAGGTGGAGGAAACAAATGATCTGGACGATGAACTGTGTCCCCGCAAGTGACATCAACGCAACGAGAAGTGGAGTGCCCACAAGTGCGTGATGTGTCGTTAGTGCGTATGCAACGAGGGTGAGAACAAGCGAGAGTACGAAACCCACGACATAGAGTCGCATTAATTTCTTCGAATCCCGTGGCCATCCACCAACTTCTTCAAAATAATGATTGATGCTCATATAGTTAATTAATTCCCATCAGATACACGAATGTAAAGATGAATATCCAGACGATATCGAGAAAATGCCAGAAGAGCGAGAAGAGCATCAGCTTGCGTACGTTGCTGCGCGTAAGTCCGCGCACGACGATAGCTATACCAAGCGCGAACATCCATACGAGGCCGAGTGTCACATGGAGCCCATGCGTTCCAACTAAGGTGAAGAACGATGAAAGAAATCCACTCCGCTGCCAACTATCTCCCAAGGCTATCAGTTTTGAGAATTCCACCAACTCCATTCCAACAAACCATGCTCCTAACAATCCTGTCGCCGTAAGCCACGTGAGAGTCTCGCGCATGCTATCGCGATGCGCCGCAAGAAGCGCGAGTCCACAGGTAAAGCTGCTCGAGAGGAGCACAATAGTCTCAAGGAGTACATAGGGGGCGTTGAACATATCATTGCCTGCTGGTCCGCCGAACGTATTACCACGCAACACGGCATACACTGCAAATAGACTCGCGAAGAGTACAAAATCCGTCATCAAATAGATCCAAAATCCAAAAATACTCGTCGTATCGGTACGGCGCGCTTCGACAGTGAGTGGTGCACTGCGATCATGGTGTCCGCTGATGTTGCTCTGATTCATGTGGTTTTGTTGCGCATGCGCTGCGTGTATATCCATTCTTCCTGCGCTCTCACGGTACCGGCGGTTATGACTTTTTCGGTATTATCGTCAAAGAGTCGCCAGATGACTGTAGCAAAAGCGCCAAGAAGTCCCGCTCCTGCAAGCCACCAGATGTGCCAGACGATACCGAATCCCATTGCAAAAGCGAATCCTGCGATACATATCGCAAGTGGAGAATTTTTAGGTACCGTAATATCTTCATAATGTAGAGAAGAGGGGTGGGTTTGATTCTTGGAAGTCTGTTTCATCATCCAAAAAGCATCACGCCCGTGGACAGTAGGTAGGATAGCGTAGTTGTAAACGGGCGGTGGCGATGAGAGCGACCACTCGAGTGATCTCCCATCCCATGGATCACCCGAATGATCACGATGCGCGCGTCGATCGCGAATACTCACATAGAACTGCATTGCTTGGAGCGCGATACCGAGGGCGATGATCACGGCACCGATACCCGCGACGATAAAGAACGGCTGCCAACCGAGACTTGCACTGTAATGATCGAGGCGACGTGTCGCTCCCATGAAGCCGAGCATGTAGAGCGGACCGAAGGCGAGAATAAATCCGACAAGCCATGCCCAGAAAGCGCGTCTGCCCCAACGCTCATCGAGTGTAAATCCAAATATTTTGGGAAACCAAAACGTGAGACCCGCAAAATAACCGAAGAGGACGCCGCTCACGATCATGGTATGGAAGTGTGCGACCAAGAAGAGACTGTTGTGCAATTGGAAATCTGCAGCAGGTTCGGCAAGAACAACACCAGCGACACCACCGAGTGTAAAGAGTACGACGAAGCCCATAAACCAGAGCATCGGCGTAGTAAATCTAATCCGACCCCGATACATCGTAAATATCCAGTTGAATATCTTGACGCCCGTCGGTATCGCGATGACCATCGTCATAATGCCAAAGATGGCGTTCACGTCACCACCGGCGCCCATCGTGAAGAAGTGGTGGAGCCAAACAGTGAATGAAAGAAACACAATAGCGACGACCGAGAAGACCATTGATGTGTAGCCGGCGAGCTTCTTACCAGAGAAGACGGGGACGACTTCCGAGAAAACACCGAACGCAGGAAGAATCAATATGTATACCTCGGGATGACCCCACGCCCAAATGAGATTCACGTACATCATCATGTTACCTCCTCCATCTGCCGTGAAGAAATGCATGCCGAGAGTTCGGTCGAGCGACAGAAGTGCGAGCGTCACCGTAAGTATCGGGAATGCAAAGACAACGAGCATCATCGCACCGAGAACCGTCCATGAGAACATGGGTAACCGCATGAACGTCATCCCAGTCGCGCGTTCTTTTACGATAGTCACGAGGAAATTGATACCCGAGAGCAAGCTCCCCAGTCCACCTATTTGCAAACTCCATATCCAATAATCAACCCCTGAGGTCGGGCTATACGCAAGTTCGGATAGTGGCGGGTATGAGAGCCAGCCGGCGGTCGAGAAATCGCCGATGATGAGTGAGACATTGGTGAGCGCAGCACCGGCGACAAAAAGCCAGAAGCTCACCGAATTGAGAAACGGGAATGCGACGTCGCGCGTGCCTATTTGCAGCGGTACGACAAGATTGATGAGACCAAACATGAGTCCCATCGCGACGAAGAAAATCATGATCGAACCGTGCGCGGAGAAAATCTGCTGGAAATGACTCGCACTCAAGATGCCCTGCGATGCGCCGACAGCGGTCGCCTGTTGCACGCGCATCAAGAGCGCATCAGCACTGCCGCGCAAGAGCATCACCGCTGCGACCACCATATACATGACACCGATGCGCTTCGGGTCGAGCGAGGTGAACCATTCATCCCACAGGTAGCGCCAGCGTTTAAAATACGTCACGAGCAAGAGCAGACCAATTCCGGCCAGCACCATAAAGACGCCGCCACCTATTGCTATCGGACTTTGCGGCAGGACCGACCACGAGAGCTTCCCGAAGATGAACGTAGTCCAGTTCATAATTATTGGGGATGATTCGTCGGCATACCGGGCATATTGTTCATATCGGTCATACTCGGCGACATGAATTTCATCGTAATCGCAGTATACAGTGCCGAATCGACCGGCGAGTAGGTCGCGATAGGATTATCACTACTCGGCTGACGCACGGCTTCGTAGGTCGCGGCCGTGAGTGCGGGAGAGGTGCGTCGTATCGCCTCGACCCATCGGTCGTATTCATCAAGAGAGACTGTATGTACGGCAAATGTCATGCCAGAAAACCCTGCTCCACTGATGTTGCCGGAGACGCCAGTAAAAATTCCCGCGCGATTCGCCAGAAGATTGAGTTGCGTCGTCATGCCGGGCATCACCATTATTTGTCCTCCAAGCGCAGGGACCCAGAAGGAATTCATGGGTGCGTCAGCGGTGAGCTCGAAGTGCACGGGAGTGCCAACTGGGAACTCGACTTCGTTGACCGTCGCAATACCTTCAGCCGGATAGATGAAAAGCCATTTCCAATCGAGCGCCACCACCTCTATGGTGATCGGCGCATTAGTACCCGAAAGAGGTACGTAGGGATCGAGCGCATGCGCACTATCCCAGGCAACGACTGCAAGCACCGCAACAATCGCAGACGGTACGAGCCACCACGCAAATTCGAGGTACCCACTACGATGGTCCCATTCGGGACGATGGTGATGCGCGGTTTCTATGTTGGTCGCACGATACTTCCACGCGAACCAAAATAGGAGCACGAAGACCGGAACAACGACGATCGATGAAAATACGAAGGTGACGAGAATGACCGATCGTTCGGCAAGCGCTATCGATCCTGCGGGATCCAAGACAGGAATGTCGACTCGCCCAAAGTTGCCAAACACTATGAACACGGTACCGAGCACAAGCGCGCAACCAAGGACGACAGATGCTCGCTTCATTTCTGGAAGAGCTCTTTGACCTTCGCGACGATCTCGTGTGGAGTGGTATTCGCTTTTATGAAATACCCTGCTAAATCAAATTTCTCTATGTTGGCCATAGTCTCATTCTCTCCAAGATTGCTGAAAACAATAATGCGTAATTTTGCCGTTGTTGGATCAGCCCGGACATCAGCGAGTACCTGGAAGCCGTCTTTCTTGGGCATGAGGAGATCAAGGAGAACCAAGTCCGGTTGCCAATTTTTGATCTCCTGTTCCGCTTGCAATCCATCGAATGCCGCGTGAACCTCAAAAAGCTCGGCGACAAGATTTCTCACCACTATAGAAGAGAGGAGTACGTCGTCTTCGGCTACCAATACCTTTGTCATTGAGGTACATAGTACGAACGACTCACCAGAAACGCAAGCTGCCCTGCCTGATAGGTCAGGTGTTCTATAGTACACGCCGGAGGCCGCACGCACCTGACGGTACTGCGCGGCCTCCGGCTTACATGAGCAACGTCCTGTGTGTATGCCAAATCGTTGCGCCCCTCACGTCGAATACATCTTGCATAAAGAACCATATGATACTTCTAATACAAAGATCTCCACCTTGTCGCTGCGACACTTCTTCTTTATCTAGTGTTTCTCTCAACTCATGGTAGCGCGTACACATGAGTACTGTATGAAAATCGTCCTTCACACTTCTCGATTGCCCCGAGAAAAATCAACTGCTATTTCACTTGCTGTATCGTGTTCGATCGCTGACGAACCAGAAAGTCCGACGCGTTTCTTGCCCGCGGGCAACAGCACAGTAACCGTCGTGCCACGTCCCTCGGCACTCCGTACCGAGATTTTTCCGTTATGGAGCTTTACAAGTTCGGAAACAATCGTGAGGCCGAGTCCACTACCACCGTCACGACGCTTACGCGAAGGATCGGCTTGATAGTATGGTTCAAATATTTTGAATAAGTGTTCACGTGCAATACCTTTACCGGAATCTTGGATCGTAAATTCTATGAAGTCAGGATGTACGGGCTCTATGGTGATGCGTATACGACCATGATTCGATGTGAAGGAAATGGCATTCTTAAGGATGTTCATCATGATCTGTTCGAGCGCGATCATATTGCCCCACACGTTTCTACGTTCGCTCATGCGTACCTCAAGTTCGAGATGTTTTGATTCGACAAAATCTCGGAGTTTACGTGTGACATCGCTCATCACTATGCCAAGGTCGACATCCGAAAACTCGATGCGTTCCGGTCGTATAGACGCCGAGAGCGAAAGAAGATTGTTGATGATACCCGATGCGCGGTCAAGTTCCTCTACAGTGCTTTCGAGCGAGTGCTTCAGCGATGAATCGAGGTTGTGATTCATGAGTGCGACTTCGAGATTAGTCTTGCTGACTGCAAGTGGTGTACGCAGTTCATGCGCGACATTACCAATGAATCGCTTTTGGGACGTGAGCGCGTTGCGGGTTGGCGAGAGTGCAAGGCGCATAATGATATAGGTGAACACTATCGTGACGACAACGACTGCTCCCGCCGCGAGTACTACAGTTCGCGAACGCATCGAGCGAAGGTTTTCGACAATGGCATTCGCTATGACGGCGGGTGTTGCATGTGGATCAAATACTGCCGTGTTTATCCCCGATGAGAGTGCTACGGAGGTATCGTGATTGAGTTCTTGCGCAATAGCACCAAGAACAAAGAGCACGAGGAGTGCAAAGGCACCTTGTAATACGATGATGCTCGCTTCCGTACGGAAAAAAGGGTCGTACCGATACTTATGCACGGAGTCGGTAACCAATACCACGCACCGTTTCCAATACCCCTTGACCATCGTTACGATCCAACTTCCGTCTAAGATTTTTGATATGGACATCAACCACGTTACTAAAGCCGACATAATTAAAATCCCATAGGTGAGTAAGTAAGTCCTCCCGATTGACGACCTGGTTCGGGTGCCGCATGAAGTACTCGAGCAGCCCGAACTCCTTCAAGGTGAGCAGCAATTCTTTACCACCACACATGACGGTCCGTGTGCCCGTATCGAGCTCTAGGTCATCGATGATTAATTTCTCGGGTAGACTCTGCGATGGCCGCCGCATGAGTGCTTGCAGACGTGCAGACAATTCGGCGAACGAGAACGGCTTCACCAAGTAGTCGTCTGCTCCGTCGAGGAGCAAGCTGACTTTCGTATCCGTCTCGGCACGTGCCGTAAGAATAAGAATGGGTACCGTGATATCGTTTGCACGAATCTCCTTGCAGAGTGTTTGTCCATCCATTGACGGCAACATGAGGTCAAGAATCACCACGTCGTAATCATTGCGATGGAGCGATATGCGGGTGAGCGCTTTCTTACCATCAGGGACAATATCAACCGCATTCCCGCCGAGCTCAAGTCCCTGCTTAATACCTGCGGCAAGTTTCTCTTCGTCTTCGACAAGAAGTATTTTCATACAAACTACAGCTGGTTAGACGTATAACGTACTCAGGTAAGACCGGAGTCTCACCGTTCCACTGTATCTGGACGAACATGAAGTTCTCATGAGACTCCGATTATAAGAACGATTTGAGCCAATCTAGAGAGTTACACTAGCTCTGCGTCCAATAATACCAGTAATGCTTATGAAACACATCAGTGAGTTTTTCATTCTCCCTGCCTACCGCTTCAAGTCCGAACGACGGTCTTCATCGATCGACTATCAACCTGCAATTCATCATCAACAAAAAGGATCCCATGAATGGGAGACCTTCAACGTCATTTCGCATGACGTGGCTCATTTCTATCAGGTGCGCCGACCCCGGACACCGATCATTATCACAGCGCATCGTAATCATCTCTTACGCATCATATATCCGCCTGCATACCTACATTAGAAATACGTCGGTTATGTGCCGCGTTTCTTTTCGTGAAAAACGCATAGCAAGTATTGCGCGAACAACTGTGCAACAAAAGTCACCGCTAGTGTAGCGAGCCAACCCACGCCGATCATAAGCTCTAATGCACCTTCTCTGTTTTCGACTTCGCGCATGTTGCGTCCCGATGCGACGAACATGCCGTTGCTTGTATGCACGAGTACAACAGCCTGCCGCACATCATCTCGCGGTTGCCAGGTGAAGCGGTCTTCGTTCCCACTAACAGGCAACGGAATTCGATACTCCGCGTAGGTGTGCCACGTGCCAATATCGAAGACTCCATGGGGCAAGGTTGGCATCATTCCATCGAGCACCCCTGATGCCACGATAGGGGCACCACTTGCATCGTATACCGCGATCCACGGTGCAAGTGATTCTGCGATGTTGACTTTTTGAGTCGGGACGATGGAGCTTGGCGACGCACCTTGTTCTAGTGCACTGGCAGCATCTTCTGCCATTTGGATTTGTGGATCGTTCAGCGACTGCCGATAATTCTGCTGGACAGTAGCGTACACGAGGCCACAGAGTATCGTAATTGCTATTCCTAAAGGAATCCAAGAAATGCCGCTGCGGATAAAACGCCTCATATGGTAATGAAGGGTGATCTACATCTGCCGAGCCTCCATGATCTCAATGGTCGCGCCGGGAATACCTAGATGTGGATGACCCTTGAAGAGTGCCGCTACCGATTCAATGGATTCTCCCTGGACATACGAAGAGAGCATCATATCGTTTTTGATATCCCCTACGCCCTCCGCGCTCACGCGTTTTGTCTTGCCCAACGCAATGGTATTCAGCACCGTATCAGCATGCGCTTTCATCCATGCGTCCCAGTCGGCCTTCATCTTCGTTTCCGACTCCTTACGTTCTACTTCGGGCTTCTTCATCCATTCCTCTATTGTTAAAATGGGCGCCATGTATATAACCGTAAAGTTTTTCATACGCCTTTAGTATATCATATCTTGAACTGATTGACTGGAGTCTGGGACGATGTGGGAACCGTTTTGACGTGGTTGAACCATTCTTAAAAGGAAGGTCGCCCCGTAGGGCGACCCTCAGACTTCTTCCAATAAGTATTCTCGCATCTTTTCCCGAGCGCTGTGTAGGCGATTTTGGACTGCTCTAGGTTTCATACCAGTCAATTCAACAATAGTATTACAATCGAGGCCTCCAGGTCCGGCTAACTTAAGAATCTGTCGCTCTTTTTGAGAAAGCTTTTCCATCATTTGCAATGCATCCACGAACAAAAGTGCATAGAACTGTTCCCCATCAGTGCTTTCATCACAGGGTCCCATCGCTCTCTCGTGGCGCCACCTAGTCGTCTTTCTTTTCTGGGCTGTAAAGAATGCATTCCTCATTATTTTATAGAGCAACGCTTCCAAATCAGTGCCGGGCTTAAATTTCAAATCAGTGGCGAACTCAAATTTCCGCGCGTAGCTCATTGCCCTTTTCAGTGTTTCTTGCACAAGATCCTCTGGTGCATCATTTGGACCATTCGATCTTTTATAGAAACCTCGTGCCCATCTTAGTAAAGAAGGCTGAAGTTTTACAAGCTGGTCCTCAAATTGAGTCGCTTCTCTCTCCTGTGATTACGTGAAGCCAGCTTAACGTAAGCATATGGTGGGTCAGTTTGTCAAGAGCATTCTAGGAATTTTTTGGGGAATTGGGGTCTGGAATTGGAATTGGGGTCAGACCCCACAAAAGTTGAAAAATCATTGTCTAATATTTTTTGCTGGGAGTTTGGTACGACGTTTGAACATATTTGAACTTATCCACATGAAATGGACTGTCCCAAGGAGTGTTAGCAACATATAATGCGGGTATGAATAATTTCAACTCACTCAAACCAACACGGATGAAATTGATTTTTACTGTTGCGGTATTTGTAATCACCTTCTTGATTGCGTTGAATGGGTGTAGTGACGCGCGATGTGTTGACGGCGTGGCGTGCGGCGCACCGTATTGTGCTAGCACAAGTGGAATCTTGGCTATGTGGTTTATTTGGCCAATTGGTTTTTACTTAATTTGGTCTCTCATCGCCTCGCGGACGAAAAAATAGATTCTTCGCACAGTCAAACACGTTCCTTGCTGGGGGTCACGGACGATATTGGAACCGTCTTTATGAACTTATAGTGCTACTTGTCGATACGATTCCTCCGGAAGGATTCGTAATTACAAAGGTTGCCGTTGTTGCCGTGATAGCAGTGAGATCAATGTTTAATGCCCCTCCTGCATACGGCTGATTAAGCGTGAGTGTAGTTGTTTGAAACGGCGGTGCCGCTGCACATACAAAAGTACAGAAGAAGCCAATTCCGACTGTCACACTCTGGTGCGAAACATCGACTGACAATAATTCAATCGCAGGATCATTTGCGCCAGCAACCTTGAAGGTGAGCATCTGTCCTATCGAGAGTGTATAGGAATCCGCATTGCTGGCAGGCTGCGTCTGTTGAACCTGCGAAATGGCTTTCTGTGAACCATTATCTGAAGTGTCGCTACAATCCGCGTACGTTTCAACGAAGGTTGATGTTGCTATCTCGCTAAAGGTAAAGGATGTTTCTATTGACCCACTAAACATAATCGTATCTTTTGTGTCTGCATAATACGCCGACATACCGGGATAGCTGGAGGAAACTGCGCCTTGAGAAAGGTTGAATTTTCTTCCATCGCTAAGAATCAAGTCGACATTGGTGCCTTGAAATGTTGCAACAATAGATTTGCCGTTAGCACATTGCAATGCAATCGTTCCCATTTGAGAGGTATTCAACGTTTGAGAAGCTGTGGATTGAATCGTCGGGGATGTAGTCGACTTTCCTTCTATTGCCTCGTATTGCATCCCGATATAAAAAAATAGGGTCGGAATAACGCCAATAAAAAGGATTATTGCAAGCAAGCGTGAATACCACGTTACTTCATTCCACTTGATTCCCTGAGATCCATCAGGAGACATCTGTCCATTGTAACACGGGATCGGGGTCAGACCCCACAAAAAGTCAAGATTTGTTGTAAAATACTTCTGCTGGGGGTCTGGGACGATGTTGGACTTTTAGTAGTTATTAAGATAATGCCTCATCTGTTTTTTGAGATAGGCGCGACCGGAGCCGCCTTTAAGAAACTTCTCTCGTCCGACCGCATCGCGTTTGTCGATATATGCTTCGGCATAAATAAGCTTCCAAGATCCATTTTCCCTCATCGCCGTCGTACGTCCTCCTGTTTTCGTATTGTGTTGATGCAAACGACGTTTTAAATCATCGGTTTGTCCGATGTACCACGTTTTATCTTTCGTATTCTCAAGTACGTAAACTTTGTGCATGACCCCTTGATATTCGCCACGAAAAACTTGCTTCGCTCGTCTCGTGGCCCCGTAAAATTGGTAGTTATATTGTACTCCATATAAAAAGCCGCACATGGGGCTTGCCCCGAGATGAGCGAGTTTACGAGCGAATTTTTCGGGGCTGGGAGACTTGGATTCGAACCAAGATAAAGAGCTTCAAAGGCTCCTGTCCTACCATTAGACGATCTCCCAATTTATACGCACAAGCACATAGTGCCTTACTTCTGCTCCCCTTTCAAACCCTCATTGCAGATATCGATAACGGCGAGTTCGAGTGGCAAGTATGGCACGGCCGCGTAAGCCATGCGGCTGTGGGCTTCGAGAAGTATGCGGAGCGTTTCTGAGGTGACGCCCGGATCCCTGGAAATTTCTTGTGCCAAAGCGAGGTCAGCTTCAGTGAGCTCATCGGCGAACTTCGCCGTAAGTTCCGGGGCGAAGCGCAAGAGCAGAATGATACGCAGGCGATGGATGAGTAGTTTCGCGAACATCCGCGGATCCATGTTTTCGGATATGGCTTGTTGTAAGGCACCGAGCGCTGCAGGGCTATCCTTCTTCGCGAGTGCTGTCGTTATCTGCCGCACGAGCTCATTGCGTGGCGCACCCGAGACTGATTCGACATCAGTGATACTTACCTTCTTCCCATCGGCGACCGAGAGCACCTTCTGGAGTATTGAGAGTGCATCGCGGAATGAGCCTTCGGCCAAGAGCGCCACAATCTCCGCACCGGCTGGTTCAAGCGTGAATCCTTCTTCTTTCGCAACATCAGCGACTATCTGTGTGAGCATCTCGCGCGTGGGTTGGTGGAAGGTATAGACCTCGCAACGCGATTGGATGGTCTCGGGGACTTTGTCGTGCTCGGTCGTCGCAAGTACGAAGATAGCGTGAGCGGGCGGCTCTTCAAGCGTCTTGAGAAGTGCGTTCCACGCCTCCTTGGTGAGCATGTGCGCCTCGTCGATGATGTAAAACTTGTACGGCGATGAGAACGGCATCGCGTAGACGCCCTCACGCAGTTGCCGGATGTCATCGATACCGCGATTGCTCGCTGCATCGATCTCGTAGAGATCTTTGTCGGATACCCCCAAGGCTGCAGCGAGAATACGCGCAACACTCGTCTTCCCTGTCCCGCGGCCACCGGAGAAGAGGTACGCGTGCGCAATTTTGTTGTTCTTGATTGCCTTCTCAAGCGTGCCCACGACATGCTCTTGCCCACGAACCTCGGCGAAGCTCGCCGGTCGATAGGTGCGGTACAAAGTCGCGTGCCGCTGATTATGTTCCTTATCTTCCTTTTTCATGCGGGCAGTATACAACGAAAAACATAAAAAGAGACGGCC
>DATKNP010000027.1:0-23129 GCA_035541295.1 Minisyncoccota bacterium
AAAAATCGGTCGCGCGCAAAATCCGAAAAGTAAGGAACATTTTTCTTTGGAGTTGCCGAGCGGAGCGAGGCAGTGGCGGGGCTTTCGTTCATCACGAATTTTTGATAAAGTAAGTTCGAGCGAAGTCGTAAAGACACTCAAAATAGTGTTACGAATTGAAAAGAAGTCCGAAATACAATAAGATACATGAGCGCCGAAGTAGCTCAGTTGGTAGAGCAACCCCTTCGTAAGGGGTAGGTCACCAGTTCGAATCTGGTCTTCGGCTCCAATCTGTTTGTTTTTGGTATACTCCACAGATGCAAAAGGATGAGATAGCGGTGCGCATTGCGCAGATAGAATCGCTGATGGCGGAGCCGGAGTTTTGGAGCGACAAGGATAAGGCGCAAGCGACACTTAAAGAATATCAAGACTTAAAGGTCAAGCTCGAGGGCGGTGGCTCGTACGACAAGAACGGCGCACTCGTTTCGATAATCTCAGGCGCAGGAGGCGACGATGCGGAGGATTTCTCGCGCATACTCTTCTCGATGTACCAGAAGTATGCCGCTAGCAGGGGATGGAAGACGCCCTTGATCGACTCCAATGAGAACTCAATGGGCGGATTCCGGAGTGTTTCGTTTGAAGTGAACGGTGCGAATGCATACGGCACGCTCAAATACGAAGGCGGCGTGCATCGGCTCGTACGTATGTCACCTTTCAATGCAGCAGGCAAACGGCAGACGAGCTTCTCTCTGGTCGAAGTCTTGCCGCAAGTTCCGGATGCAGGCGACCTGCATATTCCCGAGGGCGACATTGAGATTTCTATCGCGCGCTCGGGTGGCCCCGGCGGGCAAAACGTCAACAAGCGCGACACTGCGGTGCGCATGCTCCACCGGCCGACGGGACTTTCGGTGCACGTCACCTCAGAGCGTAGTCAGGCGCAAAACAAAGAAAAGGCACTCGAACTTCTGCGCGGCAAGCTCTATGCACTGCGCGAAGCGGCGCAAGAGGCCGAGTCGCGTGGAATGTCGGCCGGCGCGTCAACCAAGATCGAGTGGGGAAGTCAGATCCGCTCATACGTCCTGCACCCGTACCAGCTCGTGAAGGATCATCGCACCGAGCACGAGCGGCGCGATGTGGATAAGGTACTGGAAGGAGACATTCAATCCTTTATCGATGCTGAAAAAAGCATCGAGAACTAAATATCAAGGTTTAACCTTGATATCAAGGATTGTGAGTGTGGTATCGTTTCTCCATGGGTATGAGGCATGGGGTCGCCCTCGACGAATGGCATCACTGTTACAATCGTGGCGTTGATAAGCGCACGGTTTTTCAGTCTCCGACCGATTATGAACGTTTTCTGATCCAATTGTTCGTCGGTAACGGGAAAAGGTCGATTCATGTTTCGAACTTGAAATGCAGTATATTGGAAGAGATTTACGATCTCGGATTTGATCGAGGTGAGCCACTTGTAGCAATCGGTGCTTATGCGCTTATGCCGAATCACTTTCACCTACTACTGAAACAAAAACAGGAGGATGGTATAGCTCGCTTCATGCAAAAGGTAACCACAGGCTATACCATGTATTTCAATAAGAAAAACGAACGGACAGGAGCGTTGTTCGCAGGATCCTTCAAATCTCAACATGTGCCGAATGACCGATACTTGAAACACATTGTCTCATACATCCACTTAAATCCCGCAAAGCTCTTTGATCCTGAATGGAAAACAAGGAAAGGTAATTCTAATGAACTTGAGAATCTACTGGCAAGATATCGCTATTCGAGTTTCCGCCTCTTCAACAACCAAAGTCAGGAACAGGAAAGAGACCCATTATTGGGAGAGGATATCTTCGATCTTTACGAGGAAATTCCTTCTATGCACGAAATTATCGATGCAGCACTCATGTATGATGCGGAGCAAAATATCAAGGTTTAACCTTGATATTTTAAAATAGCAAGCGTTAATTCCGCGGGTGAAAGTTTGGACAGTGTCGCGAGTAAGGTATAATAGAACCCATTGTTCATGATCTACTTCGACAAGGTAACCAAGTTCTACTTCGATGGCGCGCCGGCTGCAGTTGAAAACGTAACGCTCGGAATAGAACCGGGCGAATTCGTTTCTATTGTAGGGCATTCGGGCGCTGGCAAGACGACCCTACTCAAGATGCTCTTCGCTGAAGTGTTCCCAACGGAGGGCGCAGTGTTTTTTGGTAGTCGCGAGATAGGGAGGCTCTCCGGGCGTGAGCTTTTGAAGCTTCGTCGCAACATTGGTACCATTTTCCAGGATTTTCGTCTGCTCCCAACCAAAAATGTCTACGAAAACATTGCCTTTGCCCTAGAAGTTGCCGGACGCAGTGATGAGGACATCCAAGCCGACGTTCCCCATGTGCTCGAGCTCGTCGGACTTTCGGACAAGATATGGAATTTTCCACGCGAGCTCTCTGGCGGCGAGCAGCAACGGGTTGCTATCGCCCGCGCCATCGTCAACCAGCCCGATGTACTTATCGCTGACGAACCCACCGGCAACCTCGACCCCATCAATGCTCATGACGTCGTCGAGATCTTGAAGAAGATAAACGACCTCGGTACGACGGTCCTCCTTACAACGCACAACAAAATGGTTGTCGATGCTATCGGACGCCGTGTGGTCACCATGGACCAGGGTCGTATTGTCCGCGACGACAAGGAGGGCAAGTATGCGCTATGAACATCCAGATGGGGCAGCAAAATTTTAGGAAATCTCCGACTGAAGGGGGTATAATCTGACTATGTCATTCTGGGTCACAACAAAACGAGTCGCACGATATGGATTCGTCGGCTTCCTCAGAAATGGCTTCGTCTCGCTTGCGGCGATTCTCATTATGACGATCACGCTCTTTGTAGCTGCCACACTTCTCATATCGAGTGCTGCACTCTCTTCGGTCCTTGCGGACCTCACCAGCAAAGTCGATGTCACTGTCTACATGACACCGGGGGCAACACAAGATCAGATTGAGCAAGTCCAGAAGTCACTCCAAGCACTTCCCGAAGTACAGTCGGTCACCTACATCTCAAGCGACCAAGCGCTCTCCGCGTTCCAAGCACGTCACGCGGGCGACCAGCTCACCATGCAGGCACTGCAAGAGCTCCCCGGCAATCCACTCGGTGCGTCACTTGAAGTGCGTGCTAAAGACACATCGCAATACGCGAACATCGCGCAGTTCCTCACTGCAGAGCAGTCGAGCGGTACGAGCGGGGGATCAGCTATCGACAAGATCAATTATGTCCAGAACGAAACCTCAATCCAAAAACTCACCAGTATCATCCAGACTTCGCGCAAACTAGGGCTTGCAATAGCGCTCATCCTCGGCGCGGCATCGCTCCTCATTGCATTCAATACGATTCGTCTTGCCATTTATATTTCGCGTGACGAAATAGGGATCATGAATCTTGTCGGCGCTGGACATTGGTATGTCCGCGGGCCATTCATGATCGAAGGACTGCTCTATGGCGTCATCTCGGGCATCATTGTTTTGGCACTCTTGTATCCGCTGAGCGCGTGGCTTGGCCCCGCGTCGCAAGCATTTCTCGGAAGCTTCAATGTGTTTGACTACTACCTGACCTCCTTCGGCACTATCTTTGCGGTTGTGATGCTCTCGGGGATTGCGCTCGGTACCGTATCAAGCTTCCTCGCCGTTCGGCGCTATTTGAAGATCTGAATCGAACGAATTGAGTGTATGGCCACCAAGCGTAGCGCAAGCGGACATAAGTACATCTTTGTCCTCGGGGGAGTGATGTCGGGAGTCGGCAAGGGCATCGCGACTGCGTCAATCGGCAAGATCCTCTCGGCGCGTGGACTCAAAGTTAATCTGATGAAGATCGACCCGTACCTCAACGTCGATGCGGGCACCATGAATCCCACCGAGCACGGCGAAGTGTTTGTACTCGACTCGGGACTTGAGACTGACCAGGACATGGGCAATTACGAACGCTTTCTCAATCGAGACCTCGGTAGCGAAGATTATATGACGAGCGGCATGGTGTATCGCTCGGTCATTGAGCGCGAACGCAACCTTGGTTACGCAGGGCACTTCGTCGAAGCGATACCACACGTTCGCGATGAAATAAAAGAACGCATCGAGCGTGCAGCCACCGTTTCCGGCTCCGATGTTTCCGTTATCGAGATCGGCGGTACGATTGGCGACTTCCAAAACGAGCTTTTCATTGATGCCGCTCGTGTTATCAAATTGAAGAATCCAGATGAGGCACTTTTCGTCATGGTTTCCTATCTGCCGGTGCCCTCAACTATCGGAGAAATGAAAACGCGCCCAACCCAGCATGCCGCACGCGAGCTCAATTCCTATGGTGTGCAGGCTGACATCATCATCGCCCGCTCAACACATCCACTCGACAAGAAACGCAAAGAGAAGTTGGCTATTTGGTGCAACGTTGAGCCCGATCATATCATCTCTGCTCCGGATGTTGATTCCATTTATGACGTGCCGATTAATTTTGAACACGACAACCTATCCGAGATTCTTTTGCGTGCGCTCAATGAGGAACCGCGGCAGGAAGCAGATTTGAAAGATTGGAAGAAATTCGCCGAACATGCGCACAACGGTAATGGAACGGTGAAAATCGGCATCGTCGGCAAGTACTTCGACACCGGCGATTTCGTTCTTTCTGACGCGTATCTCTCGGTCATCGAAGCAATCAAATTCTCCGCGTACCATCTTGGTGTGAAGCCCGACATCCACTGGCTCAATGCGAAAGATTACCAGAACGATCCCACGAAGGTTGGCGATCTTGCGACCTATGACGGCATTATCGTGCCGGGCGGATTTGGCGAGAGTGGCATCGAAGGGAAGATTCTGGCTATCAAATACGCACGCGAGCACACTATCCCGTACTTCGGGCTTTGCTACGGCATGCAACTCATGACCATTGAGTACGCACGCAATGTCGCCGGGCTCGAGGGTGCCAACACGACCGAGATAAACCCCGACACACCGCATCCAGTCATCGATATATTACCTGAGCAAAAGGAGAAGCTCGCGCGCAAGGATTACGGCGGCTCGATGAGGCTCGGTGCCTACCCGTGCGAACTTGAAAAGGGAACCATCGCTTACGATGCCTATGACGCCCATCAGATTTCGGAGCGGCATCGGCATCGCTATGAGGTCAATCCGGACTATATCGAACAACTTGAAAAGGCTGGTTTCATCTTCTCTGGTCGTTCGCCCGACAGTCATCTCATGGAAATAGCCGAGCTTCCCAAGAATGTGCATCCCTTCATGCTCGGTACGCAATTCCATCCCGAGCTGCGGGCGCGGCCACTTTCACCGCACCCGCTTTTTACCGCGTTCATAGAAGCGGGGATGGATCGAGCGAAGAGTACGTAGGTATGGCCTCAATCTCACTCGTTTCGGTCAACATCGAACGATCGAATCATCTTGACCGCATCACCTCCTTGCTAGAAGCTCAAGCGGCCGATGTTGTCTGCATGCAGGAGCTTATGGAATACAATATCCAATATTTTGAAGACATTCTCGGTACACAATGCCATTTTGCTCCCGAAACTCGACATCCTGCCGAAGGACGACCAGGAATTATGGGCAATGGTATCTTTTCGCGTCTCCCCGTTGTGCAGTATGTCGAACACTATTACCACGGCTCGCGCGATGTGATGCATGACTTCGATCAAACCAATACTGAGACCAAAGATGCAACCGAAGCGCGTGTCCTCGCATTCTGCGATGTCGAAAAAGACGGCCAGACATTCCGCATCGGGACGACGCACTTCACGTGGACGGCCAAAGGTATGCCCGACGACTTTCAGCGGCGTGATATGAAGTTACTACTCGATATTCTTGCAACTTCGGGCGAGTTCGTACTCACGGGCGACTTCAATGCGCCGCGTGGTGGAGAAATATTCTCGCAGCTCGCCAGTACATACAAAGACAACATTCCACCACGCTACACGACCAGTCTCGACCCCGCGTATCATCGTGCCCCGCTTGAGGAGCAAGCCGGCAAGATGGTCGATGGACTCTTCACCACACCTTCCTTCATCGCCTCTGATGTCGAACTTCACTCAGGTATTTCGGATCACCTTGCTATCACGGCGACGATCTCTCGTATGTAGCTTTTTCTTGTAAGTAGGATTGAGGCCGTTTTCTAGTCAATAGCTTGGATGCGTTTTGATAAAAATTGCAGCGGCGTTTGCAGATCGAGCCCGAAGTGGTGCCGTGAGCACACGTAATGATGCAGGTATGCGGGAAGCGCTTTATTGATCGACTGCAGATCGACTGGGAGCGCATCGAGGCACTCTTCACGCAGTGTGCGGCGCCCGTCGATGGCGCCGCTGTCTTTTTGTTGAGCGTGAGAAAAATCCTCAAATCTGCTACACTATCGCAACGCCACGCACTGTGGCGTTCTGTAAGTATTTGTAAGTAATTGCGGGATCGTCTAATGGTAGGACTACTGCCTCTGGAGCAGTGTATCTTGGTTCGAATCCAAGTCCCGCAGCCAGAATAAAATTTAGGTCATTTTCAGAAAAATTTGCGCGGGCTGCGCGGAGCGCAGCGTATTGTTTTACGGGGGATTCCGACGGTTTTTTATTTCGCAAAGTCAGGTTCGAGCCGAAGATTTTTTGGAGGGAGGATTTTTTGGAGGGGAGGTCGCACTCATCGAGCATACCCCTTGCCCCGCCCTTCCCGTGCGCGGGCTATGCAGAGATTTATTTTTTCCGCCGATCCGTTCCGGCTGGCGGAAACTCCCTGTGAGAACGTATAACCGAAACATGTAAAAGGAAAAGCCGAGCGCACAGCGTGCGCTCGGCCTCGTTGTCAACGAGCGGTTTTGGCGAGCAGAAGACGCATTTCCTCAATACGTCGCCATGCGATACCAATATTCCGTCTCGCGAGCCGAAGGAACTTCTTACCTTCGGCGTATGTCCTTGCGGAGTTACGCCGCCTTGGTGTCCTCATCATCCTCCTCCACCACCATCATGGCTTCGCTGTTGCGGGGCGTCAGACGCTTGGTGCGCTTGCCGCTGTTGATGTGGTCGCGCATCAACGTATAGAGCATGATGCGAGCCATACCGCCAGAGCCGGAAAGGCGGACGACTTCGGGGTCGTGTATGGGGAATTGAGCAATCTTGCGCTTCAAATCCGCCATCACAAACAGGCGCTTCTCGTCGTCGCCCTGCCAGAAATCGTGGTGGTCAGCGAGCAGCCGCGCGAACACATACAGGAACATGCCCCGCATGTAAATCGCGCCTTCGCGATACTGCACGCTCTTGATACCCCAGCACTCGTCGATGAGGTTGAAGAACACGCGAATGTTCTCCCTCACCGCCTGAATGCCGAAGACTTCGACGGCCTTGCCGAGCGCGGGGACGAGTTCCTCGATGGAGTTGCTCTTGCCCGCAACCTTGTGCGAGTGCAGCAGACCCACGACCTTGCAGAAGGTCAGAGCCGTAAGCAGTTCGCCCTTGGTCATGCGTTGCGTCCACGAGACGCGGTCGTGCAGCACGAATGCCTTGTCGTTCGTAGACAGGCCGTAGAGCGACAAGATTGCCGGACTCTCTTCCCGCATGTTACGCAGCAGGACATTCGGCGACACCTTGAGGCGGTGCGTGTTGAGGATATGGAAGCGCTTCCGCTCCCACTCCTTCGTGGTGTTGAAGTGCACGGTCGCACCGAGCCGCACGGGCGAACCGGGGTTCGTGCCGAGGAAGTGGATAGCCGACGTTACGCGCTGAAGGCCGTCCACGATGTAGACGTGGTCTTTCAGGAAGAAATTGTCCTCCCGCGTCGTGAAGTTCTGGCCGCGCATGCCGAGTTCGATGTCCGGCAGCGGCTCGCCCTTTTGCAGCGCATCGAGGATGCGCCACTGCGAGGTGAGCGGCTGCGCTTCGCGCTGGTAATCGTCCTTCAGCAAGTGATGGAGCGAATCCGGTGCGATGACGCCGCGCAGGATGATGCCGGTGGTGCTACCCTCGGCTTCGTCGAGTGCGCCGTGAACGAGCTTGATGGGATTCAATTGAGCGCTTTTGCTCATTTGTCCGTCTCCTAGGTTGGGTTGGACTGTCGAAGAACACTCAAACTTTGGCGACTTTATGGGGTGCGCCTCGATTTGAGAACTCCATCGGGATGACAGAGATGTATTCGATTATGTCCTCTTTTATGGCCGCTGTCAACTGCGCGGCATTATCGCAGCAGTTTGTCGGGACTAACGCCCAACGCTCGCGCTAACTTTTCTATGTTCTTGAGAGACAGATTCACCACGCCTCGCTCTATCTGGCTAACGAACGACCGATGAACGCCCAAAAGTTTAGCAACATCGGCTTGCGATATTTTCTTTTTAAGACGGGTCGCCCTCACTCGTTTTCCGAACTTAGCGGATATATCCATATTCACAACTGGTATTGTACATATCGTATCAGGCGCGGTAATATTATTCTATGTAGAGCTGTAGCTCTCCATCGCTAGTATGAACAACTATTTTTTATACGCCCGCAAAAGTACCGATGTCGAGGACAGGCAAGTTCTCTCAATTGAAGCTCAACTCGCCGAGCTTCGCGCTTTAGCCAAACAGGAGCGGCTAGAGATTGCCGCTGAGTTTGTGGAGAAGCGGACGGCTAAGATGCCCGGCCGCCCTGTGTTCAACGAGATGCTCGGACGCATACAGCAGGGCGAGGCGCAGGGCATTATTTGTTGGAAGCTCGACCGATTGGCGCGTAATCCGGTGGACGGCGGACAGATAAGTTGGCTACTCCAACAGGGAACAATTCAGCATATCCAAACGCACGACCGAAGCCACGTCTCGAACGATAACGTACTAATGATGTCCGTTGAGTTCGGCATGGCTAACCAGTTCATCCGCGACCTAAGTTCTAGACCTGTAATCTGTGCGCAAGTATTCAGCTGTGGACAACGTACGGAGTCCCTCGTTTCCAGACCGCATACACGCGGACTGTCTTGCCGTCAGCGCCGTACACAGGCATTAACATTTCCACTTTGCTCAATATTTGCTCGGTCGTCAGCTTCGCGTTAACCGGATTAGGTAGGACATAGATCGAGCGTTCTGTGCCCACGCCATAAATTCGCGCCCCTACCATAGCGGTGTAGTCGGCAGTCGCGCTCTGCGAACGCGCGGGATCTATCCCAAGAGTGATTTGTCTAAATTTAGCATCAGGCCCATTCGGAAAATCTGCGTAGTATTTAATCCACTCGCGCTTCACTAACTGGTCGTCAGGCGAGACGATCTTGAGCATGTACTCGCGCAGCCACGCCCGCTCGTTTAAGCACTTTTCGCGCTCGGCTTGAATGTCTGCCTCGGTTGCGAACTTGCCGGGCCAGAGGGGCTTGCTGTTCTCATCAAGAATGGGATAGCGGCGAAACACGTTTCGTGGATTGCCCGCCTCAAATTGCTTTTCAAGCCGTCTCAGTAGAGAGTCTTCGTGAAGTGGAGTACCGATGAACACCATGCGCGTATCCTTATCTCCGGCGGGGAGCACATCGCTCGTAAGCCACTCAAAGAGCTTGTCACGGTTCTCTTGGGTTTTGACCGACTCCATATCCTCCAAGTCGTCGCAGACAATCACATCGGGGCGATACTGGTAATGGCGAGAGCCGCGCACGCTTTGTCCCACTGAGCCGGTTGATATTTTTGCTCCATATTGAGGGAGTACAAGTGAGATCGCTCCCACTGGTCGCTCTCTTCCTTGAATGGTCCAAGATCTGCTCTCAATAGATCGTTGTGCTCGAACTCGTGCTTGATTGCGAGCAGATGAGCTTGCGCCTTGGTATGCGTATTGCCAAGAATGATCGGGAACTTCTTTTGCTGCTTGCCTAGGATCGACCATATGACATACGCCATGGTGACAATGGTGCTCTTGGCACTGCCGCGAAAAGCGGTGATGACGATGTTCTGCTTCTCCGCGTCCTCAAGCAGCTGAAATATCTCGCGCTGAAAGTCGGCGGTCGGGTACCTCACATATGTTCCTCCAAAGTAGAAGTGCGTAAACCAAAACAAGCTCTCGCGTACCATGGCGAGGCGAAAGTCCTTGTCTTTGATCATCTTCTCGATGATTTGCTCAGCTTGTGGAGTCATTGATTTGAGGGAGCGCAAGGCGTAGCGCGATTTTCTTCAACTCCTCGTCTTCAGGGGAGAGAGCCTTCTGTACCTGTTCGACCTTTGCCGTTACCTCGACGCGATCATGGAACTTTGGATTGCGCTTGCGAAGCCACTTAAGCATGGGATAAGCGTAGACGCTTGGGCTAGGTATTACAAGCCAGGTGATTTTGTATAGTATAATTTTGACAGACGTTGTTTCGCGTTTCTGCGTAGTTTCCAATCAACCGAAGAGGTGAAGTATGAAGCGACTTATGACTGCTGCACTGGTTGCCGGTGCAGTCTTGCTGGCGACGGTCTCAGCTGCCTTCGCGTCGAGTCATGGCGCGGCACCCGCAGGTCTCAATCTGTGGGACACCGTCAAATGGCAGTTCGACGACTTCGCTGCGCACATGAGCCTGACCTTCGAAGGCATCAAGCTCATGTTCGTCTCGCCATCGCTCGGCTGGAGTATGCTCGATGGTGCCATCTGCGGCGATCAGTCGCATTGGGCGCACCTGCTCTTCGACTCGGCCGATCATGCCCTCGAGAGCTTCTTCTCGACCGTGCTCATCCTGACGTGGATCGGCGTTGAAGTCGCTGCTCGCATCATGGCCTTCATCATCGGCCTTTCCAAGCGGCCTACGCAAGCTCCCGCCTAGCACCGCTAGGCACTACCAATCAAGAGGTCGGGATTCGTCCCGGCCTCTTTTCTATTCATATAGTTCGAGCATATACTTTATTTATGAGCGCAGACCTCCGCGACATATCTTTGAATCTTTCCGAATGGACACTCTACAAAACAGTAGACCCCTTTCGCGTGCTTGGTGTCCCGATGACAAACTTGAAACAACTCTGCTACCAGACTGAGTTTAATGGTGAAGTAATCTCAGCGGGCGTATTTGAATACAAAGACAGGAAAACGCACATCGCATGGGGCGTTAAATCAGAGCCTCATTGCAGTTTCCACGCGCTTGCTTTGCCTAACGGAAGTTGGGGCGCGACGGTAACTGGTTGCCCGGAGTATCAGGTACTTCGTCACGAAAGCATGATTGCTGGGTTCAGCGTAGATGGCTCTATCTTTGCGGCGGGAGCATATGAGGCACACTCATTTTGGCAGAAGACTAAGGAAAAACTTAGCCAATTTGCGCCGCTTATTTTCTTCTTTGTTTTAGCAATCATGTGGGCAAGCATTAAGTTGTACCTCTCTCCCACGCTGCCCGCTCCCGCGCACTTGGCCATGGATATGAACACGTCGATAGACGGACACGCGATACACGAGTGGATGCTCGACTTCATGGGAGGCTTCTTCCTTATCTTCGGAATGTTGAAAGCGGTCAGGCTCAAGAAATTCGCGATCGCTTTTAGCGGCTACGATGTAATAGCGGCGCGCTTTAAGGCGTGGGGATATGTCTATCCGTTCGTTGAATTAGGGCTTGGCGTTTTGTACACCGCGCGGCTGTTTTTGCCCTTCGCGTATGTAGTAACGATGATCGTCATGTTCGTCGAGTGCGTTGGTATATACCTGAAGTTACAGAGAAAAGAAGAAGTCGTCTGCGCATGCCTCGGAGGCTTTTTTGACATACCACTTACCGAGGTCACATTCTTTGAGAACTTTCTTATGGCCAATATGGCGTTGGTGATGCTGATGTTTGTATAGAAGCGAGGATGGTACACTAACAGAGTGAAAACACTCCTTTGGATCCTCTTGGTCATTATCATAATTCTTGTCGTGTGGTCCCTGGTGGGTTACTTTTCATCGCGCGTTGAGCAGACAGAGTACTCGATAGTGAAGAAAGCAAACGGCTATGAAATCAGGAATTATCCGGCGCATATAGTCGCGCAAACCACGGTGCAGGGCTCGTACCAAGACTCCTTAAACCAAGGCTTTCGTATCGTTGCCGGATATATATTTGGCGGCAATACCAAAAAAGAAAGCATCGCCATGACCGCTCCGGTTACCTCGCAAGGCGGCGCATCCCAGACGATTGCAATGACTGCTCCGGTGACCGCTAACGTAGACGGCAACTCGCATACCATATCCTTTGGTATGCCTCGCTCATATACGCTTGCGACTTTGCCGACTCCTAACGACCCCAGAGTGAAATTGGTTGAGGTGCCCGCTCAAAAAATGGCTGTCCTCACATTCTCTTGGTATGCCACTGATAGCCGTGTACAGGCTATGGAGGGTCAGCTGCTTGCCGAGCTCGCCCGCGACAAAGTGACTGTCGCAGGAAAGCCCCAGTATGCCGGGTACAATGCGCCGTGGACGCCGCCCTGGATGACGCGCAATGAGGTGATGGTAGCCGTGCAGTAAATAGTGATTCAGTCTAACAGGGCTTGGCCGACCACGGTTCGAACACGAGACGGCCAGCCAAGTCGTGATAGGTTATCTCGTCCGAGGAGCATTGTTGACAGCGAGTTGAATGAGACAATAACCGATCTATCTGATATATCATCGATTGGTTATTAGTTCCGAAGAGCGTCGAAATGATAGACTAAAAAGCATCAGAAAAGCCTTGTTGGGCTTGACGAAGAATTATCCGAATCCGACGAGGTTAGCTCGACAGTTTTTGTTCGGTATCGTACTATCTCGCACTAGCAACGAGAGAGAGCTGAAAATCGGATATATGGTCCTGAGTAGTGGACGGAATTGAAAAGGGTAGCCATATTTAGACAGGGTTAGCAACCCACCGAGGCACTCCCTCAATGGAGGCACGAACAAGGAGGTAACCGCTACCAGCTCACGTGCAAAAGACGGTCAGTACATCATCGCGATGAGACCGTCTTTTGTTTTATAACGGTTCCCACATCGTCCCATACTCCCAGCTCGTACGGTGTATAGTGACTGTATGGCTATGTCACACAAGACCTCATTAGTAATTTTAGGGATAACATCCGTCGTGTGCGCTAGGTTAGTGTTTTTCTTTTTCAATGATCCTGAAGGTCCAAATCTCCTGGTAGTTATCGGGACGGCAGTGATAGTATATTTTTTATCTTTAGCGGCATATTTTTCCAACTCCTCACCTCATAAGAAGCTCTTATTAGGGATTTTTATTCAGGTAATAACGGTGACTGTTTTCTATTTTTGTTTGAGTTAAGGTTTCAGTGCTTCTCGATTCAAGATACAAACCTCGTTCCGCCACACTTTGGAAAGCGCGAAGGGCACGATACAATGTTCGCATTAGCAATTACCAAAGTGTATATATGAAAACCATGACTTGTGCGCAGTTGGGTGGCGAATGCGAGGAGAAGATCAGCGGCAATACACCCGACGAGCTTATGATGAATGGTATGAAGCATCTCGAAGCTGCTCATCCGCAGATGGCAGCCGATGTGAAGGCTGCGCCGAAGGATGACCCGATGATGGTAGCTTGGAACAAGAAATTCATGGAGGATTGGGACGCTACGCCTGAGGATACGATGTAATATATTTGTGTTATTGCGAAAGCCTCGTAGTGAGGGTTTTCGAGTTTTGTGAAATTGCTATAAAATCTTAACAGGTGTCAATCAGCATCGAATGGAGTGACTTGGGAGGGAACAATGAGATCATGTGCAACGTTACCCATCCTTTGGATTATCTATTTGTCGGTTGTTATTGTGGTGGTATGTATCTTCAAAATTCCATCCACATTATTTGAGCTCGCATTAGTGATATTCGGCGGTATCTATCTGATATATTGTATTTGGAATCCTGTGCCGGGCAGATAAATATAATCTAGGGGCTCATTGTTGCGAAACTGGATGGCTCTGCTTCGGCAGAGCCAATCGTTTTTACAGATAGTATTGTCTCAACATCACCCAAAAGCAGATCCCATATAAGATAGATTAGAAAACGTGCATGCAACTTTCCCCAACGTACCGCCGCTTCGCGCGCTATTCGATAATTGGTGCGTCGACTTTTCTCCTCGACCTCGCCATGCTCTACGTCGCAGTGAGTATCATCGGCATTCCATATTATGTCGCGACACCATGCTCGTTCCTCATCGCGGTCAGCTGCAATTACTTTTGGAGTCGGCATTTCGTCTTTCACGGCAGCGAGCGCAGCCTCCACGCAGGGTACGCATACTTCATCATGGTTGCCCTCTCAGGGGCTGCGACGACGACGATGCTCGTCGCCGGGCTCGTTTCATTCGTAGGAATCTACTATATATTCGCACGTATCATCGTTGCGGGAGTAATTGGAATGGCGAACTATCTTTTCAACCTGCATATTAATTTCAACGTTGCAGGCAAGCATGATTCGAAACTCTGAAATGTATGGTACGATCTATCTATGCATAGATTTGATTCAGATTATGGGTTAGGGAGCGTAATGATGAGCGTGTTCACTATGAATGCACCAGTCATTATCCTACTGATCGTGTGGACTATCTTCTGGAAAGGGCTCGCACTTTGGCATGCGGGCAGGCGTGGACAACCCGGATGGTTCGTTATACTGCTTGTCGTCAATACCCTCGGCATTCTCGAGGTGATCTACCTCTTCGCGGTTTGCAAACTCAAGGTCTCACAGCTGTTCAGCAAGTAACAATCTGGTTTTTTGTTGCTGTACGATGCGCATATACGGCGCTATACTTTCGGCATGCACAAGCAGATACTCGTAACACTTTTGATAGCTATCGTCATAGGTGCAGCGATTCTTCTCTTGTGGCCGAGCAAGTCGGAAGCGCCAGGACAACCTGCGGTATCGGCACCAACCGCTTATAAGAGTGGCACGTACATTATCGACGGTCAGCCGGTCACGTTGGTGAATGGTACTGCTTCCACTGTGAGTGCACCCGGATCGGCATCGCAGACTGTCACGCAGTACTTCGGCAATGTTGCGACCGGAGATCTAAACGGTGATGGTGTGCCTGATGCCGCCTTCCTGCTCACACAAACGAGCGGCGGTAGTGGCACGTTTTACTACGTTGTCGCAGCGCTCAAGACCGCGACGGGCTACCAAGGCACCAACGCCATTCTCCTTGGCGATCGCATCGCGCCGCAGACGACTGAGATCAAGAACGGCCAGATCGTCGTGAACTATGCCGACCGCGCGGCAGGAGAGCCAATGACGGCACAGCCGTCAGTCGGCGTTACCAAGTATATTTCTTTCATGGACGGATCGCTCATGGAGATGACGCCGACCACGATCGTTAATTAGTGTCAGAGTCAATCATCTATTATGGAATCCGAAGCAACAGCAACGATACCTGCGGCTCCCGTGGGACCACTTGCGTGTCCGTACTGCCACCAGCCAGTGCTCTCCACGTATTACTTCTGCCCCAACTGCGGCACCAAGCTCAACAGTGCACCGCTCTCGACTTCCATCGCGGCGCAAGCATGGCTGTATGGATTGAGTATTACACTGCCGATACTGCTTCTGTGTCTTGTCGGTTTTGGACTCATACATAAATGGCAAGGTTGGCGGTACTTCAAATCAAGCGATCCAAAGCTCAAAACTATCGGGATCAACGCCATCGTACTCGTCGTACTTTCGACAGCATTCACCCTGTGGCTTACCTATGTCTGGACAGAGGATTTCATACAGGCAACCAACGCCAGTATCAACGCCGATCTCGGGGGTTTGTAGAGATATGTTGAACCCTTTTATCCACTTTGCATAGAGGCTCCAGATCTCGAGATTCGGTATACTATAGGGAAGGGGATTTACGAGATTTAATTGCACGTAGAAATTCAAAAATATGTCGAAAAAGGCAATCATTATCATACTCGTTATCGTAGTGCTCGGGCTCTGCGGCTGGTGGTATATTAGTAATTCATCCAATAACGGTTTGACCCCATCGGAAACAGGAGTCGACCAAAACATCCCACCGACACAAGGTCCTACCACTCCACCGCCGACAACGACCACCAACGGAAACACAGTGCCAACAACATTAAATACATCTGGGACCACCTCGGTCGCTCCACAAGCCTCGACCGATGCATCTGATGCCTCACTCTCGCAACAAAGTGCGACCATCGATACGCAGATCAATGGTCTCAACTCAGACAATGCAAGTGCGGACAATGGTCTCAATAGTCAGTAGTATGTTGCAACGATTAATCAAAGAAATACAAGAAACAACTATGTACAGACAAATCAGTGTAGTAAGTGCGGCGGGTATTGCGGCAGCGATACTTACTGTCGGTGCGGTCTCTGCATCAGCACTCTCAGTCAATCTATCCGGATCTGCTTCTTCATCAGCGACTGGTGCCAACGCTGCGGCGCGCTTGTCGACCATTATCAGCAAGGCAAATACAGACATTGCTGCGCGCATACATGCCCTCAATGCGCTCAGTACTCGCGTGCAAGGTTTGGAAAACGTTTCGGACACAGAGAAAGCATCGATTGCCTCGCAGGTACAGACCAACACTACTGGCCTCACGACATTACAAGCGAAGATCGATGCTGATACCGACGTCGCGACTGCGCGCACCGATGCACAGATGATATTCGGCACGTATCGTATTTATGCACTCGCCATACCGCAAGGTTGGATTCTTGCCTCCGCCGACCGCGTGATGACAATCGCCGGACTCATGGCAAATTTGGGTACCAACATCCAGACACGCATAACAGCCGATCAGTCTGCCGGCAAAGATGTCTCGGCACTTGCAGCTACCTATGCGGATATGACGGCGAAGATCGGCGATGCTACGGTGCAGGCGAACACTGCGCAATCAGGTATTTCTAGTCTCGTACCAGACCAAGGTAATCAGACGACGGCCGCAAGCAACCACACTGCACTCGTTGCCGCACGTGGCGACATAAAGACTGCCGCAGCCGACATTACTGCAGCACGCAAGGACATCACGACCTTGCTCAAAGGACTCAAATCGCTCGGCGGTGGTACGTCGGCTTCTGTTTCGGGTTCCACGTCGGGAGCCAATTCGGCACCCACTCCGACTGTATCTCAATAAAATACATGTGAAGGTCACGCGAGCACCACATGCACGTGGTGCTCGCGGTCTTTTGTAATTTCTTCAGAATGAAGTAAGGTACACCAGTGGTGAAGGAAGAAACAATCATTCGGTTCGAAGATGTGTCGTTTGAATACGGACACAACAAACAAATCCTCGATGAGGTATCCTTCTCTATTCGTCGTGGAATGAAAACGACGATCATGGGACAGAATGGAGCCGGGAAGTCGACAATCTTCGGGCTCATCACCGGTGCGCACGTGCCCGAGAACGGTACGATACATATCGCACAAGGACTTTCGATCGCGCTTGCGCGCCAGGTGATACCGCGCAGTGAGCTCGATCTCATCGTGCGAGATTTTTTTCAAAAATGTTTATCCCAACCCGCCTTCGCCAAGGCTACGGGTGGGCAAGGAAAGATCTATGATATCGACAAACGAATCGACGGCGTGCTTGAGATCGTTAATCTCAAAGGTCACGGGAAGATTCACGACCGCGTTGTGCGCTCATTCTCTGGCGGCCAACAAGCACGGCTCTTGCTCGCGTCAGCATTGATCCAAGATCCTGACCTTCTTCTTTTGGACGAACCAACCAACAATCTCGACGCTGCCGGGATCAAGCACCTCACCGAGTATCTCATCGCCTATGACAAATCGGTCATGGTCATCTCGCACGATGCTGAGTTTCTTAATTCTTTCAGTGATAGCGTCTTATACCTTGATGTGAAAACCAAGAAGGTCGAGCAGTATGCAGGTAATTACAACGATGTCTTGAAGGACATCACCGCACGCATCGAACGTGAAAATATGAAGAATGCGCAGCTGGCGAAGAAGATTCTCGCCAACAAAGAAAAGATCAACTTCTTCGCGCACAAGGGTGGCAAGATGCGCCTTGTCGCCAAGAAGATGAAGGATGAAGTCGAAGCGATGGAAGAAAACAAAGTCGATGTTCGTACCGAAGATAAGACGATCAAACCATTCAGTATTCCCGCGCAGCATATGGTCGGCGAGATTCTTCATATCAGTTCATACAAGACGATTAAGTCTCATAAGCAAGTAATTCACAAAGCCAATGTTTCGCTCAAGCGCGGCAAGCACCTCTTGCTCAAAGGTCCCAATGGTATCGGTAAGTCGACACTCCTCGAGGCGATCGCGCGCAACAAGGCCGAAGGTACGACGATCATGGAGGGTGTCAAGATTGGTTACTATCGACAGGATTTCTCGACGCTTAATTTCGATGACACCGTGGCCGAATCGCTCCTTGCGGTAATGCCCAAGGCGATTGAACAAACGATGCGTGCAACCGCCGCAGCCTTCCTCATCGGTGCTGACGTGATCCACACCAAGATTGGTAATCTCTCCGAAGGTCAGAAGGGACTCGTTGCATTCGCTCGGCTCGTGCTCGAAGCGCCCGGGCTCCTCATCCTCGACGAGCCGACCAACCACATCAACTTCCGCCACGTGCCCGTCATCGCGAAAGCACTTTCTGACTATCAAGGCGCAATGATTCTCGTAAGCCATGTGCCGGAGTTTGTCGCACAGATACGGATCGACGAAGTGCTTGATCTCGAAAAATGACCAGTCAGATCTCCTATGCGTTGCGGCGAAGTCTTCGTACGCGAAGCATCCGCATATCGATCCGTGGACGCGACGAGGTCGTCGTCTCGGCGCCGCGGTCGATGAGCGAACAGGCGATCGATCGATTCGTGCGAAGTAAGTCCGATTGGATCACGAACAAACTTGAATATCTCAAGAAATTGCCGGATCATATGTTTCTCAAAAGCAGTTCGAAGGATTTTGAGACGTACAAAGATGCGGCGCTCGGCTACGCCGAGCGCCGCATCGCGCATTTCAACAAGACCTACAAATTCGATTTCAAGAAGATCGTCATCCGCAACCAGAAAACGCGCTGGGGAAGCTGCTCGAAGAGCGGCACGTTAAGCTTCAACTACAAGATCGTCCTCTTGCCAGCGTATCTCGCGGATTACATTATCGTGCATGAGCTTTGCCACCGTGCTGAAATGAATCATTCCAAGTCATTCTGGTCACTCGTCGCCCGCACGATGCCAGATTATAAAAAGCTTCGTGCAGAGCTCAACGGCAAAGGAATGCGGCAATAAGGGCTCGTTGTGCTAGCATGCAGCCATGTTAGTCGATGAAATGACGATTCGCCTGACCGGCGGCAATGGCGGTGCGGGCCGTGCAGCCTTTAATAAGGTGAAGCTCATGCAGGGGCCGAGCGGTGGCGACGGCGGGCACGGTGGCAATATTTATCTCGAAGGCATCGTCGATATTGGCGCCTTGGCGATGTATTCCAACAAGAAAGAGATCAAAGCCGACAACGGCAAAAACGGCGGCAGCTCATTTACCGACGGTCATCGCGGTGAGGATCTGATTCTCACCGTGCCCATCGGCACCATGGTTACCAACCTCGACACCGGTTACATCGACGAGGTTATCAAGGTCGGGCAGCGGATATTGGTTGCTGGTGGTGGCATCGGCGGGCGAGGGAATTATAAGTTCCGTTCTTCGACCAATACCACGCCGCTCGAATTTGAAAAAGGTAAGACCGGCGACAGTGCCCTGTACAAACTCTCGCTCAAGCTCATCGCCGATGTCGGTCTCATTGGGCTTCCCAACGCGGGCAAGTCGAGCTTACTCAACGAGCTCACCAGCTCAAGAGCCAAAGTCGCCAACTACCCCTTCACCACACTCGAACCCAACCTCGGCTCCTATTTCGGCACCATCATCGCCGACATCCCCGGCCTCATCGAAGGCGCCTCGGATGGCAAAGGACTCGGTGTGAAGTTTCTCAAGCACATCGAACGCACGGACACCTTTTTCCATCTCGTCTCCTGTGAGAGCGACGATGTCGTGCGCGATTACAAAACTATTCGCCATGAACTTGAAGCGTACGATCCCGCGCTCACCAAGAAGCACGAAGTCGTCTTCCTTACCAAGAGCGATATGGCGACACCGAAGGAACTCAAAGAAAAGCTCGATGCACTTAAGAAAATAAAAGTAAAAGCAATTCCGTTCTCCATCCTCGAACCGGAGAGTTTGGAGGTGGTGAAGAAAGAGTTGAATGCGATACGGGATAACAAATAAAGAATATTCAGCGCGTTGCCCCAATCTCTGATTGAGAATATAGTGCCACTAGGTACATTCACAGGGGAGGGCGATATGCCGCTTACCACAGAGCAAGAAGGTCTCCTCGGCTGGATCGCAGCCAATTACGTTTCCATCGGCGAGGTCCCGTCATACATGTGGAACTTGTTGCCGAAAGAAAGCATCCGTTGTCTTTTTCGGGATCGAACGGAAGAGGTCAAAATCGAAATCGTTGAACCGGTTATCGCACGAGAAGTCGTGGCGAGTGACGATTCTCGGGGAGAGAACAATCCCGCAAGTGAGATAGTGGTCGCCGTGAAATCACCTGCGATCGAGCCGGCTGCAGGCGTAAAGACTGCGGCATCGGTATCCGATTCAGAACTCGGCGAGACGGCTGACTTGTGGTCGGCTGTCAAAACATACCTCAGAAGAAATGTGTTACTAGAGACCTACGAATCTTTCTTCTCTCGGCTTGAATTTGAACGGATTGAGAATGGCACCGTGGTCATTTCGACCGCCACGTTGTCAACCAGGAGATTTCTCGAAAAGTACTATTACAATCTCTTGTGCTCGGCAATAGTGGAATATTTCCCAGAAGCACAGAATGTCGTCATTGGTCATCGGTGCGAACATGCGGGCGAAAGACACATTGCTAACCCGTACAGAGCTAGACCTGTCCCATTGCCCGCTCCAAATACGGTATTGAAAGTCGAGAATGTCGCGCAAGCAGCATCAGATGAACCGACTGTGACACCTGATGTGAGAGAGATGCCACAGTCATCTCGCGAAAAACGAGAGTTGTGCATCAAAGCGATTATTGCGGTCGTGGCAAGGCACTACGATGTCAAAGTCGATGTCATCACCTCATATAAAAGGGATGCGACCATCGTCCGAGCTCGGCACATCGCTATGTATCTGACAAGCGTGCTGCTTCCGCAGAAATCTTCGCCCGAAATCGGTCATCGATTTGGTGGTCGGTATCACACGACGGTGCTGCATGCGGTGCGGAAAATAGCTCTGCTCTGCGCGGACGACGCTTCGACGAATCAGGAGATCGAAGCATTGATATCGAAGATCAAGGAAGATTTCATCTTTCCTGTCGTGGTCAATGAAACACCGAATACTGAGACCACACCTCACCTGGAGGCCGCAGAATGAAAAGCGGCCTCCTTCTTTTTAGTATCTCGATGCTTTGTCATCGGTCTTTCCCAATGACACGATCTCATTCCATGAATAGCCGCGAGTTATAGCTCCGCGGATTTAACCTGCGGAGCTAGATGTGCCTAGCACCGACTCTCTCCAGCGTCCTCACTATTAAATCCTATATTCGAGAAAATAGAAAAATCAACAGTTGTGCATCTTCTCTGGATACGACAGCGAGAACATAGAAACATAGAAGAATAGTTAAGAGAGATAGCATAGCTGATCTAAAATTGTAACCGTGCGAGTACATCATTTTGCTGACAAGAGGCAATATTAAAAAGACAAACAATAAAAAAGGAATCGGGAGGATAGAAAAAATCGGATTGTAATAGGAGCAATCACCACAATTAGTCGATGCTACAGTCTGTGTCAGCATGTAAAGTATCAACCCGATGAATGCTACAAGACCCAATATGGCGGACGTATTTAATAATAATTTTGCTTTACGGGAAAGGTAATTAATCATGAAAGCTAATTATATATCAAACTCTTAAGAAAATGCGCGAAAATGTTGATAAGCCCGATATAAAGCTTAGTTGTTTCTGCTTCTGTTGCAGTGTCGTATAATCACCTCGATGCCGCTCTCAAATCGCATGAAAGTGCTGATGCTCGTCTTGTTCCTCATCATCGCCCTCGGAGCGGGGAGCGGATACTATTGGTGGTATACGCATCTGCGCTCGGCTGCTGCGACAGCGACGGCGGCGTACCAGACTCCTGCAGAAGCGTCGGACGTGTATGTGCGCTTCGACATGGAGGCGTACGACGCCATCGTGAAAAATTATTGGCAGACGCCGAGCGACGCTGATGTGTCGCAGCTGTTCCTCGCATCGACCCAGAAGGCGCTCTCGTTGTTTGGCGTGAGCAGCGCGTCGACAACGCTTGCGACGCCGGATCGCGCGGGCACCACAGCGATGCTCGAGCATGCATTTTCGTATGCAACGACGACCGACGCGAAGGCGACTCTTGCCACGGGGATCCTGCAAGTCGTTCTCTATAATCTCCCACCCAACGGTCGTAACGAACTGCTCTCACAATCTGACCAAGCCGCGCTTCAACAAACAGTGAATAATGTAAATCCATCGACCGATCTCTACAGCGACCTCGGACTCGCGGCCAGCTCATCGATTCTTGCGGTCGATGCAGCATACAAGACGAAGGCCGCAACACTCGCTGCATCGTCGTCAGCTGCGGCAAAAGTGCAGCTTGCACAAGTCTCATATGCGCATCGAGTGCTCTCCGATGCGCAAACCAAAGCACGCTACGACACGTCGCAGGTCGAACCGACCGTTTTCAGTACTATGATGGGTCACACGCTCTACCTCTACATCAGCAAGATGTCGCCGACGACACTTCAAGAATTCCAGGATGCGCTCAACAATGCTTCGACGACACCAGTGCTCGACAGTCTCATTATCGACCTGCGCGGCAATATCGGCGGTTCCTTACCAGATGCCACAAGTTTCCTCAGTGAGTTTTTGGGTCCCAATCAATACGCCTTTGATCTCTATGCAGATAATTCTTACAACGTCGTCCGCACGGCGGGGAGTAAGGATCCCTTACTTGCGTCCTACCATGATGTCGCATTGCTCACTGACGATATGACACAGTCCACTGCCGAAGTACTCACCGCATCATTGAAGCGATATCACATCGCGTATTCGGTGGGAGCTACCACGCGCGGATGGGGAACCGTCGAGAGCACGTTCCCGCTCACAACTTCACTCGATGCGAGCACGACGTACGCACTCCTACTCGTCCATGCAATTACCTTGCGCGACGATCAACAGCCAATACAGGGTCGCGGCGTTGACCCAGACGTGAGTCTCACTGATGCGA
>DATKNP010000028.1:0-29258 GCA_035541295.1 Minisyncoccota bacterium
GGTTTCCATGTCACTTCGGTGGGAAGCCTGGAAAACCAAGGCAAAATGAAATCCTGTGATGGGAATGTCGTCCCCAACATGAATGGACCGTTCATCACGACTGGCGAGCGGGATGCGAGAGGTAACCTCATCAAGTTCTACAAGAATATGTGTAAGCATTGAGCTTGCAAGTTCGATCGGTGGCGGGGGAGTCAAATCCCCCGCCATGACTTCTTAATCATTTTCAGAATCAGGATTTTGTACACCTCTGTCAGTATGTGTCGCATCGCACGCACGCTGACAGACCTGTACAAAAGGTCAATCCAAAGCAACGGAGGAGGATATGTTGCTCAAGTTCTTTATGTCTGTGGCCGTTTGGGCCGGATTGGCATCGATGGCACCGAATACGGCAAGTGCGGATTGGAATACCGGCTGTCATATCGGCGTCGCGTGCAACATATTGCACGCGGGCCACGAACGCGGACGGACTCCGATCGCTTGTGTGAGTATTCCGTTCGAAAAGCCCGGATATGGACAGATCGCAATGTTCGTATTGCGTCACTACGATCCGAGCATCTCGTTGGATGCACAGATCGACGAAGCGGACAATCTGATCTTCAAAGATTCAAAGATTGCGGCTTCGCATGACGATTTCTGTCGGAATCCAAAATATTTCGCCGGAGCCCGAGCTGTCGTTCTTTGCGACAATGAAAACGGTAGCGGCTGGCTGAGAGGCGAAACGCTCGCAATAACGATCGTCCAGCGGCGTCCGCCGAACGGAGGCAGAATCCACGTGGGGCTTTTTTAAAATCGCACAAAGGGGGACATGACCAAATCCAGTCGTGCCCCCCTTTTATAATCGAAACCACTGAGAAGCCACAGTATAGATATTGACAAATTCATATAGCTTGTTATAATGGCTCTATTAGAGGTTGGGAGAATTTAAAGAACGTAATTAATAAGAAAGATTATGAGTACCAATACATTCAATCAAAGTCGTAGCGTTTTGGCCTTGGCACTGGTCGGTTTGATAGTTTCATTCGCGACATTCTCTGTGCCGCTTTCTGTATTCGCTCAGGAAGACTACGGATATACTGGAGTTTCTGATTCCAGCGGTGACTACGGGTCTTCGGATTCCAGTTGTTGCAGTGACTACGGCTACACAGGCGTATCACCCGACTACTCCAGTACAGATTACGGCTATACGGGAGTTTCTCCTGACTACTCTTCGACAGACTACGGCTACACAGGCGTATCACCCGATACATACTCTTCGGCGACCCCTGATTACACTTACACTTACACTGACTACGGTTCAGCTGATTACAGTAACCAAGGTTACTCGGACAGTTCGTATTCAACTCCGACCTACTCCATCACCAACCCTTCTTACTCTTCTGGTTCATATGTGACTCCGGGTATTGGTATCAGTAGCGGCGTTGGTTATTCGGTCTCGCATCCTGTCGTGACTGGTGGCACGGGCTTCACTTCGACTCCGGTCTACACGCCGACTCCGGTGACGCATACGACCAATCCGACTCCAATCGTCTATACACAACCGACTGGTTCCACACCGACTCAAACTCAAGCTCAAAATCAAACTCAGACGACCAGCACCAATCAGCCGATCGTCATCAACAACACGAACACCAATACCAACACGAATACCAACTCAGCTCCGGTTACTCAAGTCGTCAACACCCAGCCGCAGCAAACGATCGCGTACGTTCCGCAGCAACCGGTGGTCGTCTATCAACCGACTCCTGTCTACCAGACCCCGAATTACTACCAGCCGACACAAGTCTCCTGCAGTATCACGGCAAGCCCGAACTCGGTAACGAGCGGTCAGGCAACGATTCTCTCGTGGTATTCATCTGGTGCGACGAGTGCGTATCTCTCCAATGGCATCGGCTCGGTCGCGACCAACGGCACTATCGCTGCTCGTCCGACTACTTCGACTCAGTACGTGCTCACGGTCTACGGAAATGGTACGAGCGCGAGCTGCAACGTCTGGGTCAACGCGAATGCCACTTATAACGCATACCCGTACGTTTCTCTCACCCAGATCCCGTACACCGGCTTCGACTTCGGCCCGGTCGGTGACGCGATGTACTGGGCAGCACTTCTCGCCTTCGCCGTCGCAGCTGCGTACCTCTTGGTCTACTACCGCGGTGGTGCGTTCACGCTCGCGACAAGTCTCGTCCGCGGCCGCTCAACGATCCAGCCGGTGAAGTTCACTGATGCTGAATCCGAATCAACGACTACGAATGAAACTCCGATAATCGAAAAGACTCCGGCCTTCGTCAATCCGCGTATCGCATCCGCTATCTCCAATCTTCCGGTTGCCGAGGTACGTCCCGCGACCATGGATTCGATGAGCGTTGCTCATTCCAACAATGGCCAAGCACCGCGCATCATCATCACCCGCGCCTAACACAGCAAAAGCCGCCGCCCGTAAAGTCTCCAAAGAGAAAGTACGCGAAAATCCCCGAAAGGGGATTTTCGCGTTTCTGGAGAGCTTCATTGTTTCCTCATGATGAGTGTGGTACAGATAGTGAAGAAAAGGAAGGGGAATGCGATGAGAAATGCGCTTCTGCTCGGTACCGCATTTTTGGTTGGCCTTATAACTGCCCCCCCAGTGGCTCGAGCGAAGGGGAAAGGTTGCGTCGTTCAGAGCTCGCTCTGCGACGTCTACCTTCATCCTCGAGGGGTGAGAACACCGAATACTCACGACGTAGTCTGTTTCTCCTATGCACAGGAAAGGTCTGACACCGTTGTACTGCGTGCATACGATGCATCGGGACGCGAACTTGATGCCGAAGACAGTCGACATCGGATTGAAAATGCGCCGGTACGCGGCCGCATGTGCATTGGTGCACAGTTCGTTCGGGATGCTACGGAAATCGACGTGTGTAATTCAGTCAGCAGACGTGTCATGACTAGTAGTCAATTGGTAACATTGCGTCGAATGCGAAATACGCCTCCTAGAAATCCAGTTTGTCTGATGCGCGAGGATCAATGCGTCATTCGTGGATATTCCGACAACTGAAAAAACCGGCCGCGGAACCTAAAAATCCGCGGCCAGAAATATCTTGACAACGGGCATTAAAAAGAACATGAATAAGGCACCAATAATTCTGCAACAAATTACTTATAAATGTAACTAGCTATTTTATGACAATCCAAAAGTACGCAACGAAGACGCTTTTTGTATGTTTTCTCATCCTCAGTGTTTTTTCCGTAATCGCACCTTCAGCGGTCAATGCTTTTGGAAGTGATGGCGGTAGCGGGTGCTGCGGCGGAAGCTCCGGATCGACCGGTGGTAGTACTGGTAGTGTTGGCGGTGGGGGACATGGGCAGAATACGACCCCTGTGTATACCTGTGCCGACGACGGCATGGTTGGTACCTATCCGGATTGTACGCCACGAAGGACGACGCCTTCTTGTGTAGGAGGCACGACGGGGACCTACCCTTATTGCACATATCCAACACCGACTTACACGCCTACGTATGTTACACCCACCTACACTCCACCTACACCCACCTACACTCCACCCACCTACACACCGCCGGTAACCCCTACTCCGGTAACCCCCGTTACACCAAGCACCCCGACGTATTTTCCGGCTGTCGTTTCGACTCCGATCAATCTCTCTCAAAATCAAAACCAGAATCAATCCCAATCGACGAGTATCAATCAACCGATAACCATCACCAACACGAATACCAACAATAATTCCAACACCAACTCCGCACCGGTGACGCAGACCGTCAACACCAACACGGGCTCTTCGTATCAACAACCAGCTGTACAATACGTGTACCAACAGCAGCAGTATCAGAATTACCAAACACCGACCTACTACCCAAGCTCCTCATACCAATACCAAGGCACTTATACTCCGTCCTATACGTATCCGACGAACTACACCTATGCGAATCCTGTCGCGTACAACTACCCCTCATACACGCCACAATACTCATATCAAAATTATAATTACACACCGCAGGTGTATCAGAATTATTCCTATCCGTCGGTATCCTTGACGCAAATCCCGTACACCGGCTTCGACTTCGGGACGTTTGGTGATGCAATGTATTGGGCAGCAATCATCGCAACCGCAATGTCTGCTGCGTATCTCCTGATGTACTATCGTTGGGGTGGTATTACGATGGTAATGCGCAGCGTTCGATAGAAGAGCACAAGCACCACACCACAAAATTCCCTAGGCGTCCTACAGAGATCTGATCTCTGTAGTTATCCACAGAAATTACAGAGATCAGATCTCTGTAACGAAAAGAGCTCTTTGTTGAGCCTTTTTGTTTTTGTCTCGGGAATTTGACTTATGTCTTATGCGCTGGCGCGGGTGCGGATTTCTTCTTGAAGTCTCGAGATGATTTCGGCGAGCGGGAAGGCACCGATCTTGCCAGCGTCCCTGCTTTCGAGCGTTGCGGTCGAGTCGGTAACCTCCTGATCTCCGACGACGAGCAGGTAAGGAACCTTCTCAAGCTTGGCTGCGCGGATGCGCTTGCCGAGCGTTTCGTTTGAATCATCGACTTCGATGCGAATGTCGACTGCTTTGAGTTGCTCGGCAACTTCTCGCGCGTACGCTGCATGTTTGTCGGAGACCGGTAATACTTTGATGTGTACGGGCGACAGCCAGAGCGGAAATGCGCCGGCGTATTTCTCAATGAGAAAGGCGATCGTGCGTTCGATGGAGCCGATGGAAGATCGGTGAACGACGAAGGCACGTTTCTTGCTACCATCTTCGCCGACGTAGTTGAGCTCGAAGCGAGCTGGCATGCAGAGGTCGTACTGTACCGTGAACGCCGTGTCCTCCTTACCATTCACATTTTTCATCTGGATGTCTATCTTTGGTCCATAGAATGCAGCCTCACCGACCGCCTCGACAAACTTGACCCCGCGTTCTTTCATTGATGCTCGCAGGAGCGTCTCTGCTTTGTCCCAACCCGCATCATCTTTGTAATACTTTTCAGTGTCATTACGGTCGCCCAATGAGAGACGGTAGTGATAATCGGCTCCCATCGTGAGGCCGAAGACACCATTGGCGTATTCGATAAGATCGAGCGCGTTATTCACCTCTTCAACCGCCTGCTCTTCAGATGCACAGATGATATGTGCGTCCGAAAGGCAGAACGATCGTGTGCGCAAAAGTCCCATTAATTCGCCAGATTGTTCGTATCGGTAGAGCTTGGCAAGTTCAGCGATGCGCATCGGCAAGTCACGATAGCTATGTGGACGCGAAAGAAAAAGTTCGAAGTGATGGGGACAGGTCATCGGGCGCAACATAAATTCTTCGTCATCAACTACGATGGGCGCATACATGGAGTCTTTGTAGTGCGGGTAGTGGCCCGACTTCTTGTAGAGATCGAGCTTCGCAATATCGGGAGTGTACACATGCAGATATCCGCGTTTAATTTCTTCATCGACGATGAATCGCTCGATTTCACGACGAATGATCGCGCCTTTAGGAAGCCACAAAGGAAGTCCCTTCCCAACCGTATCGGAGAATGTGAACAAGTCGAGTTCGCGGCCGAGCTTCTTATGGTCCCGTTCCTTCAACTCTTCTGCAGACAATTCATTTTCTTCCATATCTGCGCATCATACCAAGTGTGAAGAAAATATAAAGAATACGAGCTATAGTCCCTTCACCTTCTCGGCCATGAAGCTTGTCTCACCATTACGCTCAGAGAAACGACCTTTGATCGCGATACACGTGCCGACGAGCAAGAGCTTTTCAGATTCTTTGTAAGTTCGTGGAAAGAAAACAACCTCGACACCATCCGAAAAGTCAGTGAGTTTGGCGAAAAGCATCTTCTCACCGTTCTTGGTGAGTATCGTGCGTCCTTCAGCAAGGAATCCGGCGATGACTGTATCGGCGCCTCGCGGGAAGGTTTCCTTGGCGGTCTTGAGGTCCATCTTTTGTTTGGAAAGTATCCCGCGATGTTTGTCGAGCGGATGCCCCGAGATGTACAGACCGAGCAACTCCTTCTCCCAAAGTAGCTTCGTTTCCATTGGTGCGGGAGGAGATGGCGGCAACTTGAGTTTGGCCGGTCCGTCTATTCCGAGCGATGTTGAGGAAAAGAGCGAGCCCTGATCAGTTGGTGCATTCATGTGTTCGCGATGATATCCGAGGATAAGCTCAATGTTGGCGAGCAGGTTCCCGCGTTCACCAAACTCATCGAGGGCACCGGATTGAATGAGTGACTCGAGTGATTTCTTGTTGAGATTTTTGTCAGGCACGCGTGCGAGGAAGTCGGCGATATCGGTGAACGCGCCACCCTCATTGCGCGCGGCGATAATAGAATCCGCCACGCCGGTGCCGAAGTTTTTTATCGAATACAACCCGAAACGAATCACATGGGTAGGTCCTTCTTGACATTCAGGCTCCTCATTTTCTTCTTGTGCAAGTCTGACTTGCACAACGGTGAAGTCGCCCATACTCTCGGAGACTGATGGCGGCAATACATCGATACCCATCCGCTTACATTCGGCAACGGTCTCAGCTATCTTCTCCGTCTCACCTGCGTCGGCGGTGAGGAGTGCCGCCATGTAATCGACGGGGAAGTTCGCCTTCATGTAGGCGGTCTGATACGCGAGATTCCCATAACTTGCGGCGTGCGCCTTGTTGAAGCCATAGCCTTGGAATGGTTCGAAGAGATTCCACAATCGCTCGCCGTCTGCCTTGCTCATGCCGGTATGCTTCACGCACCCGTCGACGAATATGACGTGCTGCTTGGCCATTTCCTCTGGGATCTTCTTGCCGACCGCTTTGCGAAATTTATCGACCTCGCCCCATGAATATCCGGCGAGTTCTATCGCTGTCATAAGCAAGTCGTCTTGATAGACGAGCACACCGAAGGTCTTCGCGAGATACGACTCCATCTTCGGATGCAGGTAGGTGATGCGTGCACTGCCGTTCTTGCGTGCTATATACTCGTCGATGTTGTTCATCGGGCCTGGACGATACAGGGCGACCATCACATTGAGGTCGTCGATGCGTGTGGGTTTGAGCTGCATCAGGTAATTCGTCATGCCATCGCTCGCCATCTGGAATACGCCTAAGGTTTCGCCGCGCGCGAGCATCTCGAAGGTCTTCGTATCGTTCGGTGGTAGTCGATCGATATCGACAGTGACGCCGAGACGTTCCCGCACGCGTTCGACCGAGTCAGCGAGTACCGAGAGGTTGGTGAGCCCGAGGAAGTCGAACTTCAAGAGCCCCGCATCTTCGACTGCGTGCATGTCGTACTGTGTTATCGTCTTGCCGCCCTTGGGGTCGAGCTGTATCGGGACGAAGTCGGTGATGGGCGTGGGTGCAATGACGACACCCGCTGCATGCACGCCGACATGCCGTGCGTTACCCTCGATCTTCTGTGCCATATCGAGGACCTCGCGTGCATCGGAGTCATTCTTGTATACCTCCATAAGCTCCGGCACGTTCTCGAGTGATCCGGCGATCGTCACGGGGAAACCTTGCTTGCCGAAGGGAATGAGCTTGGCTATCTTGTCCCCAATACCATATGAAAGCCCCAACGCACGGGCGACGTCGCGCACGGCGGCCCGTGCCATCATGGTGCCGAAGGTACCGACTTGCGCGACGTGATCGGTGCCATACTTTTGGCGTGCATAATCGATCATCATGTCGCGTTTGTTGTCGGCGATGTCCATGTCGATGTCCGGCGGACTCGGACGTTCCGGGTTCAAGAATCTTTCGAAGGGTAGCTGATATTCAAGTGGGTTGACCGTTGTGATGCCGGAGAGATATGAGACGAGCGAGCCAGCCGCAGAGCCGCGCGTGTTGGTAAAGATGCCGGTGCGTCGCGCATAGCGCAAGAGATCGGCGACGACGAGGAAGTATGGTGCATACCCCTTTTTCGATATGACGGAGAGTTCGTAGTCAACGCGCGTAACGATCTCGGGCGATTGCTCGACCTGCCGCATCTCGAACCCCGTATAGACGAGATCGCGTAGTTCCGAATCATGTGTCGTACCAGAAGGGATGGGGAAGCTGGGGAAGAGCCAGGTGCCGAGATTGAGTTCGACATTGCAGGCATGGGCGATCTTCACAGTGTTGTCGAGCGCATCGAGAGTGTTGATGAAAAGTTTGTTCGCCTGCACTTGCGAGATGAAAGAAAAATCGTTTGCACTTTGTTCGAATTCGCGACTCAAGGTGCCGCCCGTGCGGATCTTGTTGACGAGCTCTCGTGCGACACCATCTTCCGCCTTAAGATAGTACGTGTCATGCGCGGCGACGGGTTCGACACGCTCACCGCGAGCCAACTCAAGGATCTTTTGCATACGTACTTCGTGACCTTCAATCTCGGGATGATGCGTGATCTCGACGAAGCAATCCTCGCCGTAGAGTTTGCGATACCACGCGAGACTCTCGCGGGCTCGGTCGGGGACTCCATCTTTGAGTGCGTGTGCATGTTCGCCACCGAAGCTCGGCAAGATCGCGATGAGGCCATTTTGGTATTGTTCAAGAAGTGCTCGGTCGACACGCGGTCGGTAATAAAATCCTTCCATGTAGCCTTTCGAAACAAGCTCTATGAGATTGTGGTAGCCGGTTTCGTTTTTGGCGAGGAGTACCAAGCGACTCGTGCGGTCGTCGATGCGATGTTCCTTATCGTGTCGTGTGCGCGGTGCGACGAAGAAGTCGACACCCATAATGGGCTTGATGCCAGCCTTCTTGCATTCTTTATAAAATTCTATTGCGCCGTACATGTTGCCGTTGTCGGTGAGTGCGAGCGCCGTCTGGCCGTCGGCTTTGGCAGCGGCGACGAGGTCGGGGATTTGCGGGAGCGCTTCAAGGAGCGAATAGTGCGAATGCGTATGCAAGTGGACGAATTCACGTAAGCTCATGGGCGCAGTATAGCAAAGCGCTATACTCAGGCGGTGCGAACACCTCGATACATCATCGGCATCGACGAAGCAGGTCGCGGACCGCTGGCGGGGCCAGTCGCGGTGGGTGCGGTCGTTGTGCCGATTGACTTTGATTGGTCATCGGTCGCAGGTGCAAAGGACAGCAAGAAAATGACGCCGAAGAGCAGGGAAGTGATGTACAAGAAAATGCTCCTATTACGCAAAGCAGGGAAGTTGGATTTCGCTGTTGCATTCTCGTCTGCAGCGTTGATCGATACACACGGCATTGTACCGGCCGTACAATCTGCACTCAATCGCGCCCTCCGTCACTTCCCCGAGGTTGAACCTCGGGAGACGATGGTTCTACTTGATGGCGGATTACGCGCGCCGAGCATGTTCTCGAATCAGAAGACCATCATCCGCGGCGATCAATCCGAGCCAGTCATATCGCTCGCGTCAATCGCAACGAAGGTCACACGGGACCGACTCATGGTCCGGATTGCAAAGAAATATCCGCCGTATGGATTCGAGATCCACAAAGGATATGGCACAATCGCGCATCGTGCAGCGATCAAAAATCACGGTCTCTCCAACTTTCATCGCGCGACATTTTGCAAGCGGTTATCCCCATAACTTACATAGATCAGATCTCTGTAGTTATCCCCAGAAATTACAGAGATCTGATCTCTGTAGTAATCGCTGCAGGGAAAGTACACAGCAGTGGGGAAAGGTTGCCAACTGCCCCAAATAAGGTACAATCCCGGCTATGGTAGTTCGCATGCGTCGAAATCGTTCCCAAACGGCCAAGCGCCGTAGTCACCACGCGATAGCGAGCGTGCGCCTCTCGAAGTGCGAATGCGGCGAACTGCGCGTCTCACATCGCGCCTGCCCCAACTGTGGCAAGTACAATGGCAAAGTCATCATCGATGTCGTCGCCCGCGCCAAGCGTGATGCCCGTCGGACCAAGCGAAAGGACACAAACCTACGCGAAAGCGGACGCGATACCAGTACCAAACAACCTGAACCAGCAGCAAAAACCTAACATAAAACTCTGCCTCCTTGATCTTTTTTGAAACATGGCAAATAGACATCTCGCACGATCAGTCGTCCTCCAAGTACTCTTCGAACGGGATTCATCCGGCGGCACACTGAGCATGGACGAATGCTTCGGTCGTCTTGCTGACTATGGCAAAGAGTTCGGCGCGCGCGATTCCGACATGCCGTTCATGAAGCAACTCTTGCAGAACGCCATCGCAAAGCAAAAAGAAATCGACGAGGTCATCGTCCGTGCGGCGCCCGAATGGCCACTTGAAAAGATCGCAGCGATTGATAGAAATATCTTGCGCCTCGGACTCACGGAGCTCTTGTTCGCTGACCGCACACAGGTGCCGGCCAAGGTCGCTATCAACGAAGCCATCGAACTCGCCAAAGCATTCGGCAGCGGAAGCTCGGGAAGATTCGTTAACGGCGTCTTGGGGGTAGTCTACATCGAGCTCGGTGAGCCTGGGAAAGCGGAAGGAAATTCCCGCAAGGTCGATACACAAAAACCTTCTGCGAAGATGGTGGTCGAAGAATTGGTCGGAGCAGTCGTGTATGCGCGTGATGCTGGCGAAGTATATCTCGCACTTGTACATGACATCTTCGGGCACTGGACCTTGTCGAAGGGTAAGCTCCAGCCAGGCGAAGCACATGCGGATGGTGTGAAGCGTAAGGTCAAAGAAGAGACCGGACTTGATGTGTCGGTCGAGGAGCAACTCGGTGAGAATGAATACGTCGCCAATGACAGCAATGTGACGGGCGGCAAGAAACGTCGGCATGCGCGCTACTTCCTCGCGAGCTCCCCGTTCGTCGATCTCATACTTAAACGCGAGGGCGGTCTCGACGACGCGCAATGGTTCCCACTTGCCTCCGTCGGCGATCTGAACTTTTATGATGACATTTTGCCGGTCGTGACGCGTGCGATAAATCTTCTCGCACAAAAAGATCGGAAGTAGGTATGCCCAACTTCAAAACATTTGAAACCAAAATCGGCCACGAATTCCGAGACCAAACGCTCTTAGAAACAGCCTTCACCCACCGTTCGTATCTTAATGAGAATCGCACCGCGGGGAAGGAACACAACGAGCGCTTAGAATTCCTCGGCGACGCCGTCCTTGAGCTCGCGGTCACTGAATTCCTCTATGCAAAATACCCTGACAAGCCCGAGGGCGATCTCACTGCGTATCGCGCAGCGCTCGTCAACACCGTCTCGATCTCTGATGCTGCGACCAAGCTCGGCATGAACGACTATCTCCTCTTGAGTCGCGGCGAATCGCGCGACACCGGACGCGCGCGCGCGATCATACTTGCTAACGCGTTCGAGGCTTTGATCGGTGCCTTGTATCTCGATCAAGGCTACGTAACCGCGCGCGACTTCATCGGCAAGCAGCTCTTCCACAAGACCGACGAGGTCGTCGAGAAGCGCCTCTGGCAAGACGCCAAGAGCAAGCTTCAGGAAATGGCGCAGGACAAAGCGGGTGTCACGCCGACTTACGAACTCGCCCATCAGACCGGTCCCGACCACGACAAACGCTTCACGGTCGCGGTCATGATCGCAGGCGAGCGTGTCGCGCTCGGCGAAGGCCGCTCGAAACAGGAAGCGGAGCAGGATGCAGCGCAGAAAGCTTTGACAGCGAAGGGGTGGTAATGGCAGAGTATCGGAAGGGAATCGCCCCGTGATTTGACGGATGATGGAGGTTGTCATGATCGAAGGGTTTGTCGGCTACCTATGGGTCAAGGCTGCGTCGCTTGGACTAGGTGAACGTTTTCTCTACCGGGGAAGCTGGGCAAAGCTCGAAGAGCCCGGAGCAAAAGACGAACTCTTTATGCGTTATCTGGAACCCAATCAAGCAAGGGGTGAGCCGCGCAATACCTGGCATCAAATTGATGCGAATAGCGAGGTTCAGGTTGTTTGGTCACCAGAAAGAGAGAAGGAAGCACTGCGCTGAACTATTCAAAGGGATAAAGCCTCGGACCACGGTCCGGGGCTTCCTGTTTTTTGATACAATGACCAGCAATGTTTCTAAGCCTCAAATCCATCGAGCTCTCGGGTTTCAAATCCTTCGGCAAGAGATCCGAGCTTGTCTTCACTTCCGCGATTGCCGGCATCGTCGGCCCCAACGGCTCGGGGAAGAGCAACGTCGCCGAAGCATTCCGCTTTGTCCTCGGCGAGCAGTCGATGAAATCGATGCGAAGTAAGCGCGGGGAAGATCTCATCTGGGGCGGCTCGCCTGCCATGGCACGTGCCAATCGTGCGAGCGTGAAGGTCACCTTCGATAATTCCAAACATTTGCTTGACATCGATTTCAAGGAAGTCATTGTCGAGCGCGTCGTGTATCGCGACGGCCAGAACGAATATTTGCTCAACGGTTCGCAGGTGCGTCTCAAGGATGTCATTCGTTTGTTGGCCGGTGCCAATATCGGCGGCTCAGGCTATCAGATTATTTCTCAGGGCGAGGCTGACCGCATTCTCAATGCCTCACCGAAGGAACGTCGCGAGATGGTCGAGGATGCGCTCGGTCTCAAACTCTATCAGCACAAGAAAGCCGAGAGCGAACGCAAGCTCGAAGAAACCGCTGTCAATATCGACAAGACCAAATCACTCCGGCGCGAGATCGCACCGCATCTCAACTTCCTACGCGCGCAGGTTGAGAAGATCGAAAAGGCGCGAGAGCTTAAAGAAGAGCTCGCCGCGAAGCTTCACGAATATCTTTCACGCGAAAACGCATACATCACGCAAGAAGACGCGCGACTCCTCGACGAGGCGCGTGAGTATGATGCAGATGCGCGTTCGCTCGCACAGCGCGCCGATGAGATGCGTAAATCGCGGGGCGGATCTGCCGGTGCGAGCGAAGTCGAGATCAACGCGCTCGAGAGTAAACTCTCACAAGTGCGAATAGAGGTCGCTCGTCTCGAGCGCGAGCTTGGTCGCGCGGAGGGAGCTCTCGAGGCCAACACCGTGACGGTCGAGCAGATAGTGCCCGTGCCCCATGTCCGGCAATTCGTCCGTGACATCGAAGTAGAGATTGCACAGGCCGAACAATCAGATGATATCGTTCATGTGCGCGGCGTCCTTTCGAGCGTCCGCGGCAAGATCAAATCATTCATTGAGGGATTCACGGGAAGCGCACCGGAGACGAGTGAAGAAGCGCGTCGGCATGTCGAATCGCTTGCAGGCCAGCTCAAGGTCGCCCAGGAACGTGAGCATGAAGTTGGTCGCGAATTGGAGGTGGCGCGCACTGCAATCGCGGCTGCGCGTGACGCGTCGTTCGCTGCAGAGCGCGAAGTCGTCGAGCTCGAGAGTAAGTTGCGCGAAGCACGTGGGAGACTCTCTGGTGTACAGCAAGCGCGAAGCCAAATTGCCGGGTTGCGCGAGCGGTTCGAAGAAGAAATTCGTGAAGGGATCCTGCTCATCGGTGCTGCGATTCATCAGTGGGATAAGAACACCATCCCGCAGGGTGCACTTTCGGAAGATCGCAGTGTGCAAGACAAGCGTCGGCGTGAGATTGAGCGTTTGAAAATAAAGATCGAGGAATCGGGCATCGGCAATGGCGATGCGGTGCTGAAGGAATTCAAAAATACCAAAGAGCGGGACGAATTTCTTGCCAAAGAATTAATTGATCTGGAGAAGTCTGCCGCATCGTTGCAAGATATCATCGCAGATCTTGAGAAGACGATCGATGCACGATTTACCGAAGGGCTCAAACATATCAACGTCGCGCTGCACGGATTCTTCGAGAAGCTCTTCGGGGGTGGGGAAGCCAAGCTCACCGTCGAAAAACCTAAACGAGCATCGAGGCTTAGCCTCGATGAGGATGAGCGGGACGAGATTGAGGATACAATTCCTGAAGAGGATGAGCTTTATGCGGGGCTTGCGATTTCGGTGAGATTGCCGCGGAAGTCGATGCACGGCCTCGAAGTGCTCTCCGGCGGCGAGCGCGCGCTTACTTCCATCGCACTTATCTTCTCAATGAGTCAGGTCAATCCCCCGCCGTTTCTCATTCTCGACGAGACCGATGCTGCGCTCGACGAGGCCAACAGCCGCCGCTATGCCGACATGATCCGCGAGCTTGGGAATAAATCACAGCTCATCGTCATCACCCACAACAGAGCAACGATGGCTGCCGCAGGCGAGCTCTATGGGGTGACGATGGGGAGTGATGGGGTTTCTAAACTTTTATCTGTTAAGTTTGAAGAAGCCACGAAGGTGGCAAAGTAAGGATTGCTTTTTTGTGCAACAGAGTGTACACATAGGTAGGGCGAGCTATGGAGGTCGAGATGAAAAGTTACTTTTTCAGGTTCAGGAGGCCCGTCATTTTTCACGGTCCTCCAAGTCATGTCAGTATGACCGGGGATTCATCGACGTTTCAAGAATTCAGCGATTCGCTAGCGGTGGTAAAAGCGAGAGGCATCCTGATTATTTTCAGACTCGAGCATGAAGGTGAAATACACGAAGCGGAAGCAATCGGCCTCTTCGAAGTTGTCGAACGAAGAATCGAGATGGACTGACCATTCTGGATACATTGAGCCGGTAGGGAACTGATCCCTCCGGCTTGATTGCATATTATTTTCTATTTATGCTCGAAGAAGAATTGCATTTTGCAGGGAAGGAATATACTTATGGGAGCAACGGGAGGAGGCGATGTTTGTTTACTATGAGCTAATTCTTGGAATACCGGAACTAAACAAAGTCACAGGTTGCGTTGACATGCGGAGGAGCAGTATTATTTTTTGTGCGAACGATGACGAATCTGCTCTGAAGGAAGTCGATAGACGAATGGGGATTTATAGTGCGCATCATTTGCTGCGTCACAAGGGTATTGAGTATTATCGCAGAGAGTTTTCCTTAGCAAGACGAGAACGTTATGAAGGAGAGCAGATTGAAAGAGAAGTCTGGATTAGATTATATGAAACGTCTCGATTGGTGTTACAAGCCGGCTGATTGATTCCCGCCGGCTTGAATCTTTTAGCTATTTCTGGTAGAGTGCTCGGGCTATGTTAAAGATCAGATTACAGCGCACCGGCCGTATCAACAGCCCTTCGTACCGTGTTATCGTCGCGGAGCATACCCGTGGGCCCAAGACCGGCAATTTTGTTGAGGTCGTGGGCACGTACGATCCCAAGAGCAAGGCTCGTTCCTTGGACACTGAGCGCATCAGGTATTGGATTTCAGTGGGCGCCCAGCCGAGCGCAACCATGCACAATATGCTCATCAGTGCGGGTATCACGACAGGTAAGAAAATCAATGTACTTCCGGCGTTTGTTGCAAAACCTGTCGAACCAGCTGCGGAAGTTCCTACTTCGTCCGCCGAAGCCTCGGTGAAAGAGGAGGAGATTGTCCAAACAGCCGACGCAGAAGCTTTGGCGGGCACGACTGAATAAGTTTGCTATACTGGGATTTGGAATCCCTTACGAAGTAATAATACTGAAAATCTATGGAACGCGATCAGCAATTCTTGGAATACGTAGTGAAGGCATTGGCGGACAATCCGGACGATGTGAAGATTCGTCGCACTGTCGACGAGATGGGCGTCTTGCTCACGCTCTCGGTCAATAAAGATGACATGGGCAAGGTCATCGGCCGCTCAGGCGCGACCGCGAAGGCCATCCGCACGATATTGCGCGTTGTCGGCATGAAGAACGATGCACGCGTCAACCTTAAGATAGAAGAGCCGGAAGGAATGGAAGAGGTAGAAGCTGTTTCGACCTCGAGCGAACCGTACGTGCGCGACACGACCGTGGACGATGTCATTAAGGATTTGAAAGGGGAACAGTGATCAGTGCCGCTCGGTCGGTGACGGAGTGCTTGGGAGAGCAACTTTTTTCTGCTGAAAAAAGTACTGTCCTCGGGACAAGCCCTGCGGGGTCTCCCAAACACCCCGTCACACTCCCGACGGCTACCTTCCGATTTTTATGATCCATTTTCATATCGTCACACTCTTTCCCGAATCGATTGAGCCGTATCTCAAAGCTTCTATCATTGGTAAGGCGCAACAGAAAAAGAAGATAAAGGTCTCGTTTTACGATCCGAAGGATTACACGCGCGATAAGTACGGACGCGTTGATCGCCGGCCGTATGGTGGCGGCCCTGGCATGGTGCTCGAACCCGATGCAATGTTACGCGCCGCATCAAAAGCGATAGGAAAGAAAAAAAATTTCGAAGTGATATTTTTCTCTCCTGCAGGCAAACAGTTCGATGAATCAATGGCAAAAGACCTTGCTTGTGCAAGTCAGACTTGCACAACTAGAAAAGGGAAAACGGCATTGTCAAAGCACATCATTTTCATCTGCGGGCATTACGAGGGGATTGATGCACGTGTCGCGGAGATACTCAAGGCAAAATTAATTTCGGTCGGTCCGTACGTGCTCACGGGCGGCGAGCTGCCTGCGGCGACGGTCATCGACGCCGTTGCACGATTCGTGCCCGGGGTCTTGGGCAAAGCAGAATCACTCGAGAATTCCCGAGTCTCAAGCTCGGAAGTCTACACGCGGCCTGATGTGCTGGAGTGGAAAGGAAAGAAATATAAGGTGCCAGAAGTCCTTAAAAGCGGGAATCATGCCAAGATTGAGGAGTGGAAGAAATCCACGCGTTCCATTTGAGAAAATCCGATTATAGGTTATAAATCTCATCTAGTGGCAAGCATAAAGATGTCACGACGCAAAAAGAGTAGAGGCTGATAGCATGTCTGGCAATAATAGGGAGTTTCCCCAAGGGGCTCCACGGGTGAGGACTTTTGACGGCCACAGGTTCGACATCGTCGGGAATGGCGTGGGAACGCGACCCTACAAGGGTAATTGGCGTAACGTTGGAGGGGTGGGGACTTTCCCCCCTAGACCCGTTGTACGGGTGATGCAATGTGCACCGACAAGAATTCCAGCTGACTTGGGAAACCATTTTGGCGAATGAGCTGTTCTCTCTAAGGCGATCGGGCCCCGCTGCTTGGCGGGGCCTTCCTTTTATTATCCGAAAAGCATATTTGACACCCCTCAAAAACACGCTATACTCCTGCCATATTTGCTCGCAAGCCGATTGAGTTACGGATGCGCTTTTGAGTAAAAGCTAGATTGTCCCGTAGGGACAATCGCCCGACAGAATCGAAGATTCTGTTTTAGGGATACGAAAAAGGTGCAGTATTTTTTAATAAAGTGTTCATAACTCATAGAGACCGCAGTACGGAGGTGGCTCCGTGTGCGCACAGGTAATTATGGCAAAACAGACTACCGCGGGCCGACCGCAGAAGTACTTCGGGCGATTCAATGAACCGCTCGTGAAGCTCCCTAGTCTCGTCGAGTCGCAGATCAAATCCTTCACGGATTTCGTGGAAGGAGGCGCGGAGCGCGTGTTCCGCGAGTTCTCCCCGATTAGCGATCACTCGGGTAAGAAATTCGAGCTCAACCTCGTGAAGTTCACCTTCGGTGAGCTCCGGTGGGATGAGCAGTATGCCAAGCGCGCCAACAAGACCTACGAAGCGCCGCTCTCGATGACCGTTTCCCTCAAGAACAAGACGACCGGTGACACCAAGGAGCAAGAAATCTTCCTCGCTGATCTTCCATGGATGACGGCGCACGGGACCTTCATTATCAATGGCGTCGAGCGCATCATCGTGCCGCAGCTTGCACGCAGCTATGGCGTCTTCTTCGAAGCCATTCCGTACAAGGCAAAAAATTATTTCGCGGCCAAGGTCATTCCAAGCCGTGGCGTGTGGATCGAGATAGAGTCCGATCCGGATGGCGCTATCTATGTGAAGATCGACCGCAAGCGCCGCTTCCCGGTCACCACCTTACTCCGCGTCCTCGGTCTTACGACTGATGAAAATATCAAGTCGAAGTTCGAAAAGACACCCGGGAAAGACGCTATCGCGATGACCTTGGTGCATGATCATGCGAAGTCGGTCGACGAAGCATTCGTCGAAGTGTATCGCCGCTTGCGCGATGGCGACATCGCGACGTCTGACTCCGCGCGCGATCACGTCGCTGCGATTCTCTCTGCCGATCGCTACGACTTCTCTCGCGTCGGTCGTTTCCACTTCAACCGCCGCTTCGGTCTGCCGACTGATGAGAAGCATTTGCAGAATGGCACGCTGAATCTCGAAGACGTCATCCGCATCGTCATCCACATCGCCGAGCTGAATGCCGACCCTGCTGCACAAGCCGACGACATTGATCACCTCGGCTTCCGTCGCGTTCGCTTCGCTGGAGAATTGCTTGAACAGCGCATGCGCGTCGGTCTTTCGCGCATGAAGCGCAACATCCAAGACCGCATGGCGATGGTGGATCCCGAGACTTCGACCCCGGTTTCCTTCGTCAACCCCAGACCGTTCCAAGCGGCCATCCGCGAGTTCTTCACGACCGATCAACTCTCGCAGCTCATGCAGCAATACAACACGCTCGACGAGATTGAACACTTGCGCACACTCTCGACCCTCGGTCGTGGTGGGCTCACGAGCGAGCGCGCTGGGCTCGAAGTGCGCGACGTCCACTCGTCCCACTACGGTCGCGTCTGTCCGATTCACACACCGGAAGGCAAAAACATCGGTCTCGTGTTGCACATGTCGCTCTATGCTCGTCCCAACGAATTCGGCATCATCGAGACGCCCTATGCGAAGGTGGAGAAGGGGATCATTACACCGAAGATTGTCTATATGAATGCGCTTGAGGAAGAGCAATATGCGATAGCGCACGCAGCGGTGCCGCGCGATGACAAAGGATCGATCACTGAGAACTTTGTTGAAGTACGCAAGAATGGCAATCCGACCATCGTCGCACGCGAGAACGTCGACTACATAGAGGTTGCAACCAATCAACCATTCTCCGTCGCTACCTCACTCATCCCCTTCGTCGAAAACGACGACGCCAACCGTGCACTCATGGGCTCGAACATGCAAAAGCAGGCAGTGCCGCTCGTGGTGCCCGCGGCACCGTTCGTTGCAACGGGTGTCGAAGGAGTCGCTGCGCGCGATTCCGGCCGCCTCATTCTTGCAGAAGAAGCGGGCGAGGTGACCTACTGCGATGCAAAGAAAATAAGTGTGAAGAACGCGACGGGCAAGACGAAAGATTACAGCCTCGTCAACTTTATGCGCACCAACGGCTTCACAACCTTCCACCAACGACCCGTCGTCGCGGTTGGCGATTCAGTGAAGAAGGGCGACTTGCTCGCCGACACGTCGACATCAGTCGATGGCCAGACCGCGATAGGACAGAACGTCCGCGTCGCATTCTTGCCATGGTTCGGCAGTAACTTCGAAGACGCCATCGTCATAAGCGAGAAGCTTGCGAAGGAAGCGCGCTTCACCTCGATACACATGGAAGAGTTCGTCTGTGTCGTGCGCGACACGAAGCTCGGACCCGAAGTGACGACTCACGATATTCCCAACGTCTCCGAATTCAAGCTTCGCAATCTCGATGAGGACGGCATCGTCCGCATTGGTGCTGAAGTCCGCTCGGGCGACATTCTCGTCGGCAAAGTAACGCCCAAAGGCGAAACGCAGCTCACCCCGGAGGAGCGTCTCTTGCACGCCATCTTCGGTGAGAAGGCGAAGGACGTGAAGGATACATCACTTCGCATGGAGGGCGGCAAACGCGGTCGCATCATCGGCGTCAAAGTATTTTCGCGTGAGACGGGCGATCAGCTCGAAAGCGGCGTCATCAAGCGCGTGCATATCGAAGTCGCACAGCTGCGTACCATCTCGGTCGGTGACAAGCTCGCTGGTCGTCACGGCAACAAGGGCGTCATTTCACGCATCTTGCCCGAAGAAGACATGCCGTTCGATGAAGCAGGCAATCCGGTCGATATCATTTTGACCCCGCTCGGCGTCCCATCGCGTATGAACTTGGGGCAAATCCTCGAGCTCCACCTCGGACTCGCTGCAGACATGCTCGGCTACCAAGCCGTCGTGCCGTCATTCGCCGGCGCGACCGAATCCGAGATCCGTGATGAGCTTACGAAAGCCGGTGTCGATCCTTCCGGTAAGCGCATCCTCTTCGATGGTCGTACCGGAGAGGCATTCGCACAGCCGGTCTCGGTCGGCGTCATGTACATGCTCAAGCTTCACCATATGGTCGAAGACAAGATCCACATGCGCTCCATCGGCCCTTACTCGCTCACGACCCAGCAACCATTGGGCGGCAAGGCGCAGAACGGTGGTCAGCGCATCGGCGAAATGGAAGTCTGGGCGTTCCTCGGCTACGGTGCTGCGTATTCGCTCCGAGAAATTCTCACCATCAAATCAGACGACATCCTCGGCCGCTCGGCAGCGTTCGATGCAATCGTCTCTGGCAATCGCATCGAAGAGTCCAATACCCCTGCCACCTTCAACGTCCTCGTACGGCACCTTCGTGGTCTTGGAATCGATATCGAATTCCGCGAACGTAACAGCGCTTAATTACTCGTCACCAATATCAGTATGTCTACACCAACAAAAAAGAAAGACACGATCCCAATGGATTTCGACGCGGTCACGATGCGCCTTGCGTCACCCGAACGTGTGCACGAATGGTCAAGTGGCGAGATAACGAAGCCTGAGACCATCAACTACCGCACACAGCGTCCCGAGAAGAACGGCCTCTTCGACGAGCGCGTCTTCGGACCAGAAAAGGACTATGAATGTTACTGCGGCAAGTACCGCGGCATCCGCTTCCGCGGCATCGTCTGTGAGAAGTGCGGCGTCGAGATAACGCGCGCGATAGTGCGCCGCGAGCGCATGGGTCACATCGATCTTGCTACACCGGTCGCGCATATTTGGTTCTTGCGCGGCATTCCTTCGCGCATCGCCTTGATGCTTGGCCTCTCTGCAGCAGAAGTCGAGAAGGTTGTGTACTTCGCTGGTTACATCATCACCTCGGTCAATGAGGGCGAGCGCGCGCGCCTCCTCAAGGATCTTGAACAAGAATTCACGATCAAGACCAAGTCTGCCGCAAATGCCGACGTGAAGACCGAACTCAAAGACAAAGCGACGAAAGCCAAGAAAGAAATAGAGTCGATCCAACGTGGTGTTGTCTTCGACGAAGCTTCGTATCACCTCTATGCAGTCAAATACGGCGCGATGTTCCGTGCGGCTATCGGCGCCGAAGCTTTGTACAATATTCTCAAGGCGATTGATCTTGACGAATTCATCAAGAATGTAAAGCAGGAACAAGAGAAGGCAGGTGCCGCCGAACGCGACAAACTCCGCAAGCGCTTGGCGCTTGCCGAGGCATTGCAGCGCGCGGGTGTGCGACCGGAATGGATGTTTATGACGAGTCTCCCTGTCGTCCCACCAGCCTTGCGCCCGATGGTTGCGCTTGAAGGCGGTCGCCATGCATCGTCCGACCTCAACGACCTCTATCGTCGTGTCATCAACCGCAACAACCGCCTCAAGCGTCTGCTCGCTATTCATGCGCCAGAAGTTATCTTGCGCAACGAAAAGCGCATTCTCCAAGAGGCTATCGACGCATTGCTCGATAACTCGATGCGTCGCGGTGCAGGAGTTCTCGGCATTCTCGGTGGTCGCCGACGCGCATTGAAATCACTCGCTGATTACCTCAAGGGCAAGCACGGATACTTGCGCCAAAACCTCCTCGGCAAGCGCGTTGATTACTCAGGACGTTCGGTCATTGTCGTCGGCCCCGATCTCGCGCTCGATGAATGCGGACTCCCAAAGCATATGGTGCTCGAGCTTTTCCGGCCGTTCGTTATTCACGGGCTGCTTTCCCGCGAGCTCGCATATAACATCCGCGGTGCAGGGCGACTCATCGAAGATGAAGCGCCGGAGGTCTGGCCGATTCTCGAAGAGGCCATCAAGGGCAAGTACGTCCTTTTGAACCGTGCACCGACCTTGCACCGCCAGTCTATCCAAGCATTCCGACCGGTTCTCATCGAAGGCAATGCAATACAGGTGCACCCCTTGGTTTGTCCGGCATACAACGCAGACTTCGACGGCGATGCAATGGCTGTCCACGTACCGCTCTCAGAAGCTGCACAGATGGAGGCGCGTCGCATCATGTCTGCCAACAAAAACGTTTTGAAGCCGGGCTCGGGTGACGTCGTCGTCGCGTCGAAGCTTCTCGATATTGTCTTGGGCTGCTACTGGATGACCAAATCAGTCAGTGGAATGAAAGGTGAGGGTGGTGCGTTCCCGACGACCAATGCTGCGATCACTGCGTATGACTTCGGCGCGATAGACATTCGCGCGAAGATCAAAGTACTCCCGAGCGACAACAAGAAGTATGCGCACTACGAGGGTAAGGTTTTCGAGACGACCGTTGGGCGACTCCTCTTCAACTCGGTGCTTCCGAACGATTTCCCCTACATCAACGAAGAAATAACCAACAAGCGTATGGGCGAGCTCGTCCGCAATCTCGTCTTGCACTACAAGCTCGATGGTATCCCGGCGATTCTCGATAGCATCAAGCGTTTCGGCTTCCGCTATGCGACCCATGCCGGCATCACGTGGTCAATATCTGACGTCATCGTGCCGAAGATCAAGGAAGAGATGCTTGAGCGTGGTCGTGCTGCAGCTGCGAAGGAACAGGAAAACTTCGATAACGGCTTGCTTACTGATGATGAACGACGTCGTGCGACCATCGAGATCTGGGCAAAGATTTCAGGCGATTTGCGCAAGCACGTTGTCGAGGCGCTTGATCCGCAAGGACCGGTGCACGACATGATCACTTCCGGCGCGCGCGGCTCGGTCGTCCAACTTCACCAAATGGCCGGTATGAAAGGTCTCATCACCAACCCACGTGGCGAGGTCATCGAATTTCCGATCACGAGTGCTCTGAAGCAAGGTCTTACACCGATTGAATACTTCATCTCGACGCACGGTGCGCGCAAGGGTCTTGCCGACACGGCACTCAACACGGCGCGCGCCGGCTACCTCACGCGCCGACTTTTCGATGTCGCACACGATGTCGTCGTGCTCGAGAATGACTGCAACACCAAAGACGGCATCATGATCCCGCGTCCAGGCAAAGAGAACATCGGCGGCAGTTTCGCGGACAGGCTCAATGGCCGTATACCGGCAACTGACATCGTCGTCGAGGGTGAGGTGCTCTTCAAGCGCAATCATCTCATGAATCGCGATGATGCGAAGAAGGTCGAAGAGAGTTCGGCGAAGGAAGTCTTCGTCCGATCTCCGATGACCTGCCGTGTGGCACGTGGTGTCTGCCAGAAGTGTTACGGCATGGATCTCGCGCTCGGCGAGCTCGTCGACATCGGCGAGGCAGTTGGGGTCATCGCAGCACAAGCGATCGGCGAACCAGGCACTCAGCTCACGATGCGCACCTTCCATACCGGCGGTGTGGCAACTGCAGGCGGTGATATCACCATGGGCTTGCCGCGTGTCGAAGAGATCTTCGAGACGCGCAACCCGAAACTCCCGGCGACGCTCGCACGCGTTTCAGGCGTCATTACCGACATCATGAAAGATGGTCAGGAGACCGTCATCACAATGCTCCCGGATGTCGCCTCGACAGCGAAGACTCCGAAGGGTGTGAAGAAGGAGACCGAATACCGCATCCACCCGTTGCGAACTATTGTCGTCAAAGTTGGCGATACTGTGACCAAGGGCGACTTCCTCACCGATGGTTCCGCCGATTTGGAAGAACTGTTCACCCTTGCGGGCAAAGAGCGTGCGCAAGACTACATCATCTCCGAGGTCATGCGCATCTATGAGCTCCAAGGTGTCTCGACCGCACGCAAGCACCTCGAGGTCATCGTGAAGCAAATGTTCTCGCGTGTCTCGGTCGTCGCCTCCGGTGACACGGGTGTCTCGGCAGGAGAAATAATCACCGACTTCGAGTACGAGCGCATCAACAAGACACAGAAGGAGATGGGAGGGGAGCTCGCCAAGGGCAAGCAGCTCCTGCTTGGCATCACTGAAGTCTCGCTCACGCGCGCCTCATTCCTCTCGGCGATCTCATTCCAAAACACACCGCGCAAGCTCGCCGAAGCCGCGGTCTCCGGTGCTGTCGATCGCCTCGTCGGCCTCAAGGAGAACGTCATCATCGGCCGCCTTATCCCGGCCGGAACCGGATTTGCTGGCAGCAAGAAGGCCGCGATGGTCACCGAAATGGAAGCTGAATTCGCTGCGATGGCGCCTGTCGAATTGCCGCCTGCTCAGACGGAGCCGGCGATGGAGCGCTAAAGACATCATTTATAAAATATAAAATGAAAAGCCCCGCAACTCGAGAGAAGTGGGGCTTTTCTCGTCGTTGCGGGGCGGTCAGCGTTCTGCGTCCCTGTTGATCATCGAAAACGATCCTGAGAGGACAGCCAGGAAGGCCGAGCTTGTGTCCAGAAAGGAGAATCCTAGTATGATCCAGATGATCGCCAGTACGATGCTGCAAATCATCAGAAGCAGAGATTTGAGAGCCGTACTTCTTTCATGGATGCAGAAGTTAAGTATGAATGTGATGAGAGGCAGTGCCACGTACATTACAGTCTTTCTCCACCCCTCAGCGTGACTGAAGAAGTAAACTCCCACGGGTTCCAGGGCGATGAGGCTTAGAACTGCGGCGACAGAGAATCTGTCGAACGATCGATAGTAGTGCTTCAAGTCGGCGATTTTTTCGGCGACCGAGAAGCGATTGAGGGAGAAGCTGCCGACCATTGGAGATCCTTTCAAGTTCGAATCTGACTGCTCGGGATTGAGCAATGCCAAAGAGCTAATCCTTTCAATTATATCATATCAAAATGTATTGTCAATAGACGACATGAGTTCGTAACAGTGCATAATGACCATATGTCAGATACGGTGCAGCAAATCAAAGACCGATTGTCGATCGTCGACGTTGTATCGCAATACGTGAAGCTCGAAAGAGCTGGTGCAACGCTTCGCGCGCGCTGTCCTTTTCATGCCGAGCGCACGCCGAGCTTTACCGTCTCTCCCGAGCGCGGGACGTATCATTGCTTCGGCTGCGGCGTGGGTGGTGATATTTTTTCGTTCGTTGAGGCGATCGAGGGACTCGATTTCAAAGGAGCACTCAAAGTGCTCGCCGATAAAGCAGGTGTAGAAATTGTATATTCCGGCGGACACAAAGAAGAAAAGGATGAAAAGAGTCGACTCTTCGAGCTCATGGAAGTCGCCACTATTTTCTATGCATCACGAATGGATCCGAAGGCGAAGATATACCTCATCGACCGCGGCATGAAAGAATCCACCATCAAGGAATTTCGGGTTGGATACGCCGGTAATGAGTGGAGCGAATTGTCTGATTATCTTCTCAAAACGAAGAAGTTCTCGGAGAAAGAAATCATTGACAGCGGCATGGGCAAGAAGAACGAACGTGGCGGGCTCTTGGACAAATTCCGCAACCGCATCATGTTTCCCATCAGCGATAGCGCTGGACGTGTCATCGCTTTTTCGGGGCGCAGCTTTGGTGAACATGCCTCGCCTGAGGCGCCGAAATATTTGAACAGTCCCGAGACGCCGCTCTATCACAAATCAAAAGTCCTCTATGGCTTCGACAAAGCCAAGGTCGAGATGCGCAAGCTCGGCTGCGCCGTGCTCGTCGAAGGACAGATGGATCTGCTCGCGAGTCATCAAGCGGGTTGGAGCAATACCGTTGCCGTCTCGGGGACTGCCTTCACATCCGAGCATGCGGCACTCATCAAGCGAATGACCGACAATATTGTCATTGCTTTAGACGCTGATGCGGCGGGCATTAAGGCAGCGGGTAAGGCATCGCGTGCGGCGCTCGCTTCAGGCCTCAATGTAAAGGTTGCACAGTTACCAAGTGGTTCAGATCCGGCTGATCTCATTCTCAAAGATGGTCCGGACACCTGGCGTGTCGCGATACGCGATTCGAAGGATATCATCACGTTCTTGCTCGATGTTTTACAAGCGCATGCAAAAAGTCCCGATGTGTTTCGTCGATCGGTAGAAACGGTCGTACTTCCATTCTTGCAGGATGTCCAAAGCCCCATAGCGCGCGAACAATATCTTCATCAGATTGCAAAGCGACTCGGCGTCTCAGAAGCCGCGATTTCGCAAGCACTTGCGAAGCTTCCTGAGACACTTGCACAAAACCCAGCCGCTAGTGAAACAAAAAGGCCGGAGAGTATCCGCAACATGCATCTCGATCGAGCACGCGAAGCGTTCTCAATACTGTTGTGGCAGAAGGCACTCACGAAGCCGACCTTAGATATCGAACGATACGAAAAGGAATTACGCGAGGCGATTGGTGAAGCGATGTTCGATCATCTGATGCTTCTGCCCGAGCGGGAACGAGAGAATCTTCGATTCTCTGCCGAACGACTCCATAGTGTCGATGCAATTGATCCTGCGGCGAAGTCTCTTTTGCATGTCATTGTATCCGAAAAGCTTTCTCGTGAACTAACGGCTGCCTCAAAGGCACTCGAGATTGCCGAGGCACAGGGTGATGAGACCGAAGTAGAGCGTCTCATGGCACATTGCAGAGTGTTGACAACTCGCATTGCGCAATTGCACGCGGCAGTGTAGATTGTCGCTTACGTCTTACCACTGGCCTTTTGGCCTTGCCGAGGGTTCTTTTGAAATAAAGAGCTCTCCATAACGGTAAGACATATATCGCAGCCCTCTTCTCCAAGCCTAGGAGAACGGGGGGCATTTACTGTGATTTTTCATATATATCTACCCCTATGGCCAAAAAGACCAAAACCATCAGCAAGAAGCGCCCAGCACCAGGTCGCAAGGCAGTCAAGCGCTCAATAATCCGCAAAGTTTCTCGGCGGTCTGCTTCGGCGCGCGCCAATCGAAGTGCGAACCGTTCTGCCAATGCGCCAGTCGTCATCACCCCCTCGAAAAAGCTCACACGTAAGGAGCCTTCGCAACTCTCACGCGCCGCAGGCTCGGGCAAACTTGCGGGCAAAGTCGAGGCCTTGATCAACCTCGGTCGCGAGCGCGGGTATGTGACGTACGATGAAATACTGCGCGAATTTCCAAATATCGAGGACAATGTCATCTTACTCGAAGATATGTATGAGCGTTTCTCCTCAGCCGGAATCGATGTACTTGAAGGTGGTGGCATGCTCGAAGATTCTTCGGCCGATCTCGTACTCGAACGCAAGAAATTACAGAATCGCCGTTCCGACGCGGGCTACGATAGTGTACAAATGTATCTGCGCGAAATAGGTCAGTACCCACTACTCAACGGCCAGCAAGAGAAAGAACTCGCCAAGCGCATCTTGCTCAATGATGATGAGGCACGCGGTATCCTCGCGCGAAGCAACTTGCGTCTCGTCGTCTCAATCGCGAAGAAATACGTCAATCGTAGTCCCGATCTTACACTCCTCGACCTCATACAGGAAGGTAATCTCGGACTCTTCAAAGCGGTCGACAAGTTCGACTACACGAAGGGTTACAAGTTTTCGACCTATGCCACGTGGTGGATCCGCCAAGCGATCACCCGTGCGCTGGCTGACCAATCGCGCACGATTCGTATACCTGTCCACATGGTCGAGACCATTGCTAAGTATAAGCAGAAGGTACGTGAGCTCTCCCAACACCTCGGCCGCGACCCGTTGCCCGAAGAAATTGCAGCTGAGATGGGAATAGAGGTCGACAAGATCTACACGATACAAAAAATAAACCAAGATACCGTCTCGCTCGAGAGTCCGATAGGCGAGGATGATGACGAGCGCTCGACCTTAGGCTCGTTCATTGCCGATGATTCAATCGCGAGCCCCGATCAAGACGCCTCACGCCGCATCTTGGCCGAGCAAATGGGCGGTATCCTCGACGAGCTTTCGCCGAAGGAGCGTAAAATATTGGAAATGCGCAATGGGCTGACCGACGATGGTGTCTGTTACACGCTCGAAGAGGTCGGCCGCGAATTCGGCGTCACACGCGAGCGCATCCGCCAGATAGAAGCCAAAGCCCTCGAGCGAATCCGCTTTCACGAACGTGCGAAGCAGCTGCGGAGTTATTAATCTTACACCTTCACTACATACCACACTCCGTGGAATCCTTGTCCGTTGAAGTCGCCGCTCCGTTCGTCTCCGCTGTAGAAATAGAGTGGAAGGCCGTTATAGGTTAGCTGCAGGGTGCCGTCGGCGCGGGTGATGAATCCGACATTATTCGCATTGATACCATATTGGAGATTGTAACGGTCGTTGGGTGAGACGACGTAGGGTGGCCAGAGTTGCGAGCAAGCGTCGTAGCAGGTCGACGTGCCGACGTTGTCTTTGGCGAAGGTGTAGAGCGTCATGCCGGTGTAACCGATCAGATAGTGGCCGAGCTTCGCATTGATGTCCATACCAAGCATGAGGTTATCACCGACGATCGTTGGAGCGCTCGTGCCGGGCTCTATGACGCTGTCGTTCTGTGATGCGCTAGTCGTTGCGGTTGAGGAAATGTTGGTCGCAAGCGGCAAACCGGGTGCGATCTCAGGTCTTCCGTTTGTGGTGATTGGAGTGTTTGTGGCAGGTGTACCAAACGGCTTTGCGATCGAAATATATACACCACCTCCGACGAGAGCTCCTAAGAGAATAAGATACGGCCATCGCTTCATATTGCTATCAGTATACCCAACAATTCCTCTCTCGTCCCTTCTCCGACGCGCAAAGTCGCCTGATGGTATACTCGCGCTATGCAGAGTACGGCAAGGAAACAAAGTCCGAAAAAGAACAAGAAATCATCTACCGATCAAGTGCCGATATATGAAGGCATCCCGCCCATCAAATACTGGAGTCACTCATCACTCATGTCATTCTTGAGGAATCCTTTGGCATGGTACAAACGGTACGTCGAGAAGATCTACGACACTCCCTCCAACCCCGCATCTATCATCGGTCGCGCGGCACATCTTGCGCTGCAGCATTTCTATAGCGGCATAAGCAAGGAGGGTGCCATAGAGCTCGGGCTTGAGAACCTGCGAAGTGTGGCGGATTTTGAAATAAACTTCGGCACGGCGCGCTCGCGCGCTGCGCAAAAGAAAAAGCGTGCCGATATGGAGCATGATTATTTGCAAGCCGTCGGCTTCTATTTGGCGCGACCGCCGCGCTACAAGAAGATCCTCGGCGTGGAATTCTCGGGGCTCGCGACGGTCGAAGGCCTCGCGTTGCCGCTTAAGGCGATATCTGATCTCGTCGTCGAGTCGAAGGTGGACCCGAAAGCCGTCGACATCGTAGATCACAAATTCGTCGACGCATTCAGCAAAGACAAGGCCGACAAGACGCTCTTCATGATACAAGCGATATTCAACTACTACACGGTGCGCGAAGCCTTCCAGAGGCCGGTGCGCCGCTTCATCGTCCAGGAGTGCAAGAAGCGTCGTAATGCCGACGGCTCATCGCAGATGAAGCGCTACATCATCGACTTCGCGAACCACCAAGAAGATTTCAAAGTCTTCCATCGTCTCATCAATGATGCGACCGCAGAAATATCTCGAAACAGATTG
>DATKNP010000029.1:0-8657 GCA_035541295.1 Minisyncoccota bacterium
TCTAACTATTTTTTATATGAAACTCAAAAAAGGAGACAACGTACTAGTGATCGCCGGTAAGTCGCGCGGCAAGTCCGGCACGATTGTACGTGCGATGCCTTCCGACAGCACCGTCCTTATCGATGGGCTCAACATGGTCAAGCGTCATCGCAAGCCAACGTCGCAGTCGCGTGCCGGGCAAATAGTCGAGAAGCCGATGCCGATTCACGCATCCAACGTCATGCTCATCGATCCTAAGGACGGCAAGCCGACCCGCGTTCGTATCGACCGAAAAGATGGCGGCCGAAGTCGAATCGCTGTACGCAGTGGTCAAACGATTAAATAATATATGAATGTAGTCACCAAACATACCAAAACATTCGACGCGTTGAAGTCTGACTCCGGTTACACCAATGTCATGCAGGCGCCACGGCTCATAAAGATCGTCGTCTCTGTGGGCGTTGGATCGATCAAAGACAAGAAGCGCACCGATCTCATTCGTGACCGCCTCGTCAAAATCACGGGCCAAGCACCGGCCTCGCGCGGCAGCAAGAAGTCCATCGCCGCATTCAAGATGCGCACCGGTGATCTTGCAGGCTACCAGACGACACTGCGCGGCGCGCGCATGCAGGCGTTCTTCGATAAGCTCATCCACATTGTGCTTCCGCGTGTGAAGGATTTCCGCGGTATCAAGCCCAGCACCATCGACGAGATGGGCAACATCACGATCGGTATCAAAGAGCACACCGTCTTCCCTGAGACGGCCGATGAAGATGCGAAGGATGTCTTTGGATTCGCGGTCACCATTGCGACCTCCGCTAAAAATAAACAAGAAGCAGAAGCGTTTCTGCGTTACCTCGGGGTTCCGCTTCAGGAAGCGAAAGCAAAATAGTTTTGAAAAAGCCCCCTCAAACGGGGCTTTTTGCATGAGGGGCGTAGGTAGTGGCTTTGTGTGGCCACATCTGCAATACTTCGATCTATGAAAATATTGGATCGAGTATTGAGACTCTATGATTCGTTCCAAAACGGCGAGATTCCTACGCTTGCACAACACGAAGTAAATCCTAATTTGCCAAAAGGGAGTCGAGAGAACTATTTGTACTTTACCTTGCCGCCGAGTATCAATTTCCAACGACATTCGCCGGCGATGTGGGCGGCGGCACTCAAGACGTACGAAGATTCAGAGACCAATTATCTTTTCTTCCCAGAAAGAGTCGCAGAAAAGACTCGAGAAGAAGTACAAAAGACTTTGCTGAAGCATAAGCTTGCGCTCCAGTTGAACAAGCACACTGATATTTGGATGACCGTATCAAAAGCTTTTTATACCCATTTCAAAAGCGATCCACGAGAACTTCTCAAAGCCGGTAATTGGGACGTCGTAGATATTCATCGGATTATCCAACAGGATCTGCGCAAAGATTTTCCCTATATCAGCGGGCCCAAGATGGCGAACTATTGGCTCTATATTCTTTCTCATTATACGGACGCTCGATTCAAGAACATGTCGGAGATCTCGATTATTCCTGATACGCATGTGCTACAGGCTTCTATCAAACTCGGGTTAAGTACCCCGGCGATGTCTCCGGTAGAAGTTGCGGAAGTTTGGAAAGATCTCTTACATGGCAGCAGAGTATCACCGGTTGAGATGCACCCGGTCTTGTGGAACTGGAGTCGGAACAATTTTTTCCCGGAAGTCCAGGTTCTTACTAAAAAGTAAATATTTTGCTATACTCAAAATATATGGCAATAGACTGGACAAAAATACAGAAGAAATATAAGGGTTTGTGGGTAGCTCTTTCTTCTGATGAACAAACAGTGTTGGGAAGTGGAAAGACTGTGCAAGAGGCGCTCGCACATGCGAAGCGCGAGAGTGATGAAATTCCCTATATGACTCGTATGCCTGAAAAAATCACGTCGTATGTCGGCGTGATATGAAATTTAACTATAAACGCTATGGTTCGACATTGCGTCCGGTCATACCTGTAAAGCTGCGCGTTGGAAAGAATGAAATTGGTTATGAAGTATTAGTAGATTCAGGAGCGGACTTTTGTATATTTGACGAAGAAATAGGCAAGGCGATTGGAATTGATGTGCACAAAGGCACACCACAAGAAGTGTTCGGTATTGGCGGTAAAGCATCCATCTATTATTTGCATAAAGTAACGATGGAAGTTGGTGGTTGGCCATACATAATCGAAGCGGGATTTATGCCCGCAGTGAGTGGACGCATAGCACAATATGGAGTTGTGGGTCAACGAGGTTTCTTTGAAACATTTATTGTGAAATTTGATCTTGAGAAGGAAGAAATTGAGCTAAAACGAAGAGTATAATTTCCTCGGTTTTTATGAAAAGACTCCGCAACGGGCATCGGGATATATGGAATAAGGAATACAAGACCAGCGAGCACTTGCGGCTCTCGAAGGAACCCGGCGAGGATTTTCTCAAAGGCGTGCGCTTCATCGAGCGAAAGACGGGTCGCGAATTCCTCAATCCGACGACGACCGCGCTCGACCTTGGCTGCGGCAACGGCCGCCACATCATCTATCTCTCGAGTGTTTACGGTATGCATGGTATTGGTTATGACGTATCGGAAGAGGCGATCGATCAAGCCCGACAGGCATCACTCCAACTCCCCATCAAATATGAAGTGCGTTCGATCGCGGGAGATTTCGAAAAGATAAAAGACGGATCGGTCGCCGTCGTGCTCGATCTCATGACCTCACACTTTCTCAAGGCTGCTGAGCGCGAACAGCTGCGCGAAGAAATCCTGCGCGTCTTGAAACCGGGCGGCTGGCTTATCTTCAAATCATTTCTTGCTGATGAAGACCTCCACGTGAAGCGTCTTCTGCGCGATCATCCGGCCGATGAGGAGTATGCGTACATTCACCCCGAATTCGGCGTCTATGAATATGTCTGGACCGAGGAGGCACTACGAGAATTCTTCGAACCCTACTTCACGCTGCACAAGCTCGAGAAATCGCATCGCCACATCATCAAAGGCAAGGCCGGCAAACGCCGGACGGTCTCTGTCTGTTTGCAGAAGGAGAGCTAGGTAGGTGTTTGACTTCTCCCCCCATCTCGCGTATATTTCTGAGGCCTCGCAGGGGGCCTTGTTTTTAGACTGATCGAGGCGTAAAAGCCTCGATATCGTAAGAAGAAGGTCACGTAGGGAGTTCCATAACCAATGCCGTAAGGCCTCGGTGCAGGACTCCCAACCACTCCCTTGCCCGCCTCTGGCGGGTTTTGGCAACCAACTAACGTACAATTTGCATGGCAAAGAAATCAATGATCATCAAGGCACGTCGCACGCCGAAGTTCGCTTCGCGCGTCATTCGCCGTTGTGCCAAGTGCGGCCGCCCGCGCGGCTTCATGCGCGACTTCAACCTCTGCCGCATCTGCTTCCGCGAGGAAGCGCTCGAGGGGAATATCCCTGGCATCAAGAAGTCCTCTTGGTAATTCGTAATTCACAAATATCTTATGGTATCCGATCCTGTAGCAGATCTCATCACACGCCTCACCAACGCCGGCGCCGTTGGTCATGCAACGGTCTCTCTGCCGTTCTCTAATTTCAAATATGCTATTGCGGAGAAGCTTCGTGATGTGGGTTATGTAAAGGCTATCGAGAAGAAGGGTAAAAAGGTTCGTAAAACCATCGACGTTACACTGAAGTACGACGAAGCAGGAGTCCATGCCATAAAGGGCGTGAAGCGTATTAGCAAGCCCGGACGACGTATGTACCGAGGCGCAAGTGAAATAGTGCCGGTACGTTATGGCTTCGGTGCTTTGGTACTTTCCACACCGAAGGGTATCAAGACCGACAAAGAAGCCCGTAAAGAAAAGGTCGGCGGCGAGGCACTCTTCGAAATCTGGTAGTTCGTAAATACGTATATGTCACGCACTGGCAAACTAAGCATTAAGATCCCTTCGGGCACCGAAGTCGTCTTTGCTCATGGGGAACTTTCAGTGAAGGGTAAGGGTGGTGTGATCACGCGCTCGGTCCACCCGTCGATAGGTATCGAGGTCGAAGATGGAGAAGTGAAGGTCTCGCCGTTGACGAAGACACGTCTTGCACGCGCACTCTGGGGTACCTATGCCGCGCACGTACGCGTCATGGTTGCCGGCGTCAACACACCCTTCGTGAAGAAGCTCGACGTCCAGGGTATTGGTTACAAAGCCGAGCTCGTGGGTAAGACCTTGAAGCTCGCCGTCGGATTTTCACATCCGGTTATCGTTCCCATTCCTGAAGGACTCACCGTCACGGTCGAGAAGAACATCATTACTATCAGTGGCATTGCTAAGGATGCGGTCGGGCAATTTGCTGCTAAGGTTCGCGCCATCAAGAAGCCAGAACCGTACAAGGGCAAAGGTATTCGTTACGAAGGCGAGGTCGTGCGTCAGAAACAGGGTAAGAAGGCAGCAGGTTCAGCGTAGGTCTGATCTAGATAAATAAATTTGTATGGCACTCACCAAAACACAACAACGAGATCGACGACACAACCGCGTCCGCGCACGTGTCATGGGCACCGCGGCACGTCCACGTCTCTCGATATTCCGCTCCAACACACGCCTCGTGGCGCAGCTCATCGATGACGAGCGTGGCGTCACGATTGCCGCAGTCTCCTCAGATACAGAGAAGGCAAAGACTCCCCGCGAGCGCGCTGAAGCTGCTGCAATGACGATAGCTATGGAAGCAAAAGCAAAAGGCATCACGGCAGTCGTTTTCGATCGTGGCGGATTCCAGTACCTCGGTACGGTGCGTGCGTTCGCTGATGCTGCACGTGCTGCAGGTTTAGTATTTTAATACACCATATGGCAACTCAAACTGAAATAACTACTGAAATAATCCCAGAGGTCGTCATTGAGGAAGTCGCAGATGCTGTCGCGTCGACTCCTGTGGTTGAGACCACAGGTGAACGCAAGCCCTTCGGTGGACGGGGAGCTGGTAATCGCGATCGTCGCGGGGCTCCTAGTGGCAACAGGGGACCGCGCCGTGGTGGCAATGATCGCGAGCGCTCAGAGTTTGCACAGAAACTCATCGGCATTCGTCGTGTCGCGCGCGTCATGGCGGGTGGTCGTCGTTTCAATTTCTCCGTTGCTATCGTCATCGGTGACAAGAAGGGTCGCGTGGGTGTGGGTATGGGCAAGGCAGCCGACACACAGCTCGCCATCGAGAAGGCCACGCGCGATGCCAAACGCTCCATGATCTCCCTCAACCTCACCAAGAATCGCAGTATCAAGCACAACGTCGAAGCAAAATACTGCGCATCAGAAATAGGTATTCGCCCGAGCCCGGGCCGCGGGCTCGTCGCCGGATCATCAGTGCGCACGGTACTCGAGCTCGCTGGCGTCTCCGATGTGACCGCCAAGCTCTTAAGTCGCAGCAAGAATTCCGTCAACAACGCACGTGCGACCATTGAAGCACTCAAGCAGCTCGCGAAGCACACATAATATATGGCAAACCTTAATCTATTAAAACGAGTCGGACAGCAGCCGAAGATGCGCGTTGGTCGCGGCGGTAAGCGTGGCAAGACGGCAGGTCGCGGGACCAAAGGTCAGAGTGCGCGCGCCGGCAACAAGAAGCGCCCCGAATTTCGCGACATCATCAAGAAGCTCCCGAAGCGCCGCGGCTACGGCAAGAATCGCGGACGCACCGTTGATGGTACACGTCCCGCCCCGGTTGCTATCCCACTCTCGCGCATCGAGACACTCTTTGAAGCGGGTACGGAGATCAATCCGAAGGCGTTTTTCGCCAAAGGTATCGTGAAGGGCCGCGGCGCGAAGTTCCCGATGATCAAGATTGTCGGTGATGGGACGATAACCAAAAAGTTTTCATTCACCGGTGTCGGTGTCTCAAAAAGCGCACTGATAGTAATTGAAAAAGCAGGTGGGAGCGTCGTGCCACTTTTTGCTCCAAAGAAGCCCAAGCCCATTCACGTGCACGTGAAGCCGGCCGCCAAGAAGCCCGCAGGTAAGAAGAAGTCCCTCGAATCTGCTCGGGATAAATAATCTATGTACGAAGCATTCGTGCGCAAACTCCAGATAATCCTCGAAGACAGGACGTTGCGCTCGCGGATTCTTTTTGTACTCGGCGCCTTGGTCGTCTTTCGCCTCCTCGCCGCTATTCCGGTGCCGGGCGTCAATGCCGCAGTCTTGCAAAACTTTTTGAGCAACAACCAATTCTTCGGCCTCTTGAATGTCTTCTCCGGCGGCGGCTTCTCGACGCTCTCCATCGTCATGCTCGGCGTCGGTCCCTTCATCACCGCATCCATCGTCATGCAGCTTATGACCATCCTCATACCATCCCTCAAGGAAATGTATCAAGAAGAGGGCGATTCTGGCCGTATGCGCTTCACCCAATACTCGCGCTACCTCACCATACCGCTTGCACTCATCCAGTCGTTCGGATTCATTCTGCTCTTGCAGCAGAACGGTGTCATCCCAGGGCTCACGGCGATCCAACTCGTTACCAACATGATGGTCATCTCGGCCGGATCGATACTCCTCATGTGGATCGGCGAGCTCATCACGGAGTTCGGTGTGGGCAACGGTGTCTCACTCCTCATCTTCGCCGGTATCGTCTCGCGTATTCCGCGCGATATTTCGCAGCTCGCGTTCTCATTCGACGTCTCGCAGATTCCGGCGATCATCGGATTCCTCGGCGCGGCACTGCTCATCATGGCTGGCGTCGTCTACATCACGGAGGCAGAGCGCCCCATACCCGTCACCTATGCCCGGCGCGTGCGCGGTATGAAGGTGATGGGCGGCGTCTCGACCTACTTGCCGCTGCGCGTTAACCAGGCAGGTGTGATACCAATCGTCTTCGCGCTCTCTATATTGCTCTTCCCGCAGATGATCGCGACCTTCCTCAGCAAGAGCAGCATTGCATTTCTCGCACATGGTGCGCAATGGGTCGTGACGATACTCGCGAATCAATGGGTCTACGGTAGCATGTACTTCCTCTTAGTCTTCCTCTTCACCTATTTCTATACGGCGATAACCTTCGAGCCGCATCAGGTCGCGAAGAACTTGCAGAAGAATGGCGCTTTCATCCCCGGTGTTCGCCCCGGCACCAACACCTCCGAATACCTCGGCAACATCATCACGCGCATCACGCTGGTCGGTGCACTCTTCCTCGGCGTGCTCGCAGTATTACCCCTCATTCTCAAGGGTATCACTGGCATCACGGCGGTCACCGTCGGCGGTACTGCACTGCTCATCGTCGTCTCGGTCGTGCTCGATGTCATCAAGAAGATCGATGCGCAGACTTCCATTCGGGAGTACTAATCGCATAGGATAGAATATGGCAATGACTCCTAAGAATGTCGTTGTCATCGCGGGTCCCTCCGGCAGTGGCAAGAATTCGATTCTTGAGGGCATCATGCACAAATGCAGCACGTGCTCGCGTCTCGTGACAGCGACCACGCGCCCACCTCGGCCGGGCGAAGAGAATGGTGTTGACTATCATTTTCTTTCGAACGAGCACTTCCTTGAAGCACTCAAAGATGGTGATATTCTCGAACATCGATTTGTCGAATCGCTTGGCACGCACTACGGTGTCTTCAAGCCAGATCTCGAAGGCCGCATTGCGTTGGGAGAAACTGTTCTCGCGCATCTCGATATCATCGGTGCCCGATACCTCAAAGAGCACTACGGCGCGACAACAATCTTCGTATTACCCGATTCTTTTGAGATGCTCGAAGCACGTGTCCGTGCTCGCAACCACGCCATGTCTGATCTGGAAGTAGTAGAGCGTATGAAGATCGCACAGAAAGAAATAACAGAACATGCACCGCAGTATGATTATCGCGTCATTAATTCCAACGGAAAACTTGAGAGTGCGATCGACGAAGTCATAGATATTCTGCGCAAAGAAGGCTATAATCTTGGGTGATATGGAACCGATAACAGTTGCTTTCTTCGGTATTTCCGGAAGCGGAAAGGGCACACAGGCTAACCTTTTGAAAGATTATTTGAACAAGAATGATCCGACCCATGATGTGTCTCATGCCGAAATGGGGAATTTCCTCCGACAATATTGGGAAGAGAATACATTGATATCAGGACGTGTTAAAGAAATTATGCTTGCTGGAGGCCTCGTCCCCTCATTCGTTGCTATTTACATGCTCGCTCGTTACTTTGATACTACCATTAAGGGCGATGAACATTTCATATTCGATGGAACGTGTCGCAGAATCGAGCAATCGGTCGCCGTTGATGAAATTTCAAGATTTTATGGCCGCAAGGATCTTCATGTGATCTCACTTAATCTCTCGAAAGATGCTGCGCGACAGCGGCTTGTTACGCGTGGCCGTTCCGACGATGCGAGCGAAGAGGCACTTAACACACGTTTTCAGTGGTATAACGACAATGTCATTCCCTCAATGGAAAAATTACGAGAACTTGGATGGCATATCCACGTGATTGAGGGTGAACCAGACGTGGACACTATTCATAAAAACATTCTCACGGCCTTGCAGCTCACCTAAGGGTTTCGTAAACCCTTACATTCATGATTGCTCGAACAAAAGATGAGATACGAGATATACGCGAAGGTGGTCGCCGGCTCGCGCGGCATGTGCGGATTTTGAGCGCGATGGTAAAGCCCGGTGCACAGGCGCTCGACATCGAGGCGAAGGCACGCGCGATGGTTGAGAAAGATGGCGATACATTGGCATTCA
>DATKNP010000030.1:0-11356 GCA_035541295.1 Minisyncoccota bacterium
TTTGACTGCTGCTGTATCTGCCATAGAACGTACGCCGGAGTATGCACTATCCCGTGCCAAAATGCAATATTCCTACTTAATTCTCTAGCCTAACTCGTCAGGCTACAATACCTCCACGGGTTCAATCCCCAAATGCCGCTCGATGATGCCAGTGCGCTCAAGGACATGATCGATGTCTTTAGAGAATCCCTTAACCTCATCCAAACCCTCCTCCACTGCATCTAGTCGACGTTCAACCAACGTAAGACGACTGTTTGTTTCAATCGCTTGATCTTTCAGTCCTCTTATATCCTGCCTCACTCCGGACATATCACTTTTAAGTTCCGAGATATCCTCAGTTACGGCCGCAAAACCTTTTTCCATTAACGTAAAACCCCGCTCCATCTCGCCGAAACCGCGATCGACCTTCTCGGTAAGCTTGTCTACCTTCGCTTCCAAAACATTGTTCTGACTCATATAAAATTAGTGACCCCTGATAACAGATTCAATATATCATAATAGGAGAAAGGTTCCCGATTTTGTGTGTCAGATCCCATTTCCACATTTTCTTTGTAAAACAGGTCGCTCCTGTATATACTCGATTACAGAAGACTCAACAGGAGGTCGACATGAAGACGTGTTGGAGAAGTGCACGAGCACTACTCGTTAGCGGGACACTCGCACTTGCCCTCGCTCCACAAAAGGTGACGGCAGATGAACCCGTACAGTTGCCTGGTTTCGTCTGTAGAACAGTTGGGGCTGTAACCTCGCTCGGCAACATCCTTGATGCCGAAGGCGAAGACTCTCCTACTGCTCTCGACGAGGTGAATCAGAACCTCGGCGCAGACACGTGCCTAGTTGGATTCTTTCTCGGTCACAAGGAAAAACCCGACGCAACGATTGTCATACAACAGAGGTACTGGGATATCACTCCTGTCGAAATAACGAGTATCTGTCGTTTGGAGACTGGCGAGTGTGAGCCTACCAAGGTCGATGGATACATGCTATTCCTGAATAAGGATAAGCCCACCTGAAGAAGTATCGGATGGGGCACGGAAAGACAATGAGCAGGTCACGCGTACCTGCTTTTTGTTTTGGGAAAGGTATCTGAGACCATTTCCCCCTATTTTCTAACCACAACGATAGTGCATTTGGCGACAAGCGCCGCGATGGCCCCGACGGCTGCGAGCACGGGAGCCAAGACAGCTCCTATAGCACCAATGGTGAGCGGAAATTCTACGAGCGTCTTCCCCGCCTCGTTCTTGATGATAATGCGGTGGGCATTCCCTTCGCGGATAATATCCTTCACTTTCTTGAGAAGTTCTTCTCCGCTTACTTTAAATTCTTCTTGAGTTTCTGATGTCATGACGTAAAGATAGCACAGGTCACATGAACGTATCATGAGAGGGGTACCTGATAGCATTTCCTCCACATCATCACGACACACTTTTTATACTTTGTGGGGTCAGACCCCATTTCCCAAAAATAGGGGTTTACGAAACCCTTATTTTTTTCACCATTTCCTTTCTTGCGTGGAGGTGATAGGCTGCCGTTGGCAACGAACGAAGGAGGCCGTTATGGAACTGGGTCCAGAGGAAGCGGTGCTGAAATCGCTGGAAGCAATTGAGATCGACGAAACCAATCAGGACTCAAAATATTTGGACGAGAAGTCCTGGCGTGTCGCCCAGATGGGGGACGTTATCCATAGAATGCGGGTTCGCATTCTGCACCATGAATTCTGGGCCGTCTTGTGCGAAAAGCACCGCCAGCTCGGCATGAGTGCCCCCTCACATGAACTACGTCAGCACCTCGAGAGGTGGAGAACCTTTTACGACGGCATCGGGCGTCTGAGGCAGATTGGTCGAGAAGGACCGATGTAATTCTGCGAGGATCGTCCTGCCATACATCTATGGCCCCAACCCCCGCGAGAGCAATCTCCGGGGGTCGCACTTTTACCATCATTACGAAACAAGTTTTATACTTTTGTAGAGTCAGACCCCATGTCCTACATCTCCCACAAACAAAAAGAGTCGCAGGGTGCGACTCTTAAGCAGGTGGCCGTGGCGGCCTATGCCTTTCTCCCACTTTCGATGGGACTCGTCGTAACCGAAAAAGATTTCGGCGTCTTTCCTTTGCAAGAAAGCCTTCGCGATATCACAACCACGGCGATTCTGCTGTCTTCATGGTATGTACAAGGCGGAAGTTTGTCAATTCGAAATTCCAAGGACTCCCCTTGGAACTGTTTCACCATTTCCATTTCCCTTATTAGTTGGTATTGCTTGCATTAAATGTCACTAAGTGATAAGATAGTGCATATTAGTAGGAGTAATAATAACTAACTCACGGATATGCAGTTGGGAAAATTTATTCAACAAAAAGACAGCCAGTGGGGGACGTATAAGGCATTTGTCCCTGACCCCTTCCCTCACAAAGAAGGCTTCGGGCTTTCCGCAGATCTGATCAAACAAGACGCTAAGGCTCAGCACTTGGTAAGCAAGCTCGATGGAATCACTCAGTTACTCCCTGACGTAGATCTTTTCATCTTCATGTACATTTTGAAAGACGCGGCATCGTCGAGTCAGATAGAAGGTACGGGAGCAACGATGGTCGACGCGCTCGAAGCAAAGGCGAACATCGAGGCTGACTTACCTGAAGACGTTGATGATATCATTCACTACATACAAGCCCTTAACAAAGGAATGAAGGCTCTTGAGGAGATTCCGATTAGTACTCGGCTAATCAAGATAATGCATAAGGAACTAATGGACGGCGCGCGTGCAACACATAATGCTCGGCCTGGTGAATTCCGTCATGACCAAAATTGGATCAATGGCACCAATCCTCACGACGCTAAATATGTACCGCCCCCAGTACATGAACTGCCGCGTGTTCTTAGCGATTGGGAAAAATTCGTGCATGCAGATGACACCCTACTACCACTAACAAAAGCAGCGCTTCTTCATGGACAGTTTGAGACGATTCACCCCTTCAGAGACGGTAACGGACGTACGGGTCGCATGTTAACAACGCTGTTTTTAAAAGAATCAGGACTTTTGGAAAAACCAGTCCTTTTCCTATCTTCATTCTTGAAAAAGCATCGTAAAGTTTACTATGATCGGCTTGATGGGTACCACCAAGGTGACGTTAGTGAGTGGGTGCGATTCTTTCTTTCTGGCGTTGCGGAGACAGCAGAGGAAGCAATCAAAACTGTTCACAAGATTACTAAACTCCGTGAACGCGATATTCTGAAGATTCAAAGCATGGATAAGCGTTCATCAAAAAGTGCTATTAGTGTCCTACCTCGCCTCTTCACGCAGCCAATTGTTGATGTTGCTACTATCAGAAAGTGGACTGGCTTCACGGCAAATGGAGCTCAGAAACTTATCGACCGGTACGTGGAACAAGGAATCCTACAAATTCGAGATCCGAAGAAGAAATACGGAAGATCGTATATCTACAGGGAGTACATGAATATCTTCTACAACGCACGTACCGACGAGTAAAAGTAAAAGACCCCGAACGGGGTCTTTTACTTTTCGAATCCTTGCTCGAAAGATTACGCAACCACTTTGGTCACAACTCCAGCGCCTACCGTCTTGCCTCCCTCGCGGATGGCGAAACGAGTCTGCTCTTCGAGCGCGATCGGTGCGACGAGCTTGACCTTGAAGGTGACGGTGTCGCCCGGCATGACCATTTCCACGCCTTCCTTGAGCGTCACCTCGCCGGTGACGTCAGTGGTGCGGACGTAGAATTGCGGCTTGTAGCCCGAGAAGAACGGCGTGTGGCGGCCACCTTCCTCCTTGGTGAGGATGTAGACCTCAGCCTCGAATTCGGTGTGCGGCTTCACAGAGCCCGGCTTGCAGAGAACCTGCCCGCGGTGCACGTCATCCTTCTTGGTGCCGCGCAAGAGAACACCGGCGTTGTCGCCTGCTTGTCCTTCCTGCAAGGACTTGTTGAACATTTCGATGCCAGTGACGGTCGTCTTGGTCGCATCAACGATGCCGACGATTTCGACTTCCTCACCGACTTTGATCATGCCGCGCTCGATGCGGCCAGTGACGACCGTGCCACGACCTTCGATCGAGAAGACGTCTTCTATAGGCATGAGGAACGGCTTGTTGACGTCGCGCTCAGGCTGCGGGATGTATTCATCGAGCGCCTTGACAAGTTCCATGACCTTATCAGACCATTCGTTGCCCGGAGCCGGGTTCTCGAGCGCCTTGAGGCCGGAGCCGCGGATGACTGGGGCGTCCTTGCCGTCGAATCCTTGCTTGGTCAAAAGCTCGCGGACCTCCTCTTCGACGAGCTCGATTAGGTCCTTGTCGGCGACCATGTCTACTTTGTTCAAGAAGACGACGATCTTCGGGACGCCGACCTGCTTGGCGAGCAAGATGTGCTCGCGTGTCTGCGGCATGACGCCGTCGGTCGCAGCGACCACGAGGATGGCGCCGTCCATCTGAGCAGCACCTGTGATCATGTTCTTAATGTAGTCGGCGTGACCCGGTGCGTCGACGTGTGCGTAGTGACGAGTCGGTGTCTCATACTCGGAGTGCGAAAGTGAGATCGTGATACCGCGCGCCTTCTCTTCCGGCGCCTTGTCGATGTCATCGACTCCCTTGACGGTCGCTGAGTAGCCATTGCCCGCCTTCGAGAGAACGGTGAGGATCGCCGCGGTCAAGGTCGTCTTGCCGTGGTCGACGTGACCGATCGTGCCGACGTTCAAGTGCGGCTTACTGCGATTAAATTCTTCTGCTGCCATATATGATTTTGCGAAATTATGCCGCGTCGTCGTCTTTTAGGGCACGGCCCTCTTTCGAAATTATCGCTATTAAATAATTACTTCGCCAACGCGTAGGTGTCTGCGAGACAGACGATGCTCCGGTATCCTTTGCCTTCATATTCCTACAGTGTTGTGGTTCGCTACGCCACCTGAATGGAAAATCCGGGCAAAACAATACGCACGGAGCGTGCGTACGGTCATACTAACAGAAATGGTTCTGTCGTCAATCTTACGACGCGTTCAGTGGTAGCGCAGAGACTCCAGAAAATATCTGGCGTTCTTGTACTCAGTCTTACGGGTAATGTACAACCGGCACGAGGCCAACGGTCGCTGTAATGACATAGGGACCGGGCACACAGTTGAGGGTATAGACCGTCGGACCAGTAATAGCACTCGAGGTCTGCGAGCCACTGGTAGTGTTCCACACACCAGTACCGTTCGAGCCGGTGCCGTCACCATTACTACCCGTCACCGTACAGCTTGTGACGCCACTCGCATTCCATGTGACCGTTACGGTCGCGCCACTTGTCGTCAAATTCGGGGTGACCGTCAGTGTGCCCTTCGGTGTTGGAGGCACACAGGTGCTTACCCCAGTGGAACAGAAGTTGGGCGCTACGCAGGTTTGGATGTTAGTAGTATTGATAGTGCAATCCAACGCTATCGTCGTGGAAGCAATCGTTAAATTGCCTGGTCCAGTGCATGAATACACCGTAGAAGGAGTACACGGTGTATAGGCCTTAGAGAAATCTATCCAACCGAGGACATCACTTCCCCATGCAAATCCAGAGAAGTAGTAGTTGCCGGATCCAATTACCTGCGGTCCATAGTTCGGGCTCGATCCGCTCAGGCTGATCCAACCGTCCCATCCGTTGCCATCAGCAGAGAGTGCTTTGAACCAGCCAGACAAGGTACCACTCACCAAGGTCGCGGTACACGGGGCGGTCGGGCAACCGGACAAATCGGAACTGTTGGCGGAAATCCAGCCGATGTTATCGCTCCATGCATAGCCCGATATGTTACCAGAAGGATCGACAGCGAGACCCCAATTACCTGCCGGGCCAGTACATCCACCGGGATCGCTCATGCAATTGAACGAGATATAGCCGGTATTGCCGGTAGGGTTCACCCCGCTCCATCCATATCCCGCGATGGCAGTCGGTACGGCCTGCGAAACCGCCGCATGCGGACTGCTTAATAAGGTGAATCCGGCAACGGCAGCCAGTACAAAGACAACAAGAAAGAGACGTGCCGAGGTACGCATTGTAGTTGCAGATACTCGGCTTTGTTGCTGCATAGCTACTGACTATTAAGCGATTCGAGAAGTTTCAATTTTGCTGCGTCTTCGGAAGACTGTGTCGGGGTAGGAGCGCTCGTGGCGCCGGCGGAATTAGGTTTACCTGTGGCTCCAGCAGTACCTGTTGTCGATGCGTGAGCAGCTGAAGTAGCAGAGAGACTTTGCAACAACGCTTCTTTTTGTTGATCGATTTGTTGAGTGGTCGAAATCTGCGGTAATGATTGCGGTGCACTCTCCGCACTGCGCTGCATAAGCACTGCCACGAAGAGAGCGATCGCGCCGATGGCGAAGCATGCAGCGGCCATAAGCGAGATACGCTGTACATTTTCTCGCGTTGTTCTTTTGCTTGGTTCTAAGGTAATCATAGTGAATCAATCAAATGATTGTAAATAGATATGACTCATTATATACCACCAAAACCCCTGTGCGTGAGAACTAGGGGCAACCTGTGTATTACTCAGATTCACCTCGAAAGCTATTTTCTCGAAGCAATAATCTCATCAGCAACATTTTTGGGGACAACTGCGTAGTGGCTGAACTCGAGGTTGGGAGTCGCGCGACCTTCGGTGAGCGAGCGCAGCTGCATCGTGAATCCGAAGAGTTCGGTCAAGGGGACCTTCGCCGTAATAACCTTGGCCTGCCCGCGCTCGCCCATCGCTTCGATGGAACCGCGCTTGCTGTTGATCATACCAGTGACATCACCCATGAATTTCTCCGGGGTTACGACTTCGAGCTTCATTATTGGTTCCAAGATTACCGGGCGGGCTTTCTGCATCGCATCCTTCATCGCGTTGATAGCGGCGAGCTTGAAGGCTATTTCTGAAGAGTCGACGTCGTGATATGAGCCATCGTAGAGCTCGACTGAGATGTCGACTGCCGGGAAGCCGGCTTGAATGCCGCCTTCCATTGCCTCGATGATGCCTTTCTTGACCGGCTGAATGTATTCCTGAGGGATGACCCCTCCCTTGATGCTGTTGATGAATTCGAAGTGGTCTTCGCGATCGACGTTGTTCTTGATCTTGACGCCCTCTACCAACGGCTCAAGCGGTTTGACCTTGATTTTGACGTGCCCGTATTGTCCCCGGCCGCCGGTCTGCTTGATGTGCTTGTATTCGACATCTGCCGTACCTTGGATAGTCTCGCGGTAGGCGACTTGCGGCTTGCCGGTCGTCGCTTGCACACCGAATTCACGCTTCATACGATCTACGATAATCTCGAGGTGCAGCTCGCCCATGCCCGAAATGATGGTCTCCATGGTTTCAGGATCGGAGGCGACGCGAAAGGTCGGGTCTTCGTCAGAGAGCTTCGAGAGTGCGATACCCATCTTCTCTTGGTCTACTTTCGTATTGGGCTCGATGCGCATCGAGACGACGGGCTCCGGAAAGATGATGCTCTCGAGTGTTATCGGATGCGCCGGATCGCAGAGCGTGTTGCCGATCTTCACCTCCTTCATGCCCAAGGCTGCGGCAATCTCGCCAGCGTAGACCACTTTGAGATCTTCGCGCTTGTCTGCCTGGAGGCGGACGATGCGACCAATGCGCTCCTTCTTGCCGTTTGCAGTATTGAGAACGGTGTCGCCGGTACTTAATGTACCGGAGTAGACACGGAAAAACGCGAGCGATCCTACGAACGGATCGTCTTGCTTCTTGAAGAGGAGCGCCGAGAACGGTGCCTCGTCGGAGGCCGGACGCTCTTCTTCGAGGCCGGTGTCCGGGTTAATGCCCTTGGACTGCGGGACATCGAGCGGGCTCGGGAGGTAATCGACGACAGCATCGAGTACGAGCTGGACGCCCTTGTTCTTCAAGGAAGATCCGGTGAGAACCGGGAAAATCTTGTTGGCGATGACAGCTTTGCGCATCGCCGCCTGCAAGATATCGAAGGGAATCTCCTTGCCGTCGAGGAAGTCTGCCATGAGCGCGTCGTCAGTCTCGACGATGCGCTCGACCAATGCTGCATGGTACTTGTCAGCCTCCGCCTTCATATTGGCCGGGATCTCGCTTTCGACGACATTCACGCCCATCTCCCCTTCGAAGTGATATGCCTTCATTTTCAAAAGATCAACGATGCCCTCAAACTGATCTTCGAGACCGATCGGAAGCTGGTAGCGGACGGCCTTCGTAGAAAGGCGGTCAAGGATAGATGCATATGACTTCTCAAATGACGCGCCCGTGCGGTCGAGTTTGTTGATGTAGCAGATGCGGGGCACTTCGGCTTCTTCAGCATAGCGCCAGTTGGTCTCTGACTGCGGCTCGACGCCCGCGACGCCGTCGAAAACGACGACTGCACCGTCGAGCACACGCATCGAGCGCTTCACTTCAGAAGTGAAGTCGATGTGGCCGGGAGTATCGATGACATTGAAGCGGACCTTGGCAGAAGTATCGGTCTTCATGTACGACGGGTTCCAGAAACAGGTGATGGCTGCGGCGGTGATCGTGATGCCGCGCTCGCGCTCTTGCTCCATCCAGTCGGTGACGGTATTGCCATCATGTACCTCGCCTATTTTGTGGCTTTGACCAGTGTAGAAAAGGATGCGTTCAGACGTAGTGGTCTTCCCCGCATCGACGTGGGCGACGATACCGAAATTGCGAACCTTCTCGAGTGGATAATCTCGTGCCATATAGATAATTATAAAAAATTACAAAGATCCCATCTTTGTAAAATTACCACGCGAAGTGTGCAAAGGCTTTGTTGGCCTCAGCCATACGATGGGTCGTTTCTTTCTTGGAGACCGCAGCGCCTTCGCCCTTGTGAGCGGCGCGAATCTCAGCGGCGAGGGACTCGTGCATTGGCTTGCCTTTCGTACCTTCAGCAGCTTCTACCATCCAGCGAAGTCCGAGCGAGAGGCGACGCTCGGGGCGGACTTCGCGCGGAACTTGGTAGTTGGCACCTCCCACGCGGCGTGAGCGAACTTCGACGGTCGGCGCTGCTTTGTCGAGTGCATCTTCAAATATCGCAACGGGATCACCGTCTTTCTTGAGCTCTTCGAATGCGCGGTAGACGACCGCACGAGCCGTGTCTTTCTTGCCGCGCTCCATCACGTAGTTGATGAGCTTTGCAACCTTAATAGAACCGTACATTTCATCAGGCTGGAGTTCGTGTCGTCGTTTGATTGGTCGTCGCATAAAAATTACTTGGCAGCTTTGGGGCGCTTGGCACCGTAGCGCGAGCGGCCACGGCGGCGCTTGTCGACACCGGTCGCATCAAGCTTGCCGCGCACGATTGTATAACGGATACCGATATCCTTCACGCGGCCACCGCGCACCAAGACCACCGAGTGCTCTTGGAGGTTGTGCCCTTCTCCGGGGATGTAGGCGGTGATTTCCATGCCATTGGTAAGGCGCACGCGCGCAATCTTACGAATAGCGGAGTTCGGCTTGCGCGGCGTCTTCGTCGTGACACGGGTGCAGACGCCGCGCTTGAACGGGGCCGGGTAGTAGCTCGGGCGATTCTTGAGACTGTTGAAACCACGCGAGAGGGCGACGGTCTTCGTCTTGCGTACCGGGATTGAGCGGCCTTTGCGTGCGAGTTGATTTATTGTGGCCATGTTTTCAATTAAAAATCCCCGTCGGGGTACGCGGAATATACTATTCATCAGCCCAAAACGCAAGCTTATGTCCCCGCGATCGCACTTACAACACCATAAACGAAGTCGCTCCACAGAGAGCCGAGACCGTAAATGATGAGCACTACGATGATCATGCCGACAAGCGGGTTCCGTTCCAATATGTAACGAACACGAGCATATCCCCGCTCAAGTGGGACGGGCAGGATCGAAGCAAGTACTTTCGATCCGTCGAGTGGTGGGATCGGGATCATATTGAAGAGTGCGAGCATGATATTAACAACGACAACGAGGAAAAGTGCCCCGTTCACCTGACTTGAGAAAATGCCGAGTCGGATAATAAGCCCGAATATGAGTCCGATAACCGCGTTCGACGCGGGACCCGCGATGGCAACGATCGCTTCCGAAAATCTGCCGGGCCGGAGATTGTAGGGGTTGTACGGCACGGGCTTGGCGTAGCCGAAAAATATTGGCGAGCCCGAAAAGACGAGCAGAAGCGGCAATATAACTGAGCCGAAGGGATCGAGATGCACGAGTGGATTCAACGTAAGCCTCCCCGCGTAGCGCGCGGTCGGATCGCCGAGTCGATCAGCCGCCACGCCATGCATCACCTCGTGGATGATGGCCGAGAATATGACGATGACGACGATGAAAATCTCACTTGCGATATCCATGGCACAACTATAGCAAAGTAAGACCAAAAAGCAGGTTCGATTATCTTTAGACCTTACATCAGGTTCGAATCCAAGTCCCGCAGCAAACCAAAAAAGCCGATTCTATTGGGACAAGTTCTTCCGATTATTTCGTTCTTCTGTTACAATCACAGAATGATTCTCGACAGGTTTCGACCGATACGACACAATACATCTAGTAGTGGTAATCTGGAGAAGCAAAGGGAGGAACCGATGAAAGAGGCGGTTACCAAAGAAGAGTACCTGAAGACTTTGGATATGGGTAAATTTCCTCAGGAAGTGGGATTGTTCTTTACCGACGAGAGCAGCCCTTCTGTTGTCAGACCGTCAGATTTACAGAATGACGACTTGTACTCTTTCTATGACGATACGCCGACAAAATTGATACTGCGTGAGGTTTTCGGTGAAGAGCTCGCTAAGTTAGAAAATAAAGCAAAACTTTCTCCCGAGAAAATTGCGCGTTTAATTAAACTCCGCATTGATGCAGACTGGGCCAATGAGGAGTATAAGCGTTGCATAGAGACGCCCGAGGGCAGAGCACAACTTGCGCGTCTTGAACAAGAAAAGGAAAAGTACCCTGAGATTCGTGAGCCTCACATTGATGATAGCTTTGGGAGATTTGGGATAGTTTATACAAATCGAAGATATGCATTGATGCACCTCCGAGATGGAATTGCACAGTATATCTACAACATTAAGCCCGACGATTCAGATATTAAAGTATCGACGTCAGACCCGATGTTGATAATAAACGCTAATACCTCCCCTCCTTTTTCTCTTTAAGATACTCTATATGGTGATGGAATAAGAGACCCATACTGCACATTCATGTATTTGTCTGAACCACCTGAATCTCATGGTGGTTCCCCTTTATATACCTCACAGTTCTGCTTCGGTGTTACCAATAAAAAAAGTTCCAGACCTGTAATCTGTGCGCAAGTATTCAGCTGTGGACAACGTACGGAGTCCCTCGTTTCCAGACCGCATACACGCGTTGAAGAACATGCCGTGCATTCGCGACCGTCGCTTCCTTGTACCGCTTCCCCTCA
>DATKNP010000031.1:0-36395 GCA_035541295.1 Minisyncoccota bacterium
GCGCATCAAGAGTGGGCGTTTTGCTGCCTCAGCTTGTGCGCGAAATTGATCGATCTCTTCACGTGTGTAAGGGTCCGGGTATGCAAGTCCGCGATTGACGAGCTCTTGGGCAGCCACACGATATCCTTCAAGTCGTTGTGATTGGATGCATGATCCGAATGTCCCGGGTTTATCAGGTCCGTAATCCCAATCGATGTGAAGCCAACGAAGCGACTCTTGTATGTGTTCGATGGAGCCTGCCACTTCGCGTTCTTTATCGGTGTCTTCGATGCGTAAGATAAATGTTCCGTTGTTCTTGCGTGCCCACAGATAGGCGAAGAGTGCCGTACGTACACTCCCAATATGCATAAAGCCGGTTGGGCTTGGTGCGAACCGTGTTACTACCTGTTCGTTCATACGGACTCATGCGAGATGCTACTCTCAAGCAGGATTGTTGCTATCTTATGAGCAGCATCAGGACGCGCATATCCATGCGCAGCTTCCGCCATTCGTCGGTAGGTCGGCGGATCCGTTAGGAGACGATTTATTTCTGAAACGAGGACATGGGGTTTCAGATTGCGTTGTTCGATGACGATAGCAGCACCGGCACGTGCATATGAAAAGGCGTTCTCAGTTTGATCATGTGAGACATCTTCTGGTATCGGCACGAGGATCGCAGGTATTCCCCATGAGGCAATCTCAAATATGCTGCCACTTCCGGCACGCGCAACGATGACGGTCGCGATACCGGCCGACATGCGCAGCGCAAGCGTATTCAATAATCCAAATGGTCGATAATGGTCAGCGAACGGCGAACCTTTTAAGATCACTGAAGATATTTTCGTCACTTCGTCGAGATGTGCCGATCCGGTCTGATGTATAACGTTGTATGATGCGACGAGCTCTGGAAGTGCGTCGAGCACGGTTTCGTTTATAGCTTGCGCACCTTGCGAACCGCCCATGATAAATATCGTTGGCAAGCTCGAGTCGAGCCTGAGAAATTCGAAGCCGCCTTCTTTGGTTGGTGCAACAATTTCTTTTCTAATGGGGTGCCCCACACGCGCTATATGCTCGCGGGCACGTGTAGGAAACTTCGATGCTGCATCCGCGTGCGCAATGGCTATCCATCGAGCGAAGTGTGATGACCACAAGGAAACTCGGCCGGGTGTGGCATCGGCATCGTATATGAAGACCGGTATATGCAAAAGTCGTGCAGCAAAGAGCGTTGGAAACGCGGCGAAACCACCAGTCGAAAAGACGACATCGGGGTAGAGATTGAAGAGTTGGATGGTAGTTTGTACGACTCCACTAACAATACTGAACACACTCAATACATTAAGGATACTTCCATGCGGATACATCTTGCCAGCAGTACTCGGCTTATATTCTATCTCGTGCTCGAAAAGCGCTGTCTTGTCGAACGGTGCAGGACCCATGTAGATGAGTTCGGGCTCAATGAGCTTGCGCTCAGTGGTAATATCTTCTATTGCTTCGGCCACCGCTATTAACGGGTAGAAATGTCCTCCCGTACCGCTTCCGGTCAACACGATTTTCATAGGGTCTATTGTATCGCCTAGCAGGTCGATCTCAAACTAGCTTTTGTACGGCCTTAGGCACTCGTCCGTCTGGATATCCGATGCCGTGAAATATTTAAAAGTACTCCAGCACTTGCGAGTGAGACGAGCATTGCGCTCCCACCCTGACTCACAAAGGTCAGGGGAATTCCAGTCAGTGGTGCTACGCCGAGCATGGCGCCCATGTTGATAAACGCCTCACTGGCGAGATAGGTCGCAATACCAACACAAAGCAGGCTTCCAAAAAGATCCGTGCTCGTCGTCGCGATGTGATATCCACGCAGCGCAAATGAAAGAAACAATACCACGATCATGACGGTGCCGATGAAGCCGAGTTCTTCTCCGGCAACGGCAAAGATAGAATCGCCCATCGGCTCCGGTAAATACGTAAACTTCTGTATCCCCTGTCCGAATCCGCGTCCCGTGATACCACCCGATCCGATAGCGATGAGCGACTGTTTGATCTGGTACCCATTTGATTGTTGTGCGGCTGAAGGATGGATAAAGGTTTCGACTCGTGCACGCACATACGGTTGTACCAATGCCAAGCACCCGATGACGAAGAGACCGGCGACCACGAGCAGTAATATGTGCCACCAACGTGCTCCTGCAGTCCAGAAGATAGCAATAACGGAAAAGCAAATAACGCCGAGTGTCCCGAGATCTGGTTGCGCAATAAGAATAAGAACGGGGAGTGCGAGTATTGCGCAAAGTCCCCCCAGGCCATGTTGTAAGGTTACTACCTTCGCCTTAATTCCCGAAAAGTATGCGGCCGCTAGTATAATTGTTGCCAGTTTGAGTGCTTCCGACGGTTGGAATGAGATGTGTGCAAGGATGATCCACCGTCGACCACCACCGTACATTGCTCCGAGGTGGGGGACGAAGACGAGAAGGGTCAAGATAAGAGCCGCGGCAAAAACCTGTGGTGCATAGGTGCGCCACACCCGATAGTCTATCGAAGCCGTTACAATGAGTGCGACGATTCCCGCTCCGATACCAAATACTAAGTGGCTAAATACTGCCGAAGTAATACCGGCTGCTCCGCGCGCAATGAGTCCGAAGGCTGCTGAGGCGAATATGAGTGAACCACCAACGACGAGACTCGCGACGAGTATTGCGAGTGTTTTATCAATATGGCCGATATGCGTCTTCATGAGTTTAGAGCACGGCAAGCGCCAATATGACTCCTGCGAATGCACACATGACCGAGAGTATCCAATAGCGCATCACAACTTTTGATCCTGGCCAACCGATCGCCTCGAAGTGATGGTGTAACGGTGCGATGCGGAAGAGTTTCTTACCGAAGAGTCTTTTCCAGACGACCTGAAGCACATTGGAGAGTACGGTCGCAACCAAGGGCGCACCAATGATTGGCAGTACAATGATTCCAACTCCGCGTCCGAGATTATCTGTCATAAATGCGACAGATGCTATCGCGAGCGTGAGCCCCATCGTCCCCGTCTCACTCATATAGAATCGCGCTGGTGGTATATTGAACCATAAGAACGCCATCAGGGCACCTACAACGGTCGCGCAAAATGCAGCGAGGTCTATCTGTCCCTCAGCGAACGCGATGATAGTGTATGAGGCGAACACACTCCCAAATACGCCGCCCGAGAGTCCGTCGATACCGTCGATCACACCGGAGGCGTAGAGCGAGACCGAAACGAAAATAAAAAGCAAAATGATAAATGGACCAACGTACAGTGGCATTCCAAATGGGATGTCGATCGCCGTGACCGAAAGCTTGGCGAAGAACCACCAACCGATGAATGTCGACAAGGACAGCACAATAAGGAGTCGTTGTGAGAGAGGGAGCCCGGCCCCCTGCGGTCGTATGTCAAGCAAGTCGTTCAGAAATCCTACCAAGGCGCCGACGATGAGTGTGGAGAACGGGATCCACGTCTCGCTGCGAGTCAAAAAATCATAGTGCGACCAGTTGACGTTCCTCGCGAGACTCGTCACTACCGCAATACCCAGTGTCGTCAAAAGTACACTCCCCCATATGACGATACCACCCATGCGCGGCGTTTTGGTCTCCCCATCTCCATGGAGACGATTGAATTCATGCGCCGCCTCGCCGTTAAGTGCACGCTTGCCGGCGATCTTTTTCCAGACATGGTATTTGTAGAGATAATGCGTGAGTATTGGCGTGGAGAGTATTCCGACAACGAATGCAATCGTTGCTGGAAGTAGGACTTTTATTATTGATAGATGCATATTGAGTGATTATACAGGTGACCGGTATCACCTTTATTGACCGGCGGCGACTGCTATCCTCGAAGCATCGACCAACTGCTTCATATCTGAAAAGCGTCCATCTATCGTTGAACCCATTACCACCGCAACGACGGGGTGTCCTATGCCGGCGGCGTCGAAGACGACGGCGAGATTCCCGCCCGCAAGATCCGTATAACCAGTCTTCCCCATGACTATTCCTGGAATAGCACCAAGGGCGGTATCGGTATTGTATGCCGTTGCAGTCATGCCCGCGGCATTTTTGAATGTCATGGTGTTTTGCGTCGTTTCGGTAAAGAGATCGAGTGACGTCGATGCGGCGTAGGCTACCAGCGTGCCAACATCGCGTGCGGATCCATACGCACCTGACTCGGTACTAGAGAGGTCGAGTCCGCTGTCGTTACTAAAGAGCATGTCGGTAAGACCGAGATCTCGTACCAGTTTGTTCATCCGCCAAACAGTTGTGCCACTTTGAGGCGAGAGTGGATACTTCACATGCAAGGGATCATTGGCGGCCCGTCCAAGAATATCGGCGCCTTGGTTAGAAGATGCGATGAGCGTGAAATTCAAGACATCACGAACCGTCCATACAGAACCTTTGGTCAAAACTTCTGCACTGCTGACAGGTGCTGTGTCGTACGGTATGGTGATCGTTGAATCGAGTGGCAAGACTTCTGATACCGCGAGTGCCATTGCTATTTTGGTGAGTGATGCCATCGGACGTTCCGCGTCCGGATTGAGTGTGTAGAGGACTTGCTGCGTCTGCATATCGTAGACGTATGCGCTCTGTGCCTGGAGTCGTACCGATGCGAAGGGGTTTTCAGTTGAGGTTGAGGCCACAGCGGCTGCGGTTTCTGCAGGGAGTGATTGATGTGCGAGATGTGCGGTCGTTCCATTCAATACGACGAACGTAGTGCCTCCCGCGAGGATAAAGACCGTGACGAGGCCTACAAGCGTGATGAGTGCGCGAGAGTCACCCGAGCCTATTCTGGAAGCCTGTGGTGCCACGTAATCAGCCAGTACCGGTGTCGGTTGCGCTGGTTCAATATGTCCTTCAGGTAGCAACAGTTCCTGCTCCGTCGGTGTCGGTAGTAACTCGGTCATGTTCCGTTTTGAAAGGCTCAGTATCAGCTTCAAATGCTTTTAATTCGTTTGATATTGTAGCATATTCTGGCATGTCTTTTAAGTTCGTTGCTCCGAGGTGGGCAAGCAGTTCCGTGGTCGGGCGATACACATATTCCCTACCGTCCTGTGGATTCCCAGTGCGGATGATAAGCCCGCGAGAGAGTAAGGTGCGAATCGTCGAGCTCGTGTTGACGCCGCGGATGTAATCGATTTGTGCGCGAGTCGAAGGTCCTCGATAGAGGACTATGGCGAGGACTTCAAGTCCGGCATCACCAATTTCTCGCCCGAGTTCTTTCTCGTAGCTCGCTTTCAGTGCTTCGCTTGCGCTCGGTGCTACGACCAACATTGCTTCGGTTTCGGTTCGTACGAGCGAAAGTCCACTTCCCTGAAGCATGTTTGAGAGTTGATCGAGGGCGATCATGAGCGCATGCTCATCAGCACCAGTGAGTTGCATAAGACGCTTCAAAGAAAGCGAACCTCCTTCACTGAAGAGGTGCGCTTCGATGAGTGATGGTAATGGTCCGATCGGCATTATCATAGTGAGACACCGTAACGTGGCGCGCCGGAGAGCTGCTCCAATTCTATACTGATGTCGCTGAAGAGTCGGTCTTGCGTGACACTCGCACTTCCGTTTCGTACGAGCTCCAAGATCGCGAGAAAATGAACGATGAGCTCGCCCTTACTACTCGTATTCTTTGTGACTTCGCTCCAACGCGTTCGCAATGATGCACTGAGACGCGCGTGGAGTGCCTTGATAACCTCTTCGAGCGCAAGGACGGGTGCGATAGCAGCGTGGGCAAGGACATCGGGCTTCGGTATGGTTCTCACGATGCGTAGCGCTGCTTCATGTAAGTGCCCTAGGCTTGTCTCTGCAGGAGCAAATACTGATGGTTGCACAGGAGCACGGTGAGGAAGCACGAGCGGCCGCCTTCCCCATTCTTTGCGTAAGTATTTCGCTGCATTGCGGATTATTGCGTAGCGCGCAAGACGTCGCTCAAGCTCTTCGACCGACTCGCGCTCTTCGGTAGAGAGTTCGAGCGAGGGCAAGAGCGTACGGGATTTGATAAGTAGCAGCGTTGATGCGACGAGAATGAATTGCGCCGTTTCACCCAGAGGCAGTTCGGGCAACTGCTCGACATACGCGAGGTAGGCATCGCACACTTCAGCGAGCGAAATCTCCGAGACGGACATCTTGCGCAGTTCGATCAAATTGAGCAGCGTCTCAAGCGGTCCTTCGAAGATTGGTGTGGAAAAACTGAATGTGTCCATCATGACTCGCTCGTTTCCTCTGATAATCTCGAGTCAATGCGATGCATGTCGCGCGGGAACATCGTCGCTTCACGGATATTCTTGAGACCCAGAATCTGCATGGTCATACGCTCGGCACCGAACGCAAATCCTCCCTCGGGTGGCACTCCATAGCGGAATGCTTCAAGGAACATTTCAATTTTCTTCGGATCCATCCCCCACTTTTCTACATGATCCATGAGCTGTTCGTAATCATTGATACGGCGTCCGCCGGAAAGCCATTCGACTCCGCGACACAAGAGATCCATCCCTTCGTTGACTTCGGGATTTTTGGGATCTGGATATACATAGAAAGGCTTCTGTCGCGTAGGATAACCGTAGACATATACAAAGTCAGACCCAGTCTCTTCTTTGATGATCTCACAGAGCTCACGTTCGTCTTCTGGATTAAGATCTTTCCCACCGCGGACATCCCGTCCTGTCTTCTCGAATATCTTTTCTTGCCCCTCTGTAAGCGATACTGTCGGAGTGTTCTCTATCATGATCGGAAGCGTGGCTTCAAGCAATTCCAATTCTTTTGTACAACGAGAGCCAATCTGTCCGAGGATATAACGAACAGTCTCTTCAGACATGTCACGGATATCAGTCCATGATTTGATAAACCCCATTTCTGCGTCTAAGGAAACAACCTCGGTGAGATGACGAGTCGTCGCACTTGGTTCTGCACGAAAGATTTTGTTGACCGAAAAGACGCGCTCGAAGGCCGTCATGACGATCTGTTTGTAAAGCTGTGGCGACTGCGTGAGATATGCTTTTTTGTTGAAGTACTGGACCTCAAAGACCTCAGCGCCGCCTTCGGCCGTCGCGGGCGTAATCGCCGGTGCTTGGAATTCGAAGAAGTTTTGCGACTTCAGATATTCTCGGAAGGAATCGATGATCACTGCCTGTACTTTGAAGATTGCTTGCAGACGCGGGTGGCGCAGGGTGAGTGCTCGGTGATCGAGCTCGGTCGTAAGATCCAGATTGTAACCCTCGAGTGACATGTCAAATGGCAGCGGCGCTGCTTTCGAGAGTACCTCAAGCTCGAGCACTTCAAGCTCGATGCCACCGTTTTGCATCTTAGGATTCTTGTTCTTTTCCGGACGTTCGTTGACCCTTCCGGTCACCGATACGACATATTCCAATCCCGTCTCTTTCGCAATTTCAATCGCCTCGCTTTGCGGCAAGACAACACCTTGTACCGTACCGGTCATATCGCGAAAGTCGAAGAAGATCATCTTGCCTTGATCGCGCCGCACCGATACCCAGCCCTCGATCAGTACGACTTTCCCGACATATCCCTGCAATTTATTGACAAATATTCTTCCCATATTCTGATTGTGCAAGTCTGACTTCGCAAAGCAATTAAAAACCTGATTTATAAGGAAATACCGATTCTTTCTCGCACGATCTTCATTTTTTGACTCGCTCGCTCACGAGCACGCACCGCACCTTCTTTGAGAATGCTGCGTACATCGCCGTCGGTTATCGCATCGCGTACTTCACGCATCGGGGCGACGAAGTCTTCAATGTCCTCAATGAGCGTTTCTTTGAGTGTCTTATACTTACCCTTATTCTCCGTGTAGAGAACCGCAAGGTCTGATTTGTCCCGAAAGAGGTTATGGATCGCATAGACGTTTTCGGGGCTTTCGGCCTTCGAATCAGTCACGATACCCATCACCGCTTTCGCTATTTCATCTTTCGTCCCGAAAAGCGGGATCGTATTGCCATAGCTTTTGCTCATTTTCTTGCCATCGGTTCCGGGTACGATCGCTACATGCTCGAGGATTTTCTCCTTTGGTTCTTTGAAGGTTTCTCCGAACGTTGTATTGAATTTCGATGCGGCTTCACGGGCGTATTCGATATGTTGACGTTGATCGGCACCAACGGGCACGACATCGGTGTCGTACAGAAGAATGTCTGCCGCCATGAGCATGGGATACGTGAAGAGTCCGGCGTTGGCCTCCAGTCCTTTTGCAACTTTGTCTTTGTATGAGTGCGCCTGCATAAGAAACGGTACGGTGACGAGGCAATCAAATATCCACGCGAGTTCGGTGTGCTCTGGCACGTCGGACTGTTTGAAAACGATGGCACGTGTCGGGTCGATGCCGACCGCAATGTAATCTTTGACGACATCTATAATGTTTTGGTGTAATGCGGCGGGTTCTTTCAGCGATGTCAATGCATGATAGTCGGCAATCATGACGAGTCCCTCGGCCTGCTGCAGAAGTTCTACCGTTTGCCGCAGCGCACCGAAATAGTTCCCTATATGAAGCGCCCCTGATGGTTGGATGCCCGTAAAAAGCTTCTGCATAGACACCCATAATAACAGAACCCTGTAAAACCGCACAGCGGCTTTACGCGGCTGGCAATTCCATGATGAATCGTGAGCCCGTACCTGCACCATCAGACTCTGCCCAAATCTTGCCACCATGAGCGTCCACAATGGTTTTCGCGATAAAGAGACCATAGCCAGTCGAATGCACGTTGACCTTGATAGAATCCTTGCCGTGACCACCTTCGGTGAAAAGCCGCTTCTTATCCTCATCGGTAATGCCAACACCGCTGTCTTGCACAGAAAAACGAACAGTATCTCCGATGCGGAGTACTTCGACTTTTATGCTACCTGATGGTGTGTATTTGATGGCATTGTCGACGAGGTTGCGTATGACATGATCGCGAATCTTTTCCATATCGGCGTTTACCAGACATGGTACTTCCCATGCGATCGACATTTCGACAGTGAGACGTTTCTCATCTATCGCGGGCTTGAGGTGTTTGACCACCCCCTGTACGACTTCTTTGAGATCAAACGTCGTCTTTTTGTAGCTAACCGTGCCGCGCTTCAAATTGGATGCATCGAGGATGTCCATGACCGTGCGGACTCCCTTGCGTATGTCGACGAGTGCCATACTCGCCATACCGCTAAGTTCTGGTGAAACTTGCCCATAGTCCCCTTCCGCGATTGCTGAAAACCCCGCCTCGCTCTTGGTGAGATACCCCTTGATCTCGTGACTCATGAAATGGAGGAGACTTTCTTGCTGCCTATTAACTCCCTCAAGCTCTCTTTCCTGTATTTCGATCAACTCACGTTGTTCAACTTCCCTTAAAGTTGCTTGCAATAACCATATACTAAAAACAATAACTAAAATGAATTGACTGGCTCCAAAAATTTTCTGCTCGGCCGAGCTAGAAAATATTGCCTGAAAAATTATTGTTACAGCCAATAGAAAAGCGAGTATCGCGATGGTTGCTATTTTTATATTAAAGAGTTTATAGCGAAGAATCGCATATCCGGTGAGCCCAAGAAAGGGGAAGAACAAAACAGGTGCGAAGATTATGTACCGCGCATTATCATAAACCAAAGGTAACCAGACGTTCAAAAACAAAATGCCTAAAAACGTAATGACAGAGCCAATAACAATGAAGGTCATTTGTTGTCGTAATATTCCACTTGCACGTATATATTTTTTAACCAGTATCACAATACTCAAAATAACCAAGACAGCACATGTCAGACCGAAACTTGCAATAAGTGGACCAGGTTGTGCAGTGGCAGGAGCTCCATCAATGGCAATTTGTTTTACGCTTTCAAAAACATAAGGTGTCATTGTTAATAAAGATACCCCGATGACACATGGCAGAATGAACGCGATATAATAGCGAGGAAGTGTAGTGTGTTCATCTGGAAAGACGTAGAAGAGTTGGAAAAGCAAAAGAGAAGCCCACGTAGCAAAGAAAATAATACCTCGCAAGAACCAAATCGTTAGATCAGGATTTTCCACATGATAACTTAGATAATTCGAAGTTGCGTAGGCAATTATAACTATCGAAAAAAGAAGGAACGTCCGATTAGTAATACTTTTTTTATTTGATATATAAATCGAAACACCAAGAACTGCGATCGCAGCAACGGTAATACCGGTAGAGACGAGGTCGAAATTCTCTGAACTAAATATCTGTAGCAATGGCATATGTGTTCAAGGCGCCTATTTACGCGCAATAAAATTATAACGCGCTTGGAACCCTTCCCGAAGCTGTTTTGTATCGATACCTTGTGAGTTATAGTATCGTGCCAGTCGATTTGTTACCTTAGCAGTATGCAACAATAGTGGTTTTATTCCGAGACGTTTCAACAAAATCCGCACTTCGCCTTTAGTGTATGCCGCTCTTGTTGAATAAAATTGGAGTTTTTCAATCGAATTTTTACGTTCTATTGAGCGCGATATAAGATAACCAGGCAAATCTCGCCTTATATCTTGGATATACAAATATCCTCCCGGTTTAATGATACGAAACATTTCTCGTATGGCGCTGGCAGGATTATTGAAATGATGCAAACTATCTTTACATATCACCGCATCCACCGAAGTTGTTTTGAAAGGAAGTTTATACACTGAAGCCTTTTTTAAATCTACATTCTTTATGCCTGAGGTATTTACGCGTGCCATCTTGAGTGCCACTTCAGAGATATCTATGCCTATAATGGAAAAATACGGGTTGCGCGATGCTAATTCTTTGCTCAGAAATCCGGGTCCGCACGCAACATCAACAATCAAGGCCTTTTTTAGTTTTGTTCGCTTAAGAAAATCGTCAACGAGCGGTAAAAACCAACGTTTAGAATTCATTGTTGCGAGTCTCTGGAAAGCTTCCATTTCTAGATCATTTAATCCTTTTGGTTCAGGAATTCGCTTCGGGAATAATGTGAGTGTGGACATACACCAGAGTCTTATTCCAATACATTCGATAAATCCATTCGAGGTGTGATAAGTGTTCCTGTAGTCGGTTTGCCAATTCTAAACATAAACAAGATTTCTTGTTCTGTAGCGAGCATATTCTTAATAGCGTTATATTTTTCAATAATGAGACTCTTTTGATTCTCAGATAATGGAAGTTCAGTATTTTGTTTAATCGCATGCCGTAGCAAAATTATCCCATTCAGGGGTTGAATGGCAAGTTGTTGAATAGTGGCCTCTAACCATATTCTTTGCATTCCTCTCCCAGCATTGAAATAGGATGTAGTATCTGTATGGTGAGCGAGTAAAGCACCATAGCCTCCGCAGGCTTGATACAACAGCGCAGTTTGTTTTGGTATCATCTTAGAAAATCCGATTTTGTTCAGAACATCTAACCGTGGCCAAGATCGTGCCAACTTAAACATACAAAGTCCTATTAACGGCAGTCCAAGCGAATAGACTGGCATTTTATCCAAGTCGGTACCCGACCAAGATAGAGTTGAGAAAAAATCGTGGTGCAAACGCCTGTTTTCAAATACCAATCTTTCATTTACACTGAGACACTGCGTTAATTCAAGTTGTGGAGCATCTAAAAATCTTAGAGCTATGTCGTGAATATGTATAGCTTTGAACACCCCTCGCATCGCCTGTTTTTGTTCAGATGTCAATAATTCTTTTTCATAAGGGAATCTATTTGTACAACGTTTAAAAATTGCTTCATAGGTAGCTCCATTCTGGATTTTTGCGTCTCTATGTTGCCCGGCAGGATTTTCTTTGAAATAAAGTGATGCCCCGTGGGCGCCGCGATAAACCAACTCGGTCACAAATCCTACGTGTTCGGCTGCGATAATCGCATTTTCGACTAATGCACCTAGAGAGAAAAAAGTCCCACGATCACCAGTATTGTACAGCGAACCATCTCTAGTACTAACCGGTATGAAATCGATTTTGTTTTCATTCGGGACTATTTTCCACGGCTGAAGATTGTCGCCCGATGGCGCGCGAATAGCAGCTTTTAAAATTGTTTCTACAGCACTATTATTCATATGGTATTTTTCTTGTGGTCGTGGCTTTAATCTCTTGGTTCACTTGTGCCCGTACTTTCTTGCTTTCTTCAGAATCATAGGATGGGTCAAATAGCTGATCTAACGAAAGTATACCGCGGTCGTTTATGATTGGCTGCTTGTTTAAGATTTTCCGAATAACATATGCAATAGCGGAGCCATTCATAAGGGCGATGCCACCGAGTTGAGGCCAAGATGCTAATGTCTTCCCCATTTCTTTAAATGATTGCCATACCCGATCCGGAATATTTTGAGAACCAATGTGACGCACGATAACGGTGCCAGTTTCGCGCTTTGAAAGCGATGCGAGTTCCCGATAATTTATATTCCCTAGTCTGCCATGGAAAAATTCTGGCATGGGGTCGAGATCATAACGTTCAACATCGATAATACCGTTATCGCCGTTATCAACCCCCATGACTACCGGAATACGATGTTTCGCAGCTTGCTCGCGGACCAAATATTTCACAGCAACATTATCAATCTCGTCCACTATAACATCGAGACCTTTAAAAAAGCTTTCGATATTCTTTATCGTTAAACCGTTTCTGAATAACTCAACCTTTGCATACGGATTTACCTCATAAATTTGCCGTGCAGTAACGAATACTTTGAGAGCACCTAGGCCGAGAACGGTAGCACGAATCCGGTTTAGATTTGAGAGATCTAATGAATCGTGATCTGCTAACTTTATGTGACGAGCCCCCCCTTGGATAACTATTGCAAGAGCAACACTATTGCCTACTGATAGACCCGCAATTCCAATGGTTGCGTTGTAAAATCGTTCTTGTTCTTGCTCGTTTATGAGATTTCGGTTCCGAGCCATCCGCACTCGTTGAAAATCTTTGTCTTCAAGCACATGGACTAACGTTGAAGACCACGGGAAGAAGATCCATCTTCCTTGCTGCCATTCAGGCTTCATGTCGGTGAGCTTTTTGTGAAAGTCTTTAAACGCCAAAGAGAATGGGGGTTGAAAGACGAGTGAAGGATTATTAATTGCGAACAATTCGTTTAGTTGAGAATTATAATTATCATTCACATGTCTTATAGTCCCGTTTTTAATTAACTGCTCGAGTAACTTCCGGTGATCAGTCTTCGATAGATCTAAAATGATGGGTCGATAGGACTTTTCTTTTAGATCGCGTATCTTTTCTAAGAAATGTGTATGGATTTTCTCCTTTGTTTTCATAATTATTTATCAATATAATGATGCTTGGTCCCTGGTTTGAAGTAATGGGCGTCATGATAGCTATGTAAACTGATATGGGGCGTAAGGTCTGCTGAATTTCGCAAGGATGCGTCTTTGTATTCTTGGTTAATTTCAAGAAGCGTCTGTACGATTTTCTTTTTGATCAAAGATGCTAAATTTGTACTTTCACGAATACTCGGGCGCATCTCAACATGAATGTGCAATGTTTGTTCCATATTCGAGAGGGTCTTTCTCATCAGGAAATTGCCCGTGAGTTTTTTCAGAAGCACTTTGTCCTCAAGGCCTATGCGAATATGCTCCGGATAAATATTAGCAGCATAGAAGACGAGCGTGTGATCGCTTCTACCGAAGAGTGTAACGAACGGTAAATGCCATGGTTTCCAGTGATTCTCTTTGAGGTGCTTTGTAATGGACATTGTACTTTTGATTTGCTTTTGGATATCCTCGAAGGTGTATATATTACCCGCATCATGTTGATTGAATCGTATGAGTGGAATGCCAGCGTTCGCGGTAACGAGAAGATCAGTGCCATTGGATTCGATAAAGCGCGTAAGTGGATTGAATTGAAAAAGCCCCGGCGGTTCGCTGGAGCCGAAGAGTCGTCGCGAAAGAACCTCGCTTGATCCGGCCGCCTTGCGGATCGCGATTGTATGGGGATTTTCGAAGCCCATCAAGAGAAATTCCGATGAGCCGTAGGTGTTGAAGAAAACATCCTCCCCGTGTTTACCGGCGATCGTGCTTACGTAGTCGCGCCAAGCTTCAGTGAAACCTTCACTGCAGGAGAGCATACGTGTGTGCAGTCCATGCCACTTGATCCCCTCTTTCATACCCGTCTCAAGAACATCTTTGAGGAAAAACGGATGGCCGACGAGAATGATTTGTTCGTACGTGTCACCGGTATGTTTGAGTAAGGTAAGTATCTGATCTTTTTGATTACCGACAGTTGCGATGGTGAGCTTGGGATGGGTGACCGAAACGACAAACGACGGGAGCGAGGTCGCAACGCCGGAGACATAGAGACCCATCGGGAATCCGATAACCAAAAGAGTTCGATGAGTATCAATATTAAAAAGCTGCGTATAAATAAATTCATGTATAGCAGCTGCTTCGCGTTCTTGTATCGTTCCACGTGGCCAGAGTGTAGGTTCGCCACTAGTGCCTGAACTTATTGCAAGAATGCGATGTGTATCGAGTGTACCATCCCATGAACATGCTTCGAGCGGATATGCGTTGATGTAATTTTCTTTGCTTGTTTCTGGAAGTTTATTGAAATCTGCCGTTGTAATGATGTCGGGATTAACGCGATTTTTTTTAAGGAAATCTTTGTATGCGGGAATACGCACGGAAGCAGTCTTAAATAATTTCAATGCACGCTGGCCCCCTTCTCGTTGCCAATAAGATGCTTCGAGAGAGTGAACATCGTCCCAATGCGCTTGATCGTTCTCAAGAAAGGATTTATGTGCGACCTTTCGATGTTTCGTCGAGAAGCGTGCGCGAGTTTTATTATGTAAAATCGAGCGATTCATCATATGTAAGCGCAGTGCATAGTTTCTCCATATCGTATGAGAGAATACGATCTTTTTTGACGAGTGGCGCATGGGTGCGTATTTTTTGTAACAGCTGGCGCATCTGTGATGAAAATTTACCATCTATTTTTTCGGTCTTGCTGAAAGTTGCCGCCGCTTGTGAGAGTGTAAGAACTTCGATTGCCAGAACAATGAAAGCATTTTCGATCACCTTGGAAGCGATGAGTGCTGCGTCGGTGCCCATACTGACGACATCCTGATTATCACCATTAGTAGGAATACTGTGTAGTGAATGAGGATAGCCGAATGATTGGCTTTGAGCGGCAGTTGATGTTGCCACGAACTGCAATCCCTGCAAGCCCATAGTAAGTCCGGGAGTTTCAAGGTTCAAAAAAGGTGGGAACGTTTTGTTGATGTTTTTATTCAGGAAGAAGTTGATTCGGCGCTCGGAAAGCAATGTCATTTTTATGATTCCGGCTTTAAGTTGGTCGATCGCAGTAGCAACGTAATCTCCATGAAAATTCCCACCGTGGATAAATCGACTTTTTTCAACGTCAACGATAGGATTATCAGTGGTTGAATTTATCTCGACAGTAATGACTTCTTCCGCATGAAGCAAAGTCTCCATGATAGGTCCCAATATTTGAGGAATACAGCGTATTGAGTAAACCTCTTGAAGAACGATATTAGTCACCTGAACATCTTGTCCAATTTTGATTGCATGAGCGAACTTCTCTCTATCCGACAATAATTTCGAATCCTTCGTAAGTTCGCGTAGAATGCGTGCGACGGTCTCTTGACCGAAATGGGGACGGGCGACATGAAGTCTTGAATCTATGACGTCCGTAAAGCCATTGACGAGCTCGAACGAAATAGCACCCGTGCGCATTGCGAGCGAGAGTGCACGTCTCGCTTGGATGAGGAGAATGCAACCAATCCCACTCATCATTGATGTACCATTGATAAGCGATAAACCTTCCTTAGCACCTAGTATGTGCGCTTTTATTCCCACATCTTTCAAAGCAAGTGCGGCTGAGGTGCGCTTGCCTTTATACATGACGTCACCTTCGCCTATGAGTAGAAGCGCTATGTGGGCAAGCTGGACGAGATCACCACTCGTTCCCACGGCACCATGCTCCGGAACTATCGGGGTTATCCTTGCGTTGACGCACGCGCAGAGTGTATGTGCCAATTCTACCGAGACGCCAGAGTCCCCCCGTATGATCGTGTTGAGGCGCACCAACATTGCCGCAAGTACATACTCACTTCTAACAGGATCCCCCATTCCATTCGCATGCCCACGCAAAAGATTATATTGGAGCTCAGTTACGTGTTCGATGCCGATTATATGTGTAACCATAGGACCGAACCCGGTGTTTACCCCGTAGATAGCCTGCTTGCGTGCAGCATCCAAAAGAAATTCGCGCGAACGCCTCATCCGGTCGAGTGCGATAGGATCAATCGCAATTTTTATGGAAGCATCTTGGGTTATCGTATATACTTGAGTAGGAGTGAGCGAGTATCCGTCGATCAGAATTCGTCGTATCTTTTTTGAAGAAATCTTATGATTTTTTCCAGATAATAATTTCATCACTAAAAGTGTATCACAGGAATAACTATCATGAACGCAAAAATGCCAGCACGATGTAGATTCCGATAAACCAGCCGAGTGCGTACGGGAGACCGAATAGTAGATTTATTTCACTACCGGGATTCCACAGCATCATCAATGCAGGCACATGGAGCCACGTAATAGTGACCGCAATCATACCGCATACGCCGGCTATGAAAGACATGACAAGACCATCGGAAGTACTGCCGAGGTTAAAGACGATGCGATGCATAAGCAAAAATATAAATATAAAGAGTCCGCCAAATATGGCAGCTGAAACAAGTGAGGTCGATGTGGTAACAAAGGTATCCAAAAAATACGTGTAGGGAATGAGGCTGTAGATGAAGAGTGCAATCGAGGACGTCACGACGATGACTGCCGCACGTGCAGGGCCACTGCGCATCGCGTCAAATGTCAGTAGTAGGGTACCTACGACGATGATTATCCATCCCAAGGGTATTGTGGCGAACCACGGTGGTAAAAAACTGAAAGAAAGAGCAGTGATATGCATACGTCAGAGACCTTCAATACGCAGCTTCTCGATAAGGTCGCGCGCAGAACGTGAAAGTTTCTTAGGAAATTCGATATCGATGCGCACCAGAAGATCGCCGCGGCCGCCACGTGATGTCGGCACTCCCTTACTGCGGATGCGGATGGTCTCGCCGTGCACGACTCCAGGTGGGACGGTAATAAGCTCTTCGCCGTCGAGTGTGCGTATGTGATAATCGCCTCCCAGAAGTGCATCAGTCAGTTTGATGGACAGTGCAGTCAGGAGATTGTTGCCATCGCGTGAAAATGATACGTCACTCTTCACGTGGAGCTTCACATAAAGATCCCCCGCTCCCCCACCTTTCGCCGCTTCACCACGACCCGGCATGCGAATCATCTCACCATCCTGCACACCAGCAGGCACGGTAATATGAATTTCTTCTTGGCGTTTCGTAACACCGTCGCCGTGACACGTCTCGCACGGAGTCTCGGGTACTTCGCCGCGACCGTTGCAGGTGGGACAGATGCGTGCTGAGGTAAAATTACCGAGGAATGTGTTGCGTGTCTCGCGCAACTCACCCTTACCGTTGCAGGTCTTGCAGGTCACCAACTTAGAACCTTTCTTCGCTCCACTGCCACCACAGACGTCGCAGGTTGCCATTTTGGAAATGAGGACGCGCCGGTCAGCACCGAAAATACTTTCCTTGAAGGAGAGTTCGATGTCTATGGATATATCACGACCTCTCACTTGACCTCGGGGTGAGCCGGAAGCACCGAAGAACTCTCCGAAAATATCACCGATATCGAACTCCACATTCTGGCCATTGAAACCTTGGAAGCCTGAAGCAAAATTCGAGAAGTCGAAACCATTGAAACCTGCAGCACCCTGTGCCGCCCCGCCGGCGAAGGTTTTGCCATAGGTGTCGTATTCAGCGCGCTTCTTTTTGTCGGAGAGCACCGAGTATGCCTCGCTCAACTCCTTGAACTTCACTTCGTCGCCACCCTTCTTGTCGGGATGATATTTCTGCGCAAGCTTACGAAACGCCTTCTTGATTTCGTCCTCTGTGGCGGACTTCACCACACCTAAGATGCTATAGTAGTCTTTTTTCATTGCCTGAATTATATGCCGAGCCTCTCAAATGCACAATGAAAAAAGTTGGGTGGGTCTGCTATTTTTGCTCGCTCGATTCGTTTGATCCAGCAGCATCGGGCGGTGTTTGGTCCTGCGAAGGTTGACTTGTCTTCGACATCGCCTCACCAATTTTGCTCATTTCGCTTGAGAGTGCGTCTGCCGCTGCTGTGATAACAGTCACATCAGAGCCTGCGCGCACCGACTTCAATGCGTCGATCTTTTCTTGCACGTTCTTTTTGATTTCTTCGCTAACTTTATCACCATAATCTTTGAGTGCCTTCTCGGCGGCATATACTATTTGGTCTGCATGATTCTGTGCTTCGACTAACGCTTGCTTTTGCTTGTCTGTTTCTGCATTCACCTCGGCATCCTTGCGCATCTTTTCAACCTCGGCGTCCGTGAGACCCGACGACGCTTCTATGCGGATGGATTGCTCTTTGTTGGTAGTCTTGTCTTTCGCCTTTACCGAAAGGATACCGTTGGCGTCGATATCGAAGCTCACTTCTATTTGTGGCACACCACGCGGCGCCGGCGGGATACCGTCGAGATTGAACTGACCGAGTGATTTGTTGTCGGCAACCATGGGGCGTTCGCCTTGGACAACGTGTATCTCAACGGATGCTTGGTTATCAGATGCAGTCGAGAACGTCTGCGAGCGGCTGGTCGGTATCGTCGTGTTGCGTTCGATAAGCTTAGTGGCAACTCCACCGTAGGTCTCGATACCAAGTGAGAGCGGAATGACGTCCAAGAGTAAGACATCTTTGACATCGCCCTGAAGAATGCCGCCCTGTATAGCTGCGCCGAGTGCCACGACCTCATCTGGGTTTACACTCAGATTGGGCTTTTTGCCGAAGAATGTCTCGACGGCCTTTTGTAGCGCTGGCATGCGCGTCTGACCACCGACGAGAATGATCTCATTGATATCGGGTACTTTGAATGGCGACGCTTCCATCGCGCGCTTCGTTATCGTCATCGCACGTTCGATAAATTCGTTTGTGAGCTCCTCGAGCTTTGCACGGGAAAGCTTCACGAGCAAGTGGCGCGGTCCTGAAGCATCTGAGGTAATGAACGGAATATTTACTTCGGTCTCTACCGCAGTAGAGAGTTCAATCTTAGCCTTCTCAGCAGCTTCATCGAGGCGCTGGCGTGCCAACGGGTCATTACGCACGTCGATACCATTCTCTTTCTTGAATTCATCGGCTATCCAATCCATTATCTTCTGATCAATATCTTTACCACCGAGATGCGAATCACCATCCGTCGAACGTACTTCGATGACGTCATCACCTACTTCCAAGACCGAGATATCGAATGTCCCACCGCCGAAATCGAATACGACGATCTTTTCATTCTTCTTCTTGTTGAATCCATATGCAAGTGCCGCCGCCGTCGGTTCGTTGATGATGCGTTTGACATCAAGCCCTGCGATCTTCCCCGCATCCTTGGTCGCCTGGCGCTGCGCATCGTTGAAGTACGCCGGCACAGTGATGACGGCCTCAGTTATGGTCTCACCTAAGCGTGCCTCGGTGTCGACTTTCAGTTTTTGTAATATCATGGCCGAGATCTCCTCAGGACGGTACCATTTGTCGCCCATCTTTACCTCTATGCCACCGCTTGCGGACTTCTGTATTTCAAAAGGCACTGAGTTCTTGTCTTTCTGTACACCTGGTTCATCAAAATTGTGCCCGATGAAGCGTTTGATTTGGTAAATCGTGTTTTTTGGATTGGTTACCGCTTGTCGGCGTGCCAAGAGACCCACGAGTCGCTCACCGGTCTTTGATAGCGCGACAACCGAGGGCGTTGTACGTGCACCTTCTGCATTCTCGACGACTTCAGGTTCGCCACCTTTGATGATAGCGACCGCAGAATTCGTCGTTCCCAAATCGATGCCAATGATTTTTGCCATAATTTTTAGTTTTAACAAATAAATTTTAACAAATTTCATCCATTATAATCTTCCCCTAAAAGGTGTGCAAGTCAGACTTGCACAACCTCAACATGACTATTCGAGTTGGTCAATATCTAGTCCGCTTTCTTCTAATGCATCTTTATATCTGCCATGTATAACATCCTTGGCAAAATCAACAAAAAAATCATGTTCTGGAAGAATATCCGCAACCAGAGCATGGTCGATAATTTCCCTTCTCTTTTGGGTATAATCGTTAAGACTAGCGAACGGATATGATTGTGCCCATTGATAAGCGTCCGTGAACTTTTGAGCTGCCCGTTCGATTCCCCATGGATAAAGTTCAAAAACATTTTTCACTTGGATGTATGCGCTTAGGTATTGAAGATGAGTATCAGTTGTTATCGTACGTGCCCTATATGAACCTTGAAACAAGGTGCCCCGCTCTTCGTGGCGTGCGTTGAAATTCGCAGACATGCTTGTACAGAGACGCTGCATAAATTTTGCCACACCCCCCTCGACCTTTTCTTGTAGGAGTAGGTGAAAATGATTGTCTAATAAACAAAAAGCAAGTATCGATACATATGGTTTAGCTTCAGGCCAGTCAACAGGTCGGGTAAATCCCGCGATGATATGTTCCTGATTGATGCTTCTTTCCCAGTTGCGCGGTGCATTCTCATCGTTTAAATATCGTAGAAGCTTAAGAAAGCGCCAGCGATCATTGTCGTCGCGAACAATATCCACACCTCGCCCACCTCGTTTCATTACATGAACATATGACCCAACACCAAAAGGCTCTTTCCGCATAGTTGCAGAATTATTACATTCATGTTTTGCGTGTGCAAGTCTGACTTGCACATGGGGTAAGTGTTGCTACCTTTTCACGATAACCTGTGCGGGACGCACAATCCGCTCTCCGTTTTTGTATCCATAACGCAAAATCCTCACGACTTCGCCGCTCTCTCCTGCCACATCTTCGATCTCCTGCACTGCTTCGTGTTCAGTATGGTCAAACATGTCACCGACTTTCCCGAATCGCTCGATACCATGACGCGAAAGTACATCTAAAAGCTGATTTCTAATGAGGTCGACACCATTGCGCCAATTCTCATCGATAGCGAGCCACGCATCTCCACCGGCGGCCATATCGAAGCTGTCGAGGACCGGGATAATCTCCTCGATGATCGACTCCTTGCCACGACCATGCGCGCGATCATGCTGCTGTGCCGCTTCCTTGCGAGCGTTAATGGAATCAGCTTTGCAGCGCTGCCAGCCATCGAGATACTCATCTCGTTTTGCTTGCGCCTCCTTAAGTTCCCCGCGCAACTTCTTTATTTTCGCCTGTGCAGCAGCGACAGTACCAAGCTCATCCTCGAGCTCGAAATCAAGTTCCTCCTCATGTAGCTCATTCATACACGGCGAGTATAGCACATGCGCTTCAGCAAAAGAAAAACCACCTTCCCCGAGGTGGTTTTTCAAAATCTTTTAACGTTTGCTCCACTGTGGTGCACGGCGGGCACCCTTGAGACCAAACTTCTTGCGCTCTTTGGCGCGAGGATCGCGTTTGAGGAAGCCGCGAACTTTAAGATCCTTGCGCTGCTCGGGAACTATCGTGATCATCGCGCGTGAGATGCCGAGGCGTACGGCCTCTGCTTGCGATTTATGACCGCCGCCTTGGACCTTCGCGGAGACGCTGTAAGTTGCTCCAAGAAGCGTGATCGGGGCGAAGGCGGTCTTCAGCATGAGTGGAAGCGGGAAATATTCATCAGCTGGCTTACCGTTGACCGTCATTGAGGAGCTCTTTGCGGGAGTGATGCGCACGCGGGCGGAGGCCGTCTTGCGGCGACCGATTGCTTCTGTGTAGAGTACTGCTTTTGTTGCCATAAAATTACTTGTGGTAAGTCGAACTACAGGTTGATAGTGAGATTCTTCATGCGCTCAGTGCGAAAAGTATTGCGTGGCATCATCCGCTCAATAGCACGTCGTAGGGATTCGCCCGGCTTGCGTTTGTTCACCTGCTCAAGCGATTCAAATTTGAGGCCGCCCGGGTATCCACTATAACGAGTGAATTTCGTTTGGACTGACTTCTTTTCCCGAGTGGTGATTTTCCCCGCATTGGTAACCGTGACCGTAACATTGGAGCGGATATTCGGCGTGTAGTCGGGACTCGTCTTGCCCATCAGCATCTTCGCAGCTGCTGCAGCAACGCGCCCGAGGGACTTCCCTGTTGCGTCTATTTCGTATGTCTTATTGGTTTTTGTCATCATACTATTTTACAAATTCGATGCGAGCGGATTCAGTCGCTTGCTTGCCGACTTTACCTAAAAGGATGATGCGCGTATAGCCGCCCGAGCGCTTCGCATAACGATCGCGCAAGTCCCCATGAAGTTTCTTGACTGCATCAGGTGCACCACCAAGGCGTGTAGCAACGAGGCGATGTGATGCGACCGAATTCTTTTTGCCGGCAGTCACCAAGCGTTCGACGAATGGTCGCAGCTCTTTCGCCTTTGCAACGGTCGTTACGATACCTTCTTGCAAGACGAGCGAGCGAGCGAGCGAGCGCAGGAGCGCCGTTCGTTGACCCTTCTTCCTACCGAGTGTACGACCTTTCTTGTGATGCAACATACGCGTGAATCATTCGATACTACTGCGAGCGCAGGGTCAGCCCGAGGTTGGAAAGCGCACGTTTGATATCTTGTAAACCCTTCTGACCGAGACCTTCTATCGCAAGAAGATCATCTTCTCGCTTACGAACCAAACCACCGACAGTGCGGATAGATGCGTTGTCGAGTGCCATCTCGACGCGTTGCGGCATACTAAGCTCAGTGATGCGGGTCTTCAAGATTTCTGCATCCATTGGAGTCATTTTGTCCTCGCGTGCCGGCGTGCGCATATCGGGGGCAGCAACAGCAACATCCACTATCTCCTCTTCTTTGAATCCGACGATTGCTTTGAGTTGGTGAATCATCGTTTCGATAGAACGTTCGAGTGCTTCGCGAGGCGCGAGCGTTCCGTCGGTCTCGATCATGATGCGCAAGCGGTTGAAGTTCGTTCGATCACCGACGCGCATATTCTCTACCTCATAGTTCGCACGACGAATCGGACTAAAAATAGCGTCGATAGCAATGGTGCCGATGTCTACACGCTCCTTTTGATGTTCTTCCTTCGGGATGTAACCCAAGCCGCGCTCCGCACGAAGCTCGAGTTCGAAGTTGACCTTGGAAGTTACATCACAGATAGGCTGCTCCGGATTGAGAATCTCAACTTGACCAGGAAGCTTGAGGTCGGCAGCGGTGACCTGCTGGGGTCCCTTCACACTAAGGGAAATGGTCTGCGGCTCATCTGAGAGAAGCTTGAAGCGAATTTTACGGACATTGAGGAGAATGGTTACGACATCCTCCTTTACACCCTCAATGGTCGAGAATTCATGCGGAACGCCGGGGATTTTTACATGCGTAATAGCGGCGCCTGGCAAAGACGACAAGATGATGCGTCGAAGCGAATTACCGAGCGTGTTGCCGTAGCCTGGATAGAGCCCATCGATCTCATAGGTCCCACTGCGCTCCGTCTCAGAAACGACACGGGGCTTGCTCGGCAATGCAATGTGGTAGTCAGACATAAAATAAAGCAATAAAGATATAAGATACTAGCGGCCAAACGGCTGATAAAAAGTTCGGTGATTATACATTATCTACTGTAAAACTCAAATACGGTCGGGTAGTCAAGTCCGCTATCGACGCTGGTGTAGGTGGGTTCGCCTTTGATTTCGATACGCAAGAGCTTGGGATCGGCGCTAATCCAGGACGGAATAGCGCGACCACTTTCGGGATTAACCTCGGCAAGAGCCGCAAAAAGCGGACTCGTCCGACTCCCCTCTCGCACCGAAATGACATCTCCTGTGCGCACGCGATGCGAAGGAGTCGTGATACGGACGCCGTTTATGAGGATGTGCCCATGGCTCACTATCTGTCGCGCTGCACGACGAGTGGACGCGAATCCTGCTCGATATACGAGAGAATCAGCCCGCGTTTCAAGTGCACTATGGAGTGCAGCCGATGGATCCTTCTCTTTGAACGCGGTGTGTGCGTAATTGGAGAGCTGTCGTTCTGAAAGTCCAAACGTGAAGCGAACCTTCTGTTTCTCAAGAAGCTGGCGTCCGTAATCAGACACTGCGCGACCACGAGGCTTTTTGGTGCGCGCTTCGGAGAGCGAGAACTTTTGAGATTGTGTCTTCTCAAAGATACCTGCTCCAAGACGCTTGGCTATTTTGTATTGTGATTTTACGAGCAACATAAAAATAAAAATGATGAATTAGATGCGGCGCGGCTTCGGTGGACGTGGACCGTTGTGTGGTATGGGCGTATCATCCGCGATGCGGATGACCTCAATACCCTTGCCCGCAAAGGCGCGCAATGCTGACTCGCGACCAGCGCCGACTCCGCGAATGATGACATCGACCTCCTTCATACCGATGATGTTGGCCTTGTCACCCACGAGTTCGCCGACCTTTGCTGCAGCGAACGGAGTTCCTTTCTTAGCACCCGAAAATCCAAGGCTCCCCGAAGAAGACCATGCGATCGCATTGCCACTACGATCGGCGAGCAAAACCTTCGTATTATTGAACGTTGCATGGATATGAAGCGTACCTGCGGTGATATTTTTCTTTGCAACGCGAGCAAGCGAGCGCGACTTGAGCCCAGCGTCAACACTCCCTCCTGATTTTCGTATGATACGTTTTTTCCCCATAGTCTATAAAAGATTCCTTATGTCTTCTCGAGCTTACGGCGTCCCGATGTCATAGTCTTGCGAACGTTGCCGCGCACGGTTCGTGAATTGGTTTTGGTTCCCTGACCATGTGCAGGTAAGTGCTTCATATGGCGCGAACCGCGATACGATTTGATGTCCTTGAGACGGCGGATATTACCACTCACCTCTCGCTTGAGCTCTCCTTCAAGAGCGAACGATTCGACCGCTTCGCGCAGTGCAGCCTCCTGTGCCGCGGTAAGATCGGTCGGGCGCTTGCCGAAGTCGATGCCGAGCTTCGCGAGTGTCTCTTGCGCACGCGGTCGACCAACACCGTAGACGGTCGTAAGACCTATTTCAAGGCGCTTGGTATCTGGTATGGTAACTCCCGAAATGCGTAGCATAGATAATTAGCCTTGTCGTTGCTTATGACGCGGGTTGCTACAAATGACCCACAAACGCCCACGACGTTTGACGGAATGACAATGCATACAAATTTTTTTGACTGATGCCTTTACTTTCATAGGTGGTGGTGCAGTGTTAGGTGCGACGTACGATGCGGGCACGACCTCCATACGGTTCAAGTTGCACCTGCACCTTATCCCCGACGAGCACCTTAATGCGATGGAGTCGCATCTTACCCGCAAGATACGCAAGAACAAGGTCTCCGCTCTCTAACTTTACGCGAAACAGCGTATTCGGAAGTGCCTCATCGATGACTCCTTCCACAACCGCTTGTTCAGCCATATCTGCGCGTACGAGGATAACAAAAAGTCGCTTTGTCGTCAAGTTTATTGGCTTTGATCTGACATTTTCGAAGCAGGATCGGTAACGATGATCTTTATGGCATTCGGATCACTCGGGAAGGTATTCTTCCAGAATGGTTCAATTCGAGCACGAGCCGCCTCTACACCCGGGAATCCAGTGATGGTCGTCTGGAACATGCTTTGATCGCGTCCGGCAAGTGCTTGCGCAAGAGCGTTCGTATCAACCATCCAGACGAGACGAGTACTGCCGACGAGGGAGAAATTGAGCGGATCCGTCCCGAGGTTGACGGGCGTTGTGTCGTTACTCTGTGCGCTGTATCCATTACCACCCACGAGCGTAACGGACGTGTTGTTGGTATCTATTGCCATTGTTTGCGCCACGGCAGCGGCGAATGCATTGGAAGCGAAGATAGGTACGGCGACGTGTGCGTTTTCTGTTATAACAACCTGACTGCTGGTTGCGTCTGCGTCGGGAGCGTCACTAAAGGTTATCTCGCTCAGACCCGAGAACGCCACGGTGCTCGATGAATTCAGCGACGTAACAAATTGATTAGCACGTTGTGCCAGGAGGGATCGAATATCATTGATTGCACTTTGGCGTACGTCCGCGGAAACTCCTGCTTGAGTGCCCGAAGCGCCACCTGACATTGCACCTAACGATTGTGCATAGACACCCGCATACAAGGCTGCCTGGGATTGGAGTCCCGGGACGGTGAACCGCGATACAGGACCGATGTTGTACTGCGGACCCGTTTGATCCGCTTCAACGGTGACTGTGACCGATCCCGGGGTGCCGGCATGCTTGCCCGGTATCACGATATCATCGGGCGTCCTGAAGATGAGGCCACTTGGGGTTTGGAATCGGGTGTTTTTGATAAGCGTTATACTTGAAGCGCTGTAGGCGTTGTAGACGGTTATTGACCCGGATGCTTTCGTTTGTACTGCAGTGGTACCGTTACTCGCGACTGTTTCGGAAGCACTGATGTCGGTCTTGGCGACAGTGTACGCGAGTGTCCCCGTTGCTGCAGTTGCGGCAGGGTATGCCATGAATTGCGCCGTCTGGTCGAAGGTAAGAGCTTGTGAATGCGGCGTAATCGTCACCGTGGTTTGACGAAAGAGAAAGAGCGACAAGAATCCCAGCGTGAGCACACAGAGCAATACCAAAAGCCATATCCACTTATATGAGAGTGTATATGAAAAGTTCTTACGTGGAGGTCGCATCGGCGGATTGCGTCCGAGCGAGGTCACATCGCCAATTTCACCAGAGACAGAACGATACCGAGGGCGTGTCGGCATGTTGATATTCCGTATTCCACGTGGCGGTGAGAAAACTGTGTCCTCCGTTGAAATATCATCATCTGATTCAAATGTGTCTTTCGTTGTAGAGGTAACATTATGAGGATACTGCAACTCCACCGACTCCGCTTCAACTGCGACAGGTACCTTGCGCCCCCGCGGACGCGATGACTCACCGTTGGAAGGTGGTACGATATCTTGGAAATAGTCTTTTGCCATACAGATTCACATCATATCATGGCGCCCACTACAATTGTTCTTCGCTGTTGACAAGTGCTCCGGCGATTGAAAGCCCGATATCGGCAACTGTCGATGTATCCGAGACGATGAGTGCTTCGAGATCTCGTTGACTGAGTGCAAACACGGAGAACGGCTGTGTGGTGACCGTGCATTGGGTGAAGTCGATACGTGCAAAGAATTTCGAAAGCCACGGACGTAAGTCATCTTGGGTTACCAGAACGAGATTACATGGCAAGCGTATCGGCGTTGCAATCTTCGTCAAAATCTCACCATACACTCGAGCAAGTTCTATTTCGGCGTGCGCCATTGAAGCAGCAATCGCATCACATGCTTCACCACTACATTCATCACGTTCAATCATGCGCAAGAGCGAGAGTACTTCTTCGTGCATACCCTTTTCGGAGATGCGCTTTACGATAGAGCGTACCCCTTCGGGAACGATTACATGCTGCGAGATAAGCCCATCTCGAACGACAATAATGACACTGGTCTCTCCCATGACAGACAGTGCCACGTAGTCTTTTTCCTTCTCGGAGACTGCATGTATGGTTGAGACGAGTGCGCGGGTACCAGAGCGCATGGTACGTGATGCGTCGGGAAATGTCCGTGCAAGTGACTCTTGTACGCCCCTTTGCATCACGTCATAGCATTCACTCAAAAGTACTACGGCAGCAAGCTTATGGGCGACTTTACCCTCGGGTGAACCAGTCGGATATCCATTAAGTTCAACACGAACGACAGTCGATTCAACCAAGCGTTTATGATCGAACTCGGTATCGGCTGCAATGGCCTTTTGCGCGCAATCCTTTATCATGGCAACCGTGATACGTTCTTCTTTCGACAAGACGAGCGACGCTTCCACGGTTTTTGAACGTATCCACGGAGCGTTCAAGACCGCATAGATATGACTGATGTGTGATTTCTTATAGGGACCCGTGCTCAGTGTACTGCGCAGTTTGGTACCCGCCTCATCGAGTCCCGCAAGCAATCCTTTGATTGTCGCATCTTCGGTACGTTCTTCAAATGGCAGTGATACCCGGCTACTCGCAACGATGGTCGCTGGTCCATCGTTGCTAAGTGCGAGCGCTGCAAACGCAACACTCGCGCTCTCAATATCCGCGACGACAACTAACTTTTTTGATGAATGAGAATGTCCGAACATCACTCACCAGTATAACAGAACAGTTGTTCGGCACCTGCGAAGAATGTTAATATGCGTGTCTATGCAGTTCAGAGAGATTGACCTGAGAATCTTCCCCGGCGAGAGAAAAGAGGAGCTAGAAAATATATACCGATATAGCTATTTTGATACTGTTTTATATCGTTCGAACCTGTGGATGCATAGTCATCGTGTGTTATGGCTCTTGGAGGAACTCGTTCCCATGGCTCAAAAATATCTCAACTTCGATATCGAAAAGGCCCGTGTGCTTGCTCTTGTGCATGACGATGCGGAAATGGTTACCGGTGATGTGCAGGCGATCGTCAAGGCGCGCATGTCTCCTGAGGAGCTACAGCGCTTGGAGGCAGAAGAGATGGAAGCTGTAGAAAAATTAGTGAGAGGTTACCCGAAGGAAGTGAATGGTTATTCGTACGAAGCACTACTCGGCCATGCGGCGAAGAAAGATTGCATAGAGGCGCGGCTCGTCTCATATGTCGATAAACTCGATGCCTATTGCGAGAGCCTCCATGAGGTATATGCCGGAAACGTAAGCCTCCTGAGGTCGGTACTATTTTATGCCAACCTACTTCCTTTGTTTCCAATGAAATATCCAGAACTCAAAGAACTCCTTTCGAGTAAAGAATCGTCGCTCACATATCTCACTGATCAGATTGATCCCTTTAACATTGAGGCTCAAAGATATACACGATTACTTAAACCGCACACGAAAGAATCTTTACGTATAAACAATGACTTCCCTTTCTATAAGACATGGAAAGATCTTATTATCGCCCGAGGGGAAACCGACTGGCTTCTTAAGCAAAAAGAAAGTCTGCCTATTTCTTCAAACTAAAATCGCCTTAATGCGTCGGATGCCGGCGGCGACGGCTTCTTCTTTTTGGATCTTGAAGGTGCCCGCAAGCTCGCGCGTGTTGGCAACATGCGGACCGCCGCAGAACTCTATCGAATACGCTTCATCGAAATGTGGGTGATCGACCGATGCATTTGCTGGGCCAATTGAGTATACCGAGACCATGTCGGGATATTTCGCGCCGAATTCATGCTCCGCGCCGAGCTCTTCCGCTTCTTCTTTCGGCAGCGTACTGCGCGTGACGGGAAGCTCCTCGCGAATCACATCGTTGACTATTCTTTCGACTTCAGCGATTTCCTCAGGCGTCATCTTCGCGGGATGCGAGAAGTCAATGCGCAAACGCTCGCTCGTAATGTTGCTGCCGCGCTGTTTGACGTGTTCACCGAGAACTACTTGCAATGCCTTGAGCAAGAGATGATGCGCGGTGTGTAAGCGCGTCGTGGCTTCTGAGTGATCAGCGAGCCCGCCTTTGAATTTTTGCTCGCCTCCGGCACGAGAGAGTTCTTGGTGCTTCTTCATGTGTTCGCGGAAACGCGCCTCATCAACACCAATGCCGCGCTCCTTGGCTATCTCCATCGTCATTTCGAACGGAAACCCATACGTAGTAAAGAGCACGAACGCCTGCTCACCGGAAATGACTTCGTGGGAAGCCAAACCGTCCACCATGCGATCGAATTCCTTCATTCCCTTGGTGAGCGCGTGGCCAAATTGCAACTCTTCTTTCCAGATTTCGCTCGTTATCGCCTCGTACATGTCTTCGGTCGCGAGTTCCGGATAGGCCTGCTTGTATTTTTCAATGATAATGACTGCACAACGATTGAGCATGCTTTCTTCGCGCTGGTCGTGTTCGACGCCGAGCTTTTGGGCATGAAGAGCCGCGCGCCGCAAGAGGCGGCGCAGGACGTAGCCGCGGTCGGTGTTGCTCGGGCGTACGCCGTCGGCGAGCATGAATACACTCGCGCGCATATGATCGGCGACGATGCGGTAGGACTTTTTCCACATCGGATCCTCATACGGCTTGCCGGAGAAATGTACGAGCAAATCGATCACGTCTTTGAATGCGTCGATAAGAAAGACGTCGGGGTTATTATTGATAGCGGCCGTGATGCGTTCCAGACCCGAGCCGTGGTCGATGTTTAGTTTGTCGAGCGGCGCGAACTCCCCTTCTGCAACCTTTCGGTATGACATGAAGACGTTGTTTCCGATTTCCATGAACCGTCCACAATCGCAATTCGGATGGCAGAACTCACCCCATTTTGGATCGTGTGGCGTTCCAAAGTCAAAAAACATTTCGCTATCAGGGCCGCAGGGATCGCCGACCGGCGTCGTATTTGGACCTGTCTTGCCGCGATTCCACCAATTCTTCTTGCCATCGTAATAAAAGATGCGCTCTCCCGGCTTCATACCGCGCATATACCCGTCTGCTTCACTTCCAATATCGGCAATATCGGCAGTTATATGTTTTGCTGCGAATAGTCGCTGCCACGTCTCTCCAGCCTCAACATCTTTGGGAATATTGAATTCCGGAGCTCCGATAAAGCACGTGACGTAGAGTTTGCTTGGATCGATCCCTACTTCTTCCGTCAAAAATCCGAACATCCATTCGATTTGCTCTTTCTTAAAATAATCACCCAAGGACCAGTTGCCGAGCATCTCGAAAAACGTCGTATGGCGGTTGTCGCCGACCTCCTCGATGTCTTCCGCGCGAAAGCTCTTTTGGCTATCGACGAGGCGATTGCCTTCCGGATGCACTTCGCCCAAGAGATACGGGAGCAAAGGTTGCATACCACTGCCCGTGAACAAAGTCGTTGGATCATTCTGCGGCACGAGTGAGGCCGAAGGAATTTCAACATGCCCGCGCGCTTTGAAATACCCAAGATATTTCTGCCGGACATCGTTGATGTTCATGGAGATGTTATACCATTACGGACCGTCTTTCGCGAATCTCTTGAGGCTGTCAAAAATGACAAAACGACCGTGAGGAGGTACTATGCGCCCGATGAAATACCAACTGCACACCCTTGCAAACGGTCTACGCATTGTGCTCGCTCCGATGTCGGGAGAGACCGCAACGGTAGTCGTGATGACCGGCACTGGTTCACGCTATGAGAGTGAGCACGAGAACGGCATGGCGCACTTCCTTGAACACATGTTTTTCAAGGGCACCAAAAAGCGCAAGAGTGCGCGTGCTATCAGTGAAGAACTCGACGCTATCGGTAGTATCTCGAACGCCTTCACTTCCAAAGAGCGCACGGCATACTGGGCCAAAGTCAGTGGCAAATACCTCGACACTGCACTCGACGTCATCGGCGATATCTTTTTGCATTCGACACTCCCGAGCAAAGAAATAACCAAAGAGCGTGGCGCCATCATTCAAGAGATTGATATGTACGAAGACATGCCGATGCGTACCGTGAATGATGTCTTTGACGCACTCATCTTCGGAGAAAAAGATCCCCTCGGTCGCACGATTTTAGGTCCGAAGAAAAACATACATTCATTTACACGCAAAGACTTCGTCGAATATCTAAAGCGCAATTATACGCCGCAGAATACCGTCGTCGCCATTGCTGGTTCATTCTCGACGTCGAAAGTTCTCACCAAGATTAAAAAGGAGTTTGGTCACCTCAAGTCCGTCACGCCGCCACAATTCTCTCCTTTCGTGCACCAGCAAAACGCGCCGCGCGTGAAAATCAAAGAGAAGAAGACGGATCAAACACAGCTGATGATCGGCGTTCCCAGCTATCCATATCTGCATAAAGATGAATATGCGGTAGAAATACTTGCGACCATACTCGGAGGTGGTATGAGCAGCCGCCTCTTCCTCGAAGTGCGTGAGAAGCGCGGGCTCGCTTATTCGGTGCATGCATGGACCGACAAGTATCCCGACACGGGTTACTTCGTCGTGCAGGCTGGTGTGGAACACGCAAAACTTGCTCAAACAATCACGACTGTGCTTAACGAATTGCGAAAGATTCAAAAGTCCAAAGTTGGTCATGAAGAACTTGCAAAAGCAAAGGCATACGCGAAAGGCACGCGCACGCTTGCACTCGAGACGAGCGACTCGGTTGCAGAACACGCAGCAACATCGATCATCAATATCGGTAAGGTTCGCAAGCTCGAAGAAACACTCGGGGCGATCGACCGTGTGACTGTCGACGACATTATGCGCGTTGCACAAGACCTATTCCGGACCAATGTCCTCAATCTCGCCGTCATCGGCCCGCACACTGATGCGGATCAATTGCGCAAGCTTCTGCAGATCTAAAGCTCTTCAGAGCCAGTCGATCGGCTGCTTTCCGTGCTCGATAAGATACGCGTTCGCCCTGCTGAAAGGTTTGGATCCGAAGAAACCGTTGGTCGCAGAAAATGGCGAGGGGTGCGCGCTCTCGATGACCAAATGTTTGGAGCGCTCGATATGAGCGCCCTTGGCCTTGGCATAGTTGCCCCACAAGATGAACACAAGATGCTCGCGCTCGTTGGAGAGCACACGAATTGCCGCATCGGTGAATTGCTCCCAACCGTGGCCTTGGTGCGATCCCGCCTTGTGTGCTTCGACGGTGAGCGTTGCATTCAAAAGAAGAACGCCTTGCTTGGCCCAACGTTCTAAGTCGCCACTTTTGTGAACAATCGGTTTGCCAAGGTCACTTTCAATTTCTTTAAATATATTTTGCAACGACGGTGGCAGTGTAATTCCTTCCCTAACGGCGAAGCACAGGCCGTTCGCTTGCCGTGGACCATGGTACGGATCTTGTCCGAGAATCACGACTTCGACTTTATCAAACGGGCACAACTCGAACGCACGAAAAATATCTTTCGGAGGTGGAAATATTATCGCGTGCTGGTATCTATCGCGAACGAACGAAGTGAGTTCTTTGAAGTACGGTTTATCGAACTCTGCCTTCAAATGCTTTTTCCAAGAAGATTCAATCTGCACTTCTTTCTCTGTAGTCATATCTACAAAGCTCCTTCTTCTTTCAAGATCTGCTTCTTGCGCAATGTGCCACCGCGGTTGTAGTTGCCGAATGAGCCGTCGCTTTTGATGACGCGATGACATGGGATATCCGGATCATAATTCGTCCGCATCACCGCACCCACCGCACGCGCTGCTTTTGCATTCCCCGCTTTGGTCGCAACTTCTTTGTAAGTCATCGTCTTGCCCTTAGGGATTTTGCGAACAATATTGCGGATTTTGTCAGCAAACGTTTTCATATGCCCAATACACCGTTACTGGATTTTGCTTTCGATACCTGTGCCTGCAATGCTTTCCCTGCGGCTTCGCGGTAGCGACAATAGTCACAGTTTTCTCCTGCCGCAGGAATTTGCTCTGAATCGAGACATTCCTTAAGCGCGACAAGTGTTGCGTCGACCCAATCGGTCGAGCCTTTGTAGGGAACGAGTGTCAGTTCGAAGTCGAGCTTGCCGTCGAAGGCTTCACGATCTTTCTTGGCATTGGCGTAGAACCAATAACCGGTATCGGAAACTTTGAATCCGTTTTGGCGAAGTAACCATTGATAGATCTCGATTTGCCGCTTGTATCCGCGATGCCACTCTTCATCAAGGCTCTCGATCTTGCCGTCTTTGCTCGTCGCCTTGTAGTCGATGACAATGAGCTCACCATCTTTATTTATCCATATATCATCCACTCCGCCACGTACGGTGAGCCCTGTCTGCGGATGTACAAACTTCACACCCTGGTTCAAGGCATTACGCCATTCATCCATGCGCTCATGCGCGAGCGGTATGGCATCGAGGCCATACGCCTTTGCGAGCGGATGCTGCGTGCCCTGCGCTCGATGCGTGTCGAGTTCTTTTTTCAATAGTGCATCGACTGCAGAGTTTAGGTTGAAAGGAAATCCAGGCGGGCGGGCGACGCCGAGCCTGTTATCGATATAAAAGCAGCGCGCACACTCCATGAAGAGATCGATCTTCGAGCGCGAAAGTGTCCACTTCGGACCGCCGTAATTATAATCGGGCTTACGGTTTGGTTTGTAGTAGTCGCTCATAAAATTCTTTCTAATTGCTCTTGGAATTAAATTCGAGGAGCTTCTATCCCTTCGGCTGAAGATTTTGTACCTCTATATACTTTTCCACAAATGAAAATCGCCAGATCCTCAAGAAAGCTCCCGAAGATCGTTTCTTCTTGGGACGAGAGGTGCGCGTCAAGAATCTGTCTTACTAGTGTCTCAGAGGTAAGAATATTTTTAGCTTTGAACAAGTACGGATTCTTGCGGAGGAGAATCTTACGAAGTTCAAGACTAGCGAGACTCTTCAAGCGCGCAACATGGAACGCACTGATATTCTGAGAGACGTATTCTGTAACATCCTCAAGTTTGATTTTCTCCATAAAACTAAATTTCTTGAAATTCGTTGAGGGTAAAGATGGTCGATTGAACCGGTTCGCTATCGATGTTCTCACGGGCCATCCTAACGTACTCCTCAAGTATTTCAATGCCGATTGAATTCCTATTCATTCGTTTAGCAACCTTGGATGTCGTTCCAGACCCTAGAAATGGATCGAGTACCACCCCACCTTCTTTTGTGAAGAGTTTGATAAACCATTCCGGCAAGGCCTCGGGGAAAGCGGCACTATGATTCTTGTTCCCGCACTCAGTCGCCAAATGAAGCACGTTGGTGGGATACGCCATGTCACGATTAATCCAATTCGAGACCTTTTTACCGAATCCGCTTCCGACTTTAGATTCATCCCGAACAAGGTCGGTAGTGCTTAAGTTCTTCAATCGTGACTTTGCCCAATTCCCCATCGGTACCATCACCTCCTCTTGGTACATATTGAAGTTTCGGGATTTGTTGAATTGCAGCAATCGTTCCCAAGAATCACGGAAGCGATTCGGCCATTTTCCAGGAAATGAATTCTTCTTGTGCCAAATGAATTCTTCTGTCCACAACCAACCTTGTTCGCGCAAAGCAAGAATGAGTCCTAATACATAGGTGTGACGCTCACCTTCTGAGACCTTTTCTTTTATGTTCAAAATGAACGTACCATCCGGTCTTAAGACTCGTAATAATTCTTTTGAAATTGGCAAAAACCATTCAACATATTCGTCTGGATGAATACCTCCATAAGTGGCCTTGCGATTATCGGCATAAGGAGGCGAGGTGAAAATCAGATCGACTGAATTACTCTCCAACTCTTGCAATTTTTCCTTAGAATCTCCGAGGAGAATCTTCGTTGAAACCGAGGCACTCATGCATCATAGTATATCAGATACCGCATAAGAGCTTCGCTTCTTCCATCACTTTCGGGATGCGCTCCGGCTTCACGCCATATTCTTCGAGGATGTGTGGGGCTTGGATATGTTTGCACAACACGATTCGTTTCTCGAGGAAGCGGCGCTTCTCGCCGTCGGAGAGCGTGGTGAGGCACGTCAGCGGGTGAACCTTTGCTTCCTCGATGAGTGTGAGAAGTCCGCGCGTGCGCGGGTAATCCCACCCAATGAGACGAAGATTGGAGCATTGCGCGTAGCGAATCGCATTGCGCGTAAAGCGCGTGTTGGTCACCAAGCATCCTTCGTTCACGCGTGAGCTCGCCTCGGGGGCTTGTCGCAAATCATCATAACGAGCCTTCACGTAGAGTGCATCCTTGATGTCGGTCTTGCCGCCCGGGTCGTTGTGAAATTTCGCCTCGATACCGACACGCTCGCCATCCTTCTCCATCAAGACATCGACCTCGTGTGACACACAACGTCCCATCAAGGTGACCTCCGTCATCACGCTCCATCCGTGCCCACGAAAGACTTCGGCGAGGAACTTTTCAAAAGGAAATCCTGAAGGACCGAGTGCAAAGACGGCACGCTTCATCGAATAACGCGCTGCAACCGGGCTCTTTTCTTCCTCGCGCAGTATTTCAAATGCATGGCGGTAAATCTCTTCGGTCATGATGCCAGGGTGCAGATGCTCGAGTACGCGTGCGAGGATCCGCGCACGCATCGTCGAAGAAGCACCTGCATGGGCGAGCGAATGTTCGAGCTTCACCGGATCGAATTCCTCGAGTTGTCCATCGGCTTTCGTGATGTATATCCGCTCCATGTGTGTCCATTGTAACGCGCAGCGACATCATTGTTGCACGCTATGCACAGCGAGCGCCATCGATGGATTATTTTTGGATGATGCCACCACCGAGACAGGTATCGTCATCATAGATCACCAGTGATTGTCCGGGAGATGCGATGTGTGGCTCGTTGAATGTACAGATGATGCGACCACGCTCTTCTGTGATCTCTGCAACAATAGGAGGTTCATGGTATCGAGTTTGTACCTGCAAACGGAGTGGTAGATTGGGAGACTTATCAATCCAATGTACGTTACCGATTTGCACCTTCTTTCGTGCTGCATCGTGGCGATCAGTTGAAACGGTCAGTATATTCGCATTGGTATCGATCATCGTAATAAAATGTGGCAGCGGTGATTCGTCGTGAGT
>DATKNP010000032.1:0-30791 GCA_035541295.1 Minisyncoccota bacterium
TATTGTATACACTCAGCGCTGGTGTGCTTGAGATGAGTTGCGCTATTTGTACTTGCGTGGATGGAGTGTTCGTGCCGAGGCCGATATTGCCGTTCTGTCCGACCACGAGATAATTCTGTCCGACTGTGAGAGCGCCGGCGAGTGTCGATGTTGCGGTGGACGATGTGGCGATAACCCAACCAAATGAGGGCGAGCTCGTAGCCGAGAGTGCGCCAGTACCACCACTCGAGTACAGCACGCCTGCACCAAAAGTCGTGCTGCCCGTGCCGCCGTTTGCCACAGCGAGCGTGCCAGATAAATTGTTGAGCCCAAGACAATTTCCGCCGATTGCGAAACAACCATTGCTGATGTTTAAGCCCTGTGCGAAAGTCGAAGTCGCACTTCCCGTCTGCGAAAAATTGAGCACTGATAGATTACCTGAAAAGGTCGATGTGGAGTTCGTCCCTACTACATTGAGAAATCCTTGAATGGTCGAGGTGCCGGTCGTGCTCCCCTGCAGTGTGGTCGTGGCGGTGCCGCCGACCCAGATCGTGCCGAAAACCGACTCATTGGTAGATGAGGCTCCGACAGTAAATTTCTGCAAACCGGTCCACGTATTCGAAGTCGAGAGTGATACGCCACCACTGCCGGAGATGCAGGTACCACCGACCGCGAAACAACCACTTGAAAGATTAATGCCATTCCCTGCCGTCGTCGTAGCGGCGCCGAGGATCAAGCTGCCAAATGATGCGCTCTGGGAAAAGAGGTTGGTTGATGATGCGGTGGTGGAGAAGAGTGTGGTGGTAGTGGCGTTGGTGAAAACATTCTTGCCCGAGAAGGTGTTGTTGTCACCAAGGAGTGTTGAGGAAGCTGATGATCCAGCGACTGTTGTGATACACGTACCATTCACGCTGAAGCAGCCACTCGTCAGGTTGATTCCACCACTGCTATAGAACGTCGAGGTCGAGGTTGTGAAGTTGCTAACGCCTTGAACTGCAAGCAGGGAGCCTGGTGATGATGTACCGATACCAACACTGCCAACGGTATAATAAATATTAGAACCCGACGTTATCCACTGGCTCGAACCACTACCGGTAATACCCAGGGAAGAAGTAGCGAGCAAATTGTACCCACCAATACTATTGCCGACGAGCAGCTGCCCATAGGAGGGCGCGGTGGTCGTCCCCGTACCACCCTGTGAGACACCGAGCATCCCATCCAAAGATGAGAGCGCGGGTATATCGGAAGCGGAGAGACCAGTAATGATCGGATTGGTAATCGTAACATTCTGGAGATTCTGTATTTGTTGGCTCGGGGCGAATGATTCGACCGAAAGTGGCGCACCAACACCGGAAACATCGGGACGCGTGCTTGCCACGAGCAACTGCTCGAGCGAGTTTTCGATCTTTGTCAGTGCATATGCGAATTGATTTTGTGTGACGAAGGCACCGACGCTCGGTGTAGAAACAGAAGTGACCTTTTGACGAGCAATGACGGTTGCCACTACGGGAGGAAATGGTGGTGGCCTATATCGAGATGCGGACGGCGTGCTCGATGTAGCAACGATGATGTTCGTTGACGTTGCTACGAACGCAGGTGCGGCAGCGAGAGCGGCAACATAGTCGCGCGGCTGTAGGTATGGTGGTTTTAAGACCTGCTGATGAATGCTCAAGGTAGGTGAACCAGTGTGTTGTATTCCAAGCAACACAAACAACATCGCTAATATCGATGAAGCGATCAATTTCATTGAGCAATTATCGCATTATAAAGACATTTAATGCAGGAAACGTTGTGCACAGACAAGCAAAAAGGGAATTATACGCTTGGTTACCCTTAATATTTGTTGCACTGGTCGGACTGAGTTGGCACCGGATTGTGGTGTGGCTGAACGAGGTCTACTCTCGGTAAAAGAATAAGCGGCCACATAGTGACCGCCCTTAGTGCATTTCCGCTTGGAAGCCCTGTGCCTTCAGAATCCCCTCGACAGCATGGAGCACCTTATCTTTGGAACAAAGTGCAACTTTCACTATCTCATTCGCATACCGTTTTGTCGGCGCAACGAATCGATAGTGCGCGGGAATCAAAACTGACTGGAAGTATTCTTCTGTGGCGTCGAACTTGTTACTGCTTCTGCGACGGACCGATTCCTCAATCGGCATATCAAGGAAGATACTGAGGTCAGCAAGGTTCCTGATGTGTGGGTCATACAGGCAAAGATATCCTTCCACAAGAATTATCTTCCTCGGCGGAATCGTGCATTCGATTTTGTTTCTTAGAGCTGCTCGGTATCCCAGGTTATGAAGCTCGCTCTTGGTGCGAATAGTGATGGGCGATCCATTCAGAAGCAACCTTATATCTCGAACCAAATCGTCGAAACGCAGTGCTTCGGGAGTATCCCAGTCCGGTTTGCCGTCCGGAAGCTTTGGTGCGTCTTCGGCCGTATGATAGTAGTCATCCATCTGCACAAGACTGAATACTGCGGGATACCGATTATGTAGTCCGATAGCAAGCGTGGACTTCCCCGAACCAGATCCGCCCGCAATAACAAGCAACTTACTTGGCATCGAGTGCCTCCTCTATTTTGATGAACAATTCTTCTTTGCTGCCATCGTTGTACAGCAGGACGTCTGCGAGCGCAATAACGCCTGACAAGTTCGATTTTGTTATATCTACATTGGCATATTCCCGCTGTTCATCGGCAGAGAACTTCTCTAACGAGATATGATCTGTTTCTGAAGCGCGATGCAATATGCGGGCGTAACGGATTTTGATATCCGCATCCACCGCCCAGAGCTGCGCTCCGTGTGACCTCAAGTAGTCGGCCTCACCTATTGAACGTATAGATTCGATCACTGCATTGGTACCATCTCTCAGAGCCTTGCCCATGATTGCCTCCGAGATATAACCGGGGCCGTGGGTGGCACGAAGATCGTTCGCGACCGCAAGCAACGTATCGCGATTTGATGGCAACCCACGCCGTTCTACTTCCTTATTCAGAAAATCGCGAACAGAGAAATGCTTGAAACTATGTTTCTCGACAAGATACCCGACAACCGTCCCCTTTCCTGCACCCAACGTACCAGTGATGCCGATAATCATAATCGGGGTGTATCTGATTTTAAGCTTTAAAACTATTCGATATGATTGTCCTTCTTGAATCGCTTCGCGCGAAGATGGGCGAGAAGGAAGTTCTTTTGTTCCTGAGACAGTACTGCATCATTTGCCATCATGTATTCTTCCACTTCTTCAATCGGCCGAAGCGAAATGTGTAACACCGGACGACTGGCAAGCCCCCAGTCTATTTGTGCCACTTTCCCTAAATCCTTAGGTGGCGTTTGTAAGGCTCGCAACGCTGCATCTATATCATGTTCAATACTTTTCCACTCCTCGTTCTTTGTGTCTCTCTGTCTTGGAGCTGAGTCAATTCCCATACGGAGGATTATGACCTCATTGGGAATCTATGGCAAGCGTTACGAACGCCGATACAAGCCTCCCACCAACCTTTGGTGTAAGTCCGGGGATTTTGTTGCCTCTTTGGAAATAGCTTTCGACTTACAGATCCGGCGCAGCGAAACGAACAATTCACAACAAAATGCCTAACGAATGCAAAGCGACTCGGCACAGCTCTTGTGCGAACCATGGATCTTTATGGAGCGGTAGTTTACATACTGGATCACCCTGACGATGACGCATTCAAAGCTGCTTGTCGTAATGCTGTAGAGAATACAATAGGTGACATTGTTACCTTCCCCACAGTTAGTTAGTCCGGATAAGCTTTAATCTTGTATGAGTTCCTAAATCATAAAGGCGGCCACTGTGAGGCGGCCGCCTTGTTCGATATTCCGATGCAATATGTTGTTCATATGCTCGGTATGGTCAAGAATTTGATTTCGAGGTCAGTGGTGAGGCTGAAGAAATTCCAGAGCCTCCTCTGAAAAGATCGATGGTAGTGGACGACAGCCCTTCCGACATGCCAAATGCCGAATTGTACGTCTTCTGCCAACGAGAAGATTGCATCGCGATCTTCGTATGGCACCGTGGCGAGTTCCTTGCCATCGACGATCCGAAAGAATGTATATGCCATTCCTCTCGAACTCAAGAAAACATCCGGCTTCACGCCGATGCGACGAGGATCATAGCGTATCTCAACACCTCCTCGTTCCCGATGTGGCGGACAGGTGATCAATTTCATCGATTTACCTCCTCTGCTAGCTCAGAATGTGTGCATGGCACTGCAGCACTCAGAAAAACATACTTCATATGCAAACAAAAGTCGAATGTTCTCTGAGCCGATGAAAGGTTTACTCATACAAAAACCCCGGTGATTCACACCGGGATTAAGAGCTGTTTGAGAGGTTCAGTGCTTTTTGTTCGTAAACCCACCCTGCGCAGGAGCGCAGGGCGTTGACACTCGGAGTCTCATTGGTTAGTCAGACGAGAAGAGTCGAAGCTGTCCAAGGTCTTTCTCGCGCCCCTGGTTTCTAATGTACTGTTCGATCACGCGCTTGCTTCCCTTGCCGGATATCGTAGCGATGTAGTAGCCGTCCGTCCAGAACTCTCCTTTCCAGAGTTCTTTCTTGATTGATGGAATGCATTTGAATACTTCTTTTGCGGTCGTGCTTTTCATGAGTCTCACGATTTGACCTCCGGCATATTGTAGATGAGGTGCGTTCGCGATCGTCCATCATTGAACTACAATTCCCGATGTACCAACGACAACGGACCCTTTCAAAAGTTGCGCCGTATACGTGCCTGGAGCATTGTATGCGTGCTTTATGTCGATACCATAGTAAGGTGCGCAGTCCCCCGGGACAAGTGTCTGCAGACAACTTCGGGGAATGAGTTGAGTCTGCAATATCTGCGAACTGCCATCTCCGAAATCAACGACATATTGCATCGACTGAGTGTCACCCCGAGTGTCACCCTCGTCACCCCGGAAATCTAGTGCGACCCCAGGACGGGTTATGATTCGGGTAGGAGAAATCCTGTACGTAGATGCATTGGGGTTGTCATCATAAGTCATAACGTAGAAGGCAACCCATGAACCAGGAGAAGTGCTTGTTGACGTACTGAAAGACGGCTGCACATTCGGGGTACTTTGTGTTGACTGAATTGGAGTTGCTGGTGTTTGTCGTACTATCAATTCGTATTGCATCCCGATATAAAAAGAAAGAGCCGGAACGACTCCGACAAATAAGATAATAGCACACATGCGCGAATACCACGTCACCTCGTTCCATTTGATCCGTGCCGGAGTAGCTCCCTCTTCAGACATACCAAAATTATAGCACTTATTTTGTGGTGCCAACCATGTCCGACCTATGACCATATTTGTTGCGGGGGCGGGACTGGTCAGGAATATTTTCCTCGCCGTCGCGAGGAAAATTTCACGACCCTGGCTCGCGGTCGCGCGTACTCGCGCGACATCGCTCCGCCTTGCAAATCCCTATTCGAAGTGCGAAGGCACTTCGAATCCCCGAAACACACGACAAAAGTCCGCTTTCGCGGACCTTGTCTTTCGTGTTGCGGGGGCGGGATTTGCACCCGCGACCTCAAGGTTATGCATGCCGCTACGGCTTTCGCCGCTGCAGGCTCTCATGAGCCTTACATTCGTGGTCTGGACTATACCTTCACCCTTTCCGCGTTATATAGGCGAATGAGGGGTCTGCCATCTAGTCTCTACACCTTCTCCGAAATATCTCTCGGAGCTTGGCTCGGTATTGTCATTTAATCCGCATTGCTTTGGAAAAAGAAGATTTCACCGAGTTTGACAGATAATCCGCCGATCGTTTCCATTCGGCGAGCCCAATTGAGCCTTGCGAGCTACTACTGCTCCACCCCGCTCCAAGAGTATATCCCACTGGAGAGTTTCTGTAAATATTGGATGACCTATTACACTATGTATACCTTATGATAGGATGTACTGATATGGCGATTCCGATCTTTATCCGCAAACGAGCTCAGAAGATGCGTGTGGCCGGTAAGAGTCTGAAGGATATAGCACATGCACTTTCACAGAGTAAAAGTACGGTAAGTTATTGGTGCCGGGATATCGAACTCACCGATGTACAGGTTAGGTCTCTAATAAAAAAACAGAGAAAAGCTGGGCGCGTGGGTGCGCTTCGAGCAGCGCAAAGAAAACACGCCCGTCGACTCATGATAACAGAGGAACAACGTTCTCAAGGGCGACGAGATGTTGGGAAACTGACCGAACGAGATATCTTTATTTCGGGACTCTCATTGTATTGGGGGGAGGGTTACAAACGCGGAAACGAGGAGTGCGGGTTCACCAATACTGATCCACGCATCATCATGGCCTTCATTAGATGGATGAAAGATGTGTACGGGATCAACAAGAGAGACTTGATCCTGCGTGTTTCAATCAACGAAACACAGAAAGGACGTGCGGGTGCAATCGAACAGTACTGGTCTCGAGTAACAACCGTCCCGGCTTCACAATTCACACGGACTAGCTTTATCAAGACACCTCACAAAAAATCCCACGCTAATGTAAAAACATATTTCGGCACACTTCGAGTAAAGGTACGAAGGGCTACCAATCTTCGCCGCAGAATAATGGGTTCACTCGAGGAATTAGGACTTCAAATTCAAGCTACGAACTGAAATTCGCGGAAGACCTTTTGGTAGAGATCAATCGTGTGGCGGACATCGCGCGGGTTTAATGGTGTCTCGGAACTCTCGTGTGCGATGCGGTTGCGTGCGCGATGTGCTTCCCACGCGAGATCTATCGTATGGAAGTTGGCACGTTCGACCGCGCGCATTTTGTCGGCCATTGTCTCACCTTTGTATCCGAGACTATCGAGAAGTTCCCCGAGCATGATGTCGGCTTCGAGTATGGCGAGACGCCAACTCTTCTCGCTCTCCGAGTGTATCTCACCCATGATACGATCCCACCGTAAGTGGGTCACTGGCACGTTACGAGCAGCAACAGAGGCAGCTGCCGCAGCGAAGCGTTGCTCCTCTCTGCGACGAATGCGTGTGAGCTGCACGATGCAATATGTCATAAACGAAGCGAGGATGAGTGATATGAAAATGGAGACCGCTGCAAAAAGTCCCCAGTCGGTGACGAACTGTTGGTACAGAGGCGTCGGTGACATGCTCTGTAAATAAGCTTCGATCTGCGGAACCGTGACGGCACTCGTGAGTGGCCCCGCCGATGCTCCCGATGCATTCGTACCAAGAGTCATGCTCCCCGCAGTTGAAAGTGAGAGCATGAGACTCGGCACCCACTGGAAGATCAGGGTGCCAACGCTCCAGATCCCCGCTTTGAAACCGGCTGCTGTTGAGAGTCCGCCTTGCATGTAGGTATTATAACCCGTAAAGGAATCGCGAATTGCAATTCCCACGGGGCAGGCCGCATAAAAGACATGCTTCTCGTCTCACGCGGCGAACCCCTCGATCTCGGCACCTATCTTACACAATGTGTCTTCCCTTCCATGCGCCGCGATTATTTGGAATCCGACGGGCAGCTTCTTCCCGTTGCGATCTACCGTACCCATAGGCACCGATAGGGCGGGCACACCAGCGAGATTGACGGGTACCGTAAAAATATCTTCGAGATACATAGCAAGTGGATCGCCTTTTGATCCAAAGGTGAACGCGGGTGAAGTAGTCGTCGGCGTCACAACAGCGTCGATGGATTCAAAAGCTCTCTCGAAGTCAGCGCGGATGAGCTCGCGGACCGCTCGCGCATGTCGATAATATGCATCGGCATAGCCGGAAGAAAGTACGAAAGTGCCGAGAATAATACGGCGTCGTGTTTCGCGCCCGAATCCCTGCGCGCGACTTTGCTCGTAGACTTCGCCGATCGTCGGCGCATCGACCGAAAGGCCGTAGCGAATACCGTCGAATCGCGCGAGGTTGGTTGAGACTTCGGCGGGCATGATGATGTAATAGACGGCAAGACCATGTGAGAGATTTGGTAGATCGATATCGCGAATTTCATATCCCACTGCCTTCAGTTGAGAAAGTTTCTCCTCGAAGTGTGCGAGTACATCCGGGTCAATACCGTGTGAGAGAAAGGTACGCGGCACGCCAATGACCTTCCGCTCTACATGGGGTCTTTCGAACGAAAGTGGTCCGAGCGATGTAGCATCATTACTGTCGTGTCCGCGGATGGCATCAAAGATGATTCTGGCATCGGTAACAGTCTTCGTCAGTGGTCCAATTTGATCGAGACTACTGCCCATCGCCATCAGTCCATATCGCGAGACGGAACCATAGGTCGTTTTCAAACCGACAATACCACACAGTGCTGCAGGCTGACGAATGGAGCCACCGGTGTCCGACCCGAGCGCTCCGAGTGCGAGGCCACCAGCGACAGCCGCTGCAGATCCGCCGGAAGATCCGCCGGGGACGCGCGATGTGTCGTGGGGGTTTTTGCTCGGGCCATACGCGGAGTTCTCGGTTGAGCTTCCCATCGCGAACTCATCCATGTTGGTTCGTCCGAGAAATACGGCGCCCTGACTTTTCAATTTTTCGATGACGGTCGCATCGTAGCTTGCCCGATAACGCTCAAGAATCTTGGATGCGCCGCTCGCAATGCGTCCCTTAATGAGAATGTTGTCTTTGATAGCGAGTGGGATACCGGTTAGTGGACTGGATTCGCCGCGTGCAATCATGAGGTCGGCACGAACCGCTTCCGCACGCGCCTCGTCTTTCCATACTTCAAGATAGGCGTGGATGTCTGCATCCTTCTCTTCGATCGCCGTGAGATACGCATTGGTGAGATCGAGCGAAGAATATTTCTTTGCATCGAGATCTTTTCTCGCTTGCGCGATGGTGAGTGTCGAGAGATCTGGTTGCATGATCAATGGTTCTTCCGGCTCACCACTTGCTTCACCGCGATGCGATCGCCCACACGATACGGCGCTAGAGCCAAGAGATCCTCGGTATATGCGCCCGGCTCGTGCGGATTTTCATCAGCGCGCACGACATTGCGTAGTGACGTATCGCTGGACACACCCGAGACATCAACCCCTTGTATCGACTCGACGAATGCGAGAATGCTCGGAATCTCATCCCCAAGGGCGGCAACCTCTTCGTCAGAGATTTTGACCCGTGCCAATGCGGCGAGTGCACGGATATCTACCTTTGGTACGGTGGAGCTCATGCCTCTACTATATGCAAAAATTCGTCTTCTGTCAGTATGGTGACGCCAAGCTCCCGCGCCTTAGCAAGTTTCGAGCCCGCATCGCTCCCAGCGACGACATACGAGGTGTTCTTCGAAACAGCGTTTGAAACGTCGCCGCCCCTCGCGCGGACACGCTCCCCTGCTTCGTCGCGACTCATCACGGTGAGCCCACCAGTGAAAACGAAAGATTTCCCAGCAAGGTGAGACCTTGCTGGAGATTTCTTTTCGGGCTTCGTGAGATGTATGTGCGTGAGCAGACGATCAAGCAGATCGGTATTTTTCTTATCTCCAAACCATTCCACGACCGACTTCGCGACGACACCGCCGATGCCGTCGATGTTTTGCAGCTCCTCAAATGACGCCTCGCGAAGCCTTGAGATCGTACCGAAGTAATCGGCCAAATCGCGGGCTGTCTCTTCACCGACATGATCGATCGAAAGTCCCGTAATGAGACGCGCGAGCGGCACACGCTTCGCTGCGACAGCAATGGCATCATGCGCCTTCTGCGCTGAGATCTGAGCAAATCCGGGAAGTGCTAAAAAATCTCCCACTTCGAGCGTAAAGATATCATCAAGCGATTGTACGAGACCTTCATCGATCAAAAGTTCCGTTACTTTCTCACCAAACCCTTCGATATCAAGTGCTTTCTTTGAGACGAAATATGCAAGTACGCGCTTGAAGCGCGTGGCCGAGGATGGGTCAACGCATCGCCATGCTGCAGCACCCGGCACACGCTCGATCTTACCATCGCCACCACATGCGGCAATTCGCACAGGCCAGCGGAACGGTTTGCTTTCGTTGGGACGCAACTCCTTCACGACCGAGACGATCTCCGGTATCACATCGCCTGCCTTGCGCAGGATGACCGTGTCCCCGATGCGCACATCCAGCCGTCGTATCTCATCTTCGTTGTGCAATGTTGCGCGTGATACGGTGGAACCTGCAACGAGCACGGGTGTGAGGTGTGCGACCGGTGTCACGACCCCCGTACGACCGACTTGGAACACAATATCCTCGAGAACGGTCGTCACTTCTTGTGCAGGGAATTTGAATGCGATGGCGAAACGCGGAGCCTTGCCGGTATAGCCGAGTACTTCTTCAAGCCGGCGATCATTTACCTTGACCACAATGCCATCGATCCAATACTGCTGATGCCGACCCTTCGATTTCCACTGTTCCCAAAAGGCAATGGCGCCCTCGATCGAATCGACCACTTCGTGGTGCGGGTTCACTTTGAATCCGAGCGCGCGCAGATAGTCGAGCTCTTCCATCTGTGTCGGTGGAAATTGCTCGCTCGTCTGTGCAACGTCATAGATAAAAACATCGAGCTTCCGGCTCGCGGCAATCTTCGGGTCAAGCTGGCGGATGGAGCCGGCGGCGACATTGCGCGGATTGGCAAAGGGCGGCTCTCCCTTCTTCACGCGCTCAGTATTGAGTCGCTCGAGGTTCTTCGAACTCATCCATACTTCGCCTTCGACGATAATGTCGATGGGGCGCGAGAGCGAAAGTGGCACCGACTCTATCGTGCGGATGTTTTGCGTCACATCTTCACCTACTTCCCCGTCGCCACGCGTCGCTGCAGTGACGAGTACCCCCTTCTTGTAGGTAAAAACAATTTTGAGCCCGTCTATCTTGAGTTCGCACACATAGCTCAGTTGATCCCCCGAGGTTGAACCTTTGGAAGTTCCGAGAAAACGTTTGACACGCTCGTCAAAGGCGCGAAGCTCATCGGGCGTGAACGCATCATTGAACGACCATTGCGGCACAAGATGCCGCACCTTGATAAAGCTTGCTAAGGGCTTCCCCGCTACCCGTTGTGATGGTGAGTCGGGACTGACAAGCTCGGGATACTTCGCTTCGAGCACCACGAGTTCGTGCATCAAAGAATCCCGTGCGCTCTCGGGAATTTCTTCGATATCATAGACATGATATTGACGACGGTAGTGATCAAGAGCGATCTTGAGCCGTTCGTGACGTTCTCTGTCTGCTTTCGGCACGGCCATATACGGCCATCATACATCAATATTTGAGCTCAACCGAGCGCTGGAGTGTCGCCAAGGATGCCGTGCTGGTGCAGGGGGAATTGTATCCGTCGGCACGGATCTGAGTGCTCTCTGTCGTAAACAATTTCGTAGCATCGCAGCTTCCATTGGTTACACCATTCCCTACGCAACACTGACCGTAATCGGTTATGGCACCTGCACACTTGTGGACCGATACCTTCACACAGTACCCACTCTGAAGTGTTATGTGGAATGACGCACTATAGTCATTGTACGCAGGGATATTTGAAGCGGAAATAGCGTTACCAGCACCATCAATATACGAGACGCTGAGCGCACTCGTGTCGCATTTGGGGGTTATAAAAGGTGTCGTAGAAGAAAAGTAGCCGTATCGGAAATCCCAGTAGAGTGCGCACTCAGAGCCGGTATCCGCGGCATAGAATGCGTATTGGGACTGTTGGGAAAGCGATGCCAGCGTGACTTGTTTCTGGGCAATGTCGAATATTGCTGTTGCGAAAGAAAGAACGATAGCCGCGATGAGTGCCGCGAGGAGCAGCGTGAATCCTGCCTGCCTGCCGGTCAGGCGGGCCTGCTGCTTGCTCTGATTATGTGGTGAAGTTTTCATATGATCATGGGGAGGCCGAGCCTGGTTGTGGCCAATTATAGAGGTTTTCAAAGAGTATGACTGATTGCGTCTTGAAGGCGGCTGTCTTCCAAGAGACGGTTACTATGAGGCGGACTTCGTCGGATGGAACAGTGTTGCATACTCCGCCATTGATATAGCAGGCTCTTATAGTACGAGTGAAGTTGCTGGGCACCCAACCACCGCCCGTTGAATGATAACTGTAAAGTTGGCCGTTGGTGTTGAGTGCGTTGGGACATGGGTTCGCACCGCATGCCGTTGTGGTTGGATTGGGAATTGCTGTCATATCTACGTAACAGGCAGTGGCGCATGTCGGTAGAATGCCTTTGAATAGGTCGACCGTCGTTCCTTCTGCGGTACTCAGAATATTACCGTCACGAACGGCGCGCACTGCTTCGATTCCCTCTTGAGCGAGGTTGGACGCGGTAATTTGGTCGCGAGCATAATCTGCACTCGTCAGACTTTGCACCGTAAGTGCCATCGGTGGGATTATAGCGAAGAGTAAAAGCGTAATGGCCGCGAGTGTCTCGATGAGGGTGAAGCCTGCGTTGCTGGAAGCTGGAATCTTTTTCATCATAGGTCGAGCAGGCGTTGGAGCGCGGTCGCTTGCAAGTGGAATGTAGTCGTGGTCTTTACGCCCACGCCGCCGGCCGTACCATCTATTGTAATAATCACGCGCGGCTGATTAGCATCTCCCGCTGTGGTGTCAATGACATAGAATTTCATGTCTGTTATCGATACTTCAGGAGCGGTCAAGACCGTATAGGTCACGCCGTTATTAAGTGATTGGACGATGCATCCGCCCGTACCGACTATTGTCACGCATCCATCAGTACCATTGGGCTCATAGGCATAGATGGTAGCAGGCCCGACCGAAGGATCAACGCCATAGGGAATGAATTTGAATGCGTTCGTGCCACCCGTACAATCATGCGACTGACCATCACCATTACTAACGCACCCGCTCCCTGAGCCATCGAAGTGTGAGCCCTGGCGCATCGCGCGAACCATCTCATCGAGGCTGATATTCAAATTGTTGACGACTGATTGCAGCGCCTGCGCCTTTTTGTTGGCGGTTACGAGGGAGAGGAGTGTAGCAATGCAAACTACCATGACAATCGCAAAGAGCGTTATCGAGACGAGCATTTCGATGAGCGTGAAGCCTGCTTGGCCGGCCAGCAGGCCTGCCTGCCGGCTAGGCAGGCCTGCTGGCCGGCGAGACAAGGCTGAACAAGAAACATTGGTTGATAGTTGTCTTTTCATATCAAGTACAGGCTGGATCCGCGGCGACACTTATTTCTCCATTGGCAGATACGATGATGCTCATACAATCTCCGCGGGGCGATGTGATAACAATGCGGCCTTGCGAGATGGTTCCTGAACACTGTTCAACATTACCGTATACAGAGGTACAGGAATCCGTAATTCCGACACCACCTCCCTGTACTATGAAATAGGCGTTGGGATTAGGACGAATAAACACAATGTTCATGGAGGTATATGGACAATACTCCGTACCGGATATTGTCGCGCACAGTTTCGAATAAACGTAGTTCTGATTAATTGCATACGGGGAGGGCGAAACATCTTCACCCGCATCATACTTTCCATTTTCATTGATATCATTAAACAATCGGTATAGTGCCGGATTAGCTAGATTGAAACTTACTCCAAACCCGGTATCAAAATTTGAACCTGCTACCTGTTTAACCGATATGCCATACACTTGCGCCTGTCGAATGGTAAGTGCGATATCGTATACAAGGCTTTGGAGCCGTGATTGACCACCAAATTTGTTGATGTTGGCAAAGACGACCGCGGAGACAAGCGTAATAATAGCGACGACGACCAAGAGTTCTATGAGGCTGAAGCCCGCCGCGCCGATCGACAGGTACGACGTATGATGAGTGGTGCTTGATAACTGTCTTTTCATATAATGTCTAGAAGTGGCAGCGGCAGCCTATAGATACTGCATAACCAAACCACGAGCGTACCGAGGACTAAGAACGGTCCGAACGGCACCTCGCTTCTCATTGTAAAGCCCTTCGTAGTGAGGCGAAAGCGAGTTATCCTCTTCGAACCCTGCATCTGCAGGAGAAGGTACCGGAGATATGAATACGGCAACAAGACAAAGACCGATACAAAGGCTCCAATGAGGAACGCAAAAAAGATAGCAAGAAGTCCGGGTCCGATCCCGAGGAGAAATCCAATACCGAGCGAGAGCTTCGCATCACCAAGACCCATCCATCGTCCGCGCGAGACGAGCCACAGGGCGAAGAGCGGTAAGGCACACAGGGGTCCGGCGATGAGAAGTGGGACGAGACCGCTCTCTAGGCCTTGCTGAAGTGCAAACGGAAGTCCCGCAGCAAACGCAAGGAGTGCGAACGAGTACGACCATTCATCGGGAATGATTGTGTGTCGCAAGTCGTACACGGTAATGAGAACGAGAAATGCGATGATGGCGAGTGAGACGGCTTGCATCGCTATAGGCAATGGCGATAAGCCGATAAGCGCGAAGAGCATCGCCGTCGACGCCTCAACGAGCGGATACTGCAGCGAGATCGAGGCATTGCATGTGCGGCAACGACCCCGCAGGGCAAGCCACGATAGGACCGGTATGAGATCGTACCAAGCAAGTCGTGCTCCACAGCTCAAGCATCCCGACCTGCCACCGAGTGTGCGTGCGCCGCGTCGAATGATAACGACATTGAGAAAACTACCAATGACGAGGCCGAAGAGACCGTAGACGAGGGCGTAGAATATCGCGAACATGACCCTGCTAGTATAGCGCAGTCGAAGTGGCTATGGTGTCACATCGAAGCACACTTCCGTTCCGGGATACGGTGTGCCAGCAGTAGTGTTGCATACAGTGTTACTTGCACTATTTGCCACGGCACTCAATCCGTTGAAGTCACCATTTGTGCTAAGGCTCGACGGCGGAAGGTCATGCGTCCCATTACCACTCGCGCAAAGCGTCCCTGCGTTGCCGCTCGTTCCTGGACACGCATCTGCATCTTGTCCGAGCGCTGTGTTTTGTGCGAGCTCGAGATCGGCGGCGAGGTGATATGAAGTCGGCGTGCACGCTCCCCCTGCCGAACATAGACCTACATAGTCATAGCAGCCAGCAGTGCCGTCGCTGGTACAAGTGGCAGCCACAGAAGGGTCAGTCGGCATAGAAGAGATGTAGCCACCCGAGACCAATGGGCTTGGGCTACCTGTATAGATGTTGGCTGGATAGTAACCGTTGGCATCATAAAAGAGCTCGAGTGCAAGCTGTATCTGCTTGATGTCGGAGATGCGCTTGGAATCACGACCTCTCGACTTGGCAGTAGATAGCGATGCCAAAATAATCGAGGCCAAGATGCCGATGATGGCTATAACGACGAGAAGTTCAATGAGTGTAAAGCCCCTTATCGAGATGCGCCTAATTCTAATTTTGTTCATAGTTATGGAACAGCGATCAAGGGGTTGTTATTAAGTAAGCTTATTCACAACCGGCCACGATACTCGTGCTTGAGCTACTGATGCTGACAAGTCCCGAACCAAATTGCCCTGAGCCTGATTGGAGATAGGTACACACTTCCCAATCTTGAGTTGTTGGATTAGGACCACCATCTGCTTGACTGATTGAATACTCACATGGGTCAGTGGATGTATTGGTGCACGCAGGGAGTGTAGGGTTAGTCGGATCATCATTAGGATCTAAGAAGTTGACAAGTTCCTGCCCGGTTCCTACTCCTGAACAAGTCGTCAGAGCTGCATAGCTTCCGGTGCAACCAGCAAAAGTGACAAGTCCTGGAGAGCTACCCGTGGTATCAAGTATCGAGATCTCGTTCTGGATACTCTTGAGTTCTTCGACGCGCTTGGCATCACTCCCCTTCTCTCGTGCAGTACCAAGGGCCGCCAAGATGATTGCCGCTAAGATGCCGATGATGGCGATGACGACCAAGAGTTCGATGAGGGTAAACCCTCGTTGATAATGTTTCTTCATAATTATCTTCTTTAAATATTAATAAGGTGCATTTCCCCAAACTTTATGCCTGCCGTTTTCAACAACAACGAGGCTAGGTGAGGTAAGTATACAGCACTGCGTGAGAATGTTTCTAGTTATCCACTGTTTATTAGAAAGTCCTGATGTGCATCAATATTTCTTCACTCCCAGTACAAAAGGGCTCCTAGGAGCCCTTTTGTACTGTAGTTCAAGACTATAACGATACAGACCTATGTACAGGAAGATAAGCTCGCACCTACACCCGCGTTCTCCGGCTTCGAATTACCCGTACTGTCTACACACCAGAGAGATGGTGTAGCCGCTACCGAGTTAGAGAGTGGTGCCTCGGCGGACCATGAACCAGCTTGGTCGTGGCAGGTGACCTTGTTGTACGCACCCGCAGTTGCAAAAGCGGTATTGAGGGTGACACCTCCTGAGATCACACCAGTAACCGTGCTTACTGCACCAGCAAGGATCGTGCCAGCACCTGGAGGATTCGCGCTGCCGAGTGCCGCACAGCCCCCTGAGTAGCTGTTGTTGTTACCCGCTGCATAGACTTCCATCTGCGCCCGAACACTACCGAGATCACTCTTTATACCAGAATCAATACCCTTGCTGCGCGCGGTCCCGAGCGATGCGAGAATGATCGACGCCAAGATGCCGATGATCGCGATGACGACCAAGAGTTCGATGAGGGTAAACCCTCGTTGGTAATATTTCTTCATAACTATATTCTCTTATATTAATAACTAATAATAAACAAACCTTCTGACACGTAAGATATCGTGTACGTATATTGTATATCGTTGCCTTACACTTTCTTATTGAATCAATGGTGTTGTGTGGATAACCACGGACTAGCTTCTAGTGACTAGAAGCTAGAAGCGATGTTGTAGATCGGGAGCAAGACTGCCGCGAGCAAGATACCAACACCGACCGCAAGTCCCACGATCATGATGGGCTCGATGAGGCCGACGAGTGTGTCGACTGCATTGTCGACCTCGCGTCGATAGAAGCGCGCGATCGTATCGAGGATGGTGCCCATGTTGCCGGTCTCTTCGCCGATCTTAATCATCGCGACGACGATGCCAGGCATCTCGGGGTGTTTGCGCAGCGCATCTGAGAGCGGGAGGCCGCCTTTCACATCGTTCGAGGCTTCTTCAAGGATGTGGCTGTACACCGGGTCGCCGACGACCGCAGCAGTTATTTCTATCGCGCGCAATATTTGGATACCGCTGCGCAACATTGTAGAGAGGTTGTCTGCGATACGAGAGAGGAATATCTTCTCGTAGATGCCACCGATAGCGGGCGTCTTCAGACGTATGCGCGAGAGCACCTCACTACCCTTCGGAGTCTGCGAATACCGATAGATAAAGGCACCAAATCCGAGCAGGATAATGAGAATGAAAATAATGTACGTCTTGAAGAACGCCGAAACACCAAGCACGATCACGGTCGGCAAGGGCTCCGCCCCGCCGACCGAGGTAAGCATGCCGGCGAGATTGGGTATGACGACCGTCATCATCAAGGTCATGACGACGGCGAACGTGAGGATGATAAATGCCGGATAAATGAGCGCGTTGCGGGCCTTCTGCGTGATTTCGAAGTTGCGATCGAGGTACGCGGCAAGGAACGAAAACGTCTCATCAAGCTTGCCCGATTCTTCTCCCGCGCGGACCATGTTGACATAAAAGGGTGAGAAGACATCCGGATGATGTGAGAGTGCCATAGAAATAGTGCTGCCGGATTGGATTTCATCGGCGACTTCGCCAAGTTTGAGCGCGAGCTTCGCGGTGCGTGCTTCGGCAGCAAGCAAGCGAAACGCGCGCAGTGCGGAGACTTGCGCCTCGAAGAGCGTCGTCATTTGGCGACTCAACATGACGATATCTTCGTTGGTCACACGATCGAAGATCGTAATATTGTTCGAAAACTTGGAACCCGGCTCGGCCTTCTTAGCGATGGGCTCGATGTGCGATATGACAAGGCTCCGACGCTGGAGCGCCGCTATCGCGAGATCGATGTTCAAAGCATCAATAGTCCCCTCGCGTTCCTTGCCGTCTGCGTCGAGCGCTGTGTACGAAAAATTGGCCATGGTATCGAATTAGATTTAGAGCAACTTGTTGAGCACGTTCGGGTTGAGAGAGTTTTGGTATGCGGTCTCGACAGAAATATCACCGCGGGCGACGAGCTCCGCGAGACTTCTATTCATATCGATCATGCCTTCACCAGAGCTCGTCTCTATAACAGTATCTATTTCGTGCGTGCGTTTCTCGCGTATAAGGTTCCCGACGGCGCTGTTGTTGATAAGGAGTTCAAATGCGGGTACGAGACCGCCGGAGATGCGCGGCAAGAGACGCTGAGAGAAAATCCCCGTCAAGGACGACGCAAGCTGGATTCGTATCTGGTCTTGTTGTGCGGCGGGGAACGAGTCAATGATGCGGTCTACCGTCTGTGAGGCATTGTTGGTATGCAGCGTCGAGAATACGAGGTGCCCCGTCTCGGCTGCCGTGACTGCCGCAGCGATAGTCTCCGGGCCGCGCATTTCGCCCACAAGTAGGACGTCAATGTCTTGACGGAAGGCCGACTGGAGTGCGATGGGAAAGTCCTTCGTGTCTACGTGTACTTCGCGCTGATCGATGAGTGATTGCTTGGGATCAAATACGTATTCGATGGGGTCTTCTATGGTAACGATGTGTTCCATGCGTTCGGTGTTGATTGTATCGACGAGTGCAGCGAGCGTCGTCGTCTTCCCCTGCCCTACCGGACCAACGACGAGGAAAAACCCTTGCGATTTGCGGGCAAACGACAGGAGGACGTCGGGAAGATTCAACTCCGCTACGGTTCGGATCTTCTTCGGTATGAGGCGTAGTGCAACCGATATAGAACCACGTTGGAAAAATGCGTTGCCGCGATAGCGCGTCCCATCTTCGGTCTGGTAGGCGAAGTCACATTCTTGCGTATCGATAAAACGACCATATTGATCTTTATCAATCATCGACTGCAAAAATCCGCCAGTGTCCGCTATGGTCATGACGGGTTCCTTGAGCATCGGCAGAAGTGATCCGGAGACGCGTATCGTCGGATGCGCACCGACTGAGAGGTGCAGATCTGAAGCGCCCTCGTGCACGAGCACGGTTAAATATTTCTTGAGTGTCGGCGCGTAATCCATTTGAATCTAGTATAGCGCTCTTAGGAGGTTCGCTTTGCCAATGCGGCACTCACTGTGTTGACAACTTCCGATGGAATCATACTTGCCTTGACGAGACAGAGGTCGGCACCAAGATCCTTGACGTGCATTTGGTCGCTTTCGCTGTTTTGGTTGGTCAATGCAACTTTCAGCGCATTGGGAGCAAGCTTCTGTGATCGCAACTGCTCCAAGAACGCAAACCCGTCAAGTTCCGGCATGATGAGGTCAAAGAGAATCGCCTGAGGAACGAAGCCTTTCACGAGGACGTCGAGTGCTTCTTTGGCGGAAAGGTACCCCTGCGGTTCAAAGCCCTGCTGGGTGAACTTCATGGTGTACATCTCAAGCAGAAACTTATCGTCGTCGACGAGAAGTATCTTTCCATGTGGGGGCGTTGGTACGGTATCGCTCATACAGATGTAGTTTCTTCTGAAGTTTCCTCGGTCTTTTTCTTTTTAGTTTCTTCTACTTTTGCTTTTGTATCAAATTCTAATACCTTCGGTTCCATATCATCGCCCGCTTCGTCGTTGATGAGCATAAGACTCGAGAGCGACGAAACCTCTGAGAACGGAATCTTCTTATCAAACGCCTTAACTATAGCATCCTCGCGCATCGTGAGCATGCCCTGCGCACGTGCAGCATTCCAGAGCTTGGAATCAACGGGATTATCGAGCACAATTTTCTCGATTTCCGCAGACATTTCCAATATTTCGAAGACTGCCATACGACCGCGCATACCCGTCGGACAGGTGGGAGTTTTCTGCGGTTCATAGAGTGTATCCCGGAGGGGAAATCGATATTTCTCTGGCAAGGTCTGAAGCTGTGTTTCGATACTTTTTCTATCAGAGGCCGACAATGGTGTCTCGATGCCAGTACCCGGGCACAACGTACGCGTGAGACGCTGTGCTATGGAGAGAATGAGTACCGGCGGTATGAGGTACGGTTCGACACCCATATCGATGAGACGCGAGATCGTTCCCACTGCATCGTTGGTGTGAATAGTCGAGAGCACGAGATGCCCCGTGAGTGCTGCCTGGAATGCGAGCTTCGCAGTCTCGCTGTCGCGGATTTCGCCAACCATGATGACATCGGGGTCTTGACGCAAGGTCGTGCGCAAACCGTTTGCAAAGGTATAGCCTATTTCGGGTCGTACCTGCGACTGGATGACACCTTCGACGTAATACTCGATAGGATCCTCGAGCGAAAGGATGTTCTTTTTCTCGCGGTCGAGCTCAGTGAGCATCGAGTAGAGCGTCGTCGACTTACCGGATCCCGTCGGACCAGATATAAGGATAAGACCATGTGGGCGCGTGATGGCACGCCGCATAAGCGCAAGATTGCGTTCCGTAAGTGCTATTTGATCAAGTGAAATGAATCCTTGGTCGTGATCGAGAATACGGATGACGACCTTCTCACCGCTGTACGATGGAAGTGTCGAGACACGGAAGTCTATCTCGCGGCCATCTATTGAAGCAGCGAAGCGGCCGTCTTGTGGCTTGCGTTGTTCGTCAAGGCGCATCGAGGCGAGTACTTTGATGCGCGCGATGATGCCACGGTGTGCCTTCAACGGAAGGATAACGCTCGTGTGAAGCTCGCCGTCGACACGGTAGCGTACGCGCACACCAACAGGTGAAGGCTCAATGTGAATATCAGATGCCTTTCCGTCTATCGCATAGCGGAGGATGGTGGAGACTATCTTGATAGTTGGCGCATCTTCTTGGATATTCTCCTGCTCGCCGAGGGTCCCTCGCGTGCGCGAAATACCGGGCTCATCAAGATCGAGCAGTTCTTCTCCTGATTCTTGATCAGCTCGCTCTTGCTTAGGCTTGCCAATATCGGCTGTCTCGAGATCAGAGACCGCGCGTTCCACCTCGCCGCTCAATCCGCGATACATCTTGAGCACGCGCTCCAGGTCGTCAGGCGAGATGAGAAACACCTTGAAGGGCATACTCGTTGCCTTCGCGATGAAGTTCAGTGCATCGATTGCATGAATATCATCCGGGTCGACCATACCAATCTCGAGCACACCGTCCGTGACGGCAAGCGGTGCGAGCCGGTAGTGTTCTGCAGACTCTTGCGGAATATAGCGCAAGATATCGTATGGAATCTGTTCAGTACCACCCAATGCACGGGTCGGCATAGAGACTGAGACGCCCGCAGGAACCAGCGGCATCTGCTTCGGTATGTTCTGTTCTTTCGGCATTGCGCTGTTGCACTAGTTCGCCGGTTTGGACGCAGTACCACTCTGCGGGGCTGCGCTCGCTTGTGTAGCCTGTGTAGACAGGGGCGCAAAAGGATCTGGTCGTCCCACGGGAACGCTGACGATCGCAGTCGTATAACTCTGCAGCGTCGCATACGCCGGGTCAGAAAAAATCGTACCTGAGAGCGAAATAGACTGGAGTGATAGCAGGTTCGAAACGATTGCCTGATCCCCGCTCGTGTCAGGAGCTGTTCCGGTGAGTGGTCCACTCGGTGCTGTTGACGACGATGTAAGGCCATACCAACCCGCGCCCAACACCACGATGATGATCAAGACGATAACGAGTTTACTGTGAAGGAGTGAATTGATCATATTCTTAGGTATTAAGCCAGTACGTCTGCAACGTAATGTTGTATGTATACACCGTATTGGTACTGTTGCCACCAAATACCGATCCTCCGGACTGACCCCCCGAAGATGTACTTTGTTGTCGGCTTATCTTCAATTGAGTAAGATCGACGATGCGAAGGCTTTTTTGAAGGGCTGTTATGTATTGGACAAATTGTGCATAGGTGCCATTTACCGTGAATGTGACGTTGAGCGAACTATAGGGCGACGTAGACACACCTACGGTGTCTTGACCGGATCCGACATCTCCCCCGTTCGATTGTGATGGTTCAACATTTATATTTTGAAGTGCTAATCCGTACTGGCGTGCCAGTGTGTCGAGGTCAAGGATGAGACTGATATTGTTGACCTGATCCGGCAGCAATGTGCTGAGTCGGTTCAGATCATCGGGACTGAACGAGTTGTATTTGGCGAGGAGTGATTGTTTGAGCTGTTGGAGCTGCGTCGCTTTGTCGAGTGCAGCATTGTATTGTGACAACTGCGCCTGGGTGGCTTGTATCGAATCGTAGGTCGACTTTGTATAGGTAAAGAAGAGTGCGATCGCGATGACGATACCGATGATTGCAATAATTGAGCGCATAAATCTATATTAGGGATTCGTTGATGAAGCAACAGAAGATGGTGGCACGGAGAGAGCGTTAGAATTCGAAGGGAGTGGCGGTGTGCCGGTAGTAGGTGTAGCGGATGCAGGAAGTTGATTGACCGTACTGGGTGATTGTCCGGTCACGAGGGTCTCGTAGTTGAGGCTCGCTGGATTGACACTCGCATTCACTGTGAAATGTACACCATCAATCTGCTCATCAATGTTGGAAAATATGGCGTTGGTGATCACGCCGGTCTTTCCGAAGAGATCAGCTTGCAGCGCAATTGAATTGACGTCGCGCGCGGTGCCCGCCATGGTGAGTTTCATAGCGGCTGGATCGGTCGCATCGAAGCTGAGGTTTGAAAAAGAGACTGTCGTGACCGTTGTCTGGTCGAGCATGTCGAAGAACGTACTCGGCGCAAGGTGTGCACTCAAAAGCGTCTGTCCCGCTTTCATGCGCTTGTCGAGGATAGAGAGCTGCGTGATGAGCTTTGGGTCAAATGCAGCTTGTGCAGCCTGGATCTGACCCTGCTCCTTCGCGCTCTCGCTGTTGAGATATTGCAAGTAGAGAAACGAACCCACAGCAAGTGCCACGGATGCTATGAAGAAGACAATGGCGAGTAGCGTGAGCAGATCGGCGAGACCGTTGCTACTTTCATAATGATGAGCAACGGTCGGCGTCGTTGCGTCATGTGGTATGAATGAGTTAGGTACACCAATTTCCATATCGTTATGAATGTTTGAGCTTCCTGAGTGCAAGTCCTATTGAAACAGCAAACCCTGGGCCGATCTGCCGCAGCACGTCATCGAGGAATGCCGGTGCTTCGGTGTGGGAGAACGGGTTTGCGATGATCACTTCCGCGTTCAGTGACGTCTTCGCAACATCAACAAGGCCGGGGAGCGACGCAGCGCCGCCAGTGAGAATTACGCGCGCCACGTTCTTGTTCGATCGCTCACCGTAACTCAATAATACTCGATTTACCTCTTCGAACACACGGGTGAGTGTTGATAACAATGCCGCACTGATATTCTCGTTCTCAGTGCGTGAGTATGCGGTAGAAGCGATAAGTCCACGTTCACGCTTCACACGCTCTGCCTTCTCGAATTCCCAGGTCATGGTATTTGCCAGATTTTCAGTCATGTTTTGGCCGCCGGCTGTTACAATATGGGTGAGACGCACAATGCCGCGTTCGACGATATACATTTTCGCGGTTGATGCACCAATGTCGACCATAAGCAACGGTGCGATACCGTGCTCGACGGTCGCGCGTATCGCACTAAAAACCTCTATCTCGTAGAAGTCGACTTGTAAGCCGGCGCTCGAAGAGACGCTCTTGTAAGTCCGCAGAATGTCGTTGTGTATCGCAGCCAAAAGAACTTCTTGTCCTTTGGGCAGCTTTGTTTTCTTTGGATCAGTTACCTTGTCGAACGCACTTGTTTCGTTTTCTTCAGGAGGAATAACAAACCAATCCAAAACAACATCGGAGACCGGCACTGGTATGTATTTGCGGGCTTCAAGGGGCACGATGCGCTTGAGCGATTCGGCATCGACCTTCGGCAAGTCGATGACCGTAAGCAAGCTCGATGAAAACGGGATGGAGACACTCGCCTCGTGTGCGGTCACGTTCGCTTCTCGCATGAGATCAAGTAGGGCCTCAGCAAGCTTCTCTGCCGGTAGACGCACGGTCTTACCGATCGCGTTGCTTGCGTAGGGTCCCAACGCTATTTCTCCATAGGTTTCGAGTATCGCGATCCCGCGGCTCGCCCGTAGTTGGACGACCTTTATCGAAGAGGATCCGATGTCGACACCGACAACGCTACCGTCGGTCGAACGCATTCCTTGTAGTAACTTTCCGAAAGAGAACGCCATGATAGAAATTATAACACCTCGTCGCTCGTCGCCGCTCCGTCGACGAGCTATACTTTAGATTATTGATATGGACTGGGGTCGCATCGTAGCGTTTCTGCGTGTGTTTGGTGCTGAATGCATCGATGCACTACTGCCGCCACACGCGCATACAACGCGCACCAAAGCACGTCGCTTCGGTGATATCCCGAAGGTGGTCGCTGTACACGAGCTCTTGGGCACGACTATTACGACATTGATGGATTATCGTCGCACCGAAGTCCGCGATCTGATTCGTAGTCTCAAATACGACGGCAATGAGCGTGCGGCGAAGCTGTGCGCCATGGTACTTGCTGACTTTCTTCGTGAAGAACTCGCCGTGTTACGAAGTTTTTCACCACGACCAGTCTTCATCGTTCCCCTGCCGCTCCACCCGATACGTATGCGTGATCGTGGCTTCAACCAAATAACACGGGTACTTGAGCAACTTCCGCCCGAACTACGCACGGGCGAGCTCGCGACGGTCTCAGAATCATTACTCGTTCGTATACGCGACACTCCCCATCAGACATCGCTCGCACGCACCGCGCGTATCGCCAATATGAAACACGCTTTCGCTGCTCCCGAGCCTCGAGCGCTGCGGCACACGCACATCTTCGTCATCGACGACGTGACGACGACCGGCGCGACGCTGGTAAATGCAGGTCATACGCTTGAACGTCACGACGCTGAGGTGACACTCATCGCACTCGCGCGGGCATGATCGAATCTCTTCGCGTTACCTCAAGACCTCCTTGGCGATGTTTTGTAATGTTATTGACGATGCGACGAGGATAGCTCCTGCTATAAGTGCATACACGCCCAACACCCAAGTAAACGCCAAGCCACCCGCTACAGGATATATGAGAACCACGACACCGGCGATTAAGCCCAAGATCCCGACGATTATAAAGTACGTCCGCATTGAACCGCTGTATGCGATATCAAATGCGGCAATGATTTCTAGGATTCCTCGAAAACTAAACATAAACCCGATGAGAAGCGCGAGTGTGGCAATCGAAATGAGAGGATGTGTCAACGCATAAGCTCCCGCTGCAATTTCCAACACTCCCAGTGCTAAGACAAGAAACCAGTATCGATACTTTTCGACGCTGACAATACCCTGGATGATGTTAATAACACCTGAAACAAAGACGTACACAGAGAAGAGCATGGCTAGGGTGATCAGCGTGATCCCGGGCCAAGCCATCGCCAATAAACCGAATATAATGAGACAAATACCGCGCAGCAATATCAACCACCACATATTCTTTAGAATCATATGTATTCTTTAACTTAATAAAAGCTTTTAACCCTCAGTGCCAGCACTTCCACCCTAAGTATACATCCCATTTTGGGCACTTTGGGGAGTCCCGTTCTCACGAGAGGAAGCGTCCAAAGCTACCTACTTTCTATTCATTGCAGTAACCGTCAGCTGCAATACCGAGGCAAAGCTTACCCAAGCCAAATACGGCAGATTGATATACGCCACCCATGGCACAATCGGAAAGATTGCTATGAGTGCCCATACCAAGGTTAGCCACACGAGAAGTACGTCCACTGCCGCAAGCGTAAAGTTGTGCCAGCGGAATTGAATCGTGGTAAATAGGGCGTTGAATACAAGGTTAAGTATGAAAGGAATGGCGATACCAACAGAGAGTGTACCTGTTACCCATGAGTAGCCTACGTAGCCAAAAGATATAGCAATGAGGATATACAACACCGTCCACACCGGCACGAAAAGCCACGCCGGAGAAGCCCATGAAGGCTTTTTATATGAGCGATATTGCGAGTAGGTACGCATGCCAATGTGAGTGTATCACGCATCTGCTTGTAATCCCTAACCAAAAAATCTAGGCTTATCGCATGCTTTTGGATTGGATACGGAAACTTAAGGAGGGTACGAACGAGGAAAAACGCGAGTTGATGGGGTGCTTCAAGTCGAAGTTCAAGGTTAATAACGGTACGGTGACAATAGAGGGAGTGAGTTCAAGTACTTAAAACTTCAGCCAATTTCTCAAGTCGTACAAATAACTCGTCAAAAGTAATTATTTCCACCTCCTTGTTTGAATTCCGAAAATACTCAAAGCTTTTTTTACCGACAATATCTAACTTGCGACAGTCTCCAATAATTAAAATGCACTTTGATACGTGGCTCTCGTAACGGTTAGCATCAATTGAGTCTTTTTTCCTCAACAACACATTGCGCTGGTTAAGAACCTGCACAATACCCCCACTCAGATCAGTGCTTGCGGAACTTACCGCATTATGATCTTCCGCACTTTTTCCTCTATAAAAACCTTTTTGCATCAATAATTTTGCAGGAGTCTTGATCTCAATAAAAGCTGCATTATTGGTCTGGATATTCTTGTACAAGAGATCTCCTTTAACGCCTCCATGATCCGAATCCGTCTTGCCCCCGAAGTACGGTTTGCCTTGGATAAAAATATAAGGGCTAGCGAATATTTGTGAAAGAACCCACGGGTGTTCTTCGAATGTCTGCTGCCAAAACTCTTCAACATCGTTCGTTTCGTTATTGTGCCAGATATCAATCAGTTTTTTAATTTTGCTGACGCCAAGTATCGAGCTTAGATTTTGCAAGTCCTTCTCCTGCAAATTCTTGAGGGCTTCAAGGATGGCATCTTTATTCTCAAATCTCGAGACCTGTTCGATGATGCTTGCGATATTTGCTTCTGTAACCACATACCTATGTGTACCAAAGCGTATACCATATTTCTTGTAAAGCTCGCGTAGACTAGATGTCTCATCTATTAATTTCGCGATACTCTCCGTGTGCAAATCAAACCTAGCACTTTCGCCTTGTTTGAGTGTGGAGAGGCTGAATACCGATTTTGATTCGATCCATTCACCATCTTTTGATTTTTTCTGAAAAATTAGTTGTCCCCGTACGGCAGAATTTTGATCATGGGGGTTGTTGACGACAACCGGGCGAAAGACCGTTCTTGTTGTGGTTGTCTCACGTAAGATAATATCCTCGATGTCCGCAGAGTTCTTGGACGTTGAACGAATTTTATATTCACCCATATCACTTGCTAAAAATATCCCACAGATTTCGACTTTTGAGAACTGCTATATCACATCACAGACTAGGGGGTTCGAATCCCTAAAAGGTCTCTAGAGTTTCCCAAGATATGTTGCATAACCGGCGCTCAAAATAAGGCTCGGCATAGCACCGATAAAAACTACTACGGGCGGCGGCGTGGGGATCCGAACTGTCGGCATAGTACCGATAAAAAGTGCTGAGACATGGCTTAAATAAGTCTCCGTAAAACGACGACCCCAAAAACTTCGGTTCGAATCCCTGAGATGTCACAACTTGAGATTTTTTACCCGAGGATTCTTGGTTTATCTTGTAAACCAAAGACATTTTGCCGGTTCCAAACTTTTGGCCATCAAAAGTCATTTTTTCAGGGAATATCTGTTTTTGGAACCGCATACGGTGTGCGGGTAGCTTTTCTAGTGCAATCCACGTATCTGCGGTTTGGCGCACAAAACGGAAGCAATACTCAAGAGCAGCATCCATATCAAAGGCCTCAATGCGCTTTTCTTCAAGCAAGCGGGTTTTCTGCTGGACGACCGTGTTTACTATATTTTTCTGCTCTAGAAATTCCTCGTCCGTATATTTACCAGAACGATGAAGGTCAAAAACACGTTGTCGTTCTATCTCCAAGTTTTGAATTTCTTTGCGTACTCGCTCGTTCTCCGAATCTAGCTTCTTGTAGTTGGATTGCCATATATCAAGCACGATAGCTTTAAAGATTTTTGCATAACGCTCACTGGGCGTTATTTCATTCAGGCACTCAATAAAGTTCTGCTCAAACGTTTCTTTAGGGATATTTTTAACAGCGTCACAGCCCTTACGGTAATGGTGATAGTAAGAGTACTTAACACCCTTACGGCCGGTTGAATAACTACCGGTGATTTTTTGAGAGCAAGCAAGACATACGGTGCCTCGTAAGGGAAAATTCGGATTGTTTATTTTATGAGGTACAAAGTTTGCTTTTCTGCGAATTCCAGGTTGGCACTTCCACCACAATGATTCATCAACTATGGCGGGAAACGTGGCTTGTACTTCTTCTCCAAAGGCAACAATCTTTCCGCAGTAAACCGGATTTCGGATTAGCTTTTCCATGAGTTGTTGGCGTGGCTTTTTGCCATTTCGCGTTCGGAATCCACGGTTTGCCATGTGTTCCGCTATGGCTCTGTAGCTATATGTTCCTTTTGAAAATTCAGAAAAGATTGTGGCTATAAAGTGTGCGTAGTCGTCATCAATTATCAAATTGCCTCCCTTGGTCAACCGCTTGTACCCGAGTGGCGCCTGCCAAATCCATACGCCCTTTCTAACTTTCTCAATCATTCCACCCTTACTTCTTTCCGCACGAACATTGTTATCAAACTCTGCAAAGACCGAGAGAATGCCTTCTTGTAATCGGCCTATCGTAGAACCATCTATCGCCTCCGTGACGGAGCGTAATTCTGTGCCGTATCGCTTAAGCAAAGCTCTTGTGACCACATGGTCGTCTTGATTGCGTGCGAACCGGTCTATTTTGTAGACAATAAAAAAGTCAGGGCGAGATTTTGCACAAAACGCTAAAGCTTTTTGAAATTGAGTTCGGTTGGCACTTTTTGCCGATTCACCTTCTTCAACAAACTCATCCAAAACTTTGATGCCATTACGAGAAGCGTATTCTTTGCAATCCTTAAGCTGCTTCTCCAAGCTCGTATTAGAAACCTGTTCCCAAGAAGAAACACGGACATACACAATGCCGTTTTTCTCTCTATCATCAGTGTTCTTATTTAGGAGGACAGTCATAGCTATATGGAAGCCGTCTCCTTATGTTCTGTCAACGACCCAACGGGATTTTTGGAACCGTCTTTTTCTAACCACCAGACATCAAACGCAAGTTGGCCAAGCTGATAAAGCTCGGCTCTGATTTGCTCAAGCTCCTCATCAGTGAGGTCATTGAGTTCGGGGTCTATTTTTCTTAAATCTTCAAGGGAAATCACCTACTCATGATTTCAAGAATGTGAGTGTCCTTGAAATTCCCCGACTTTCCCCAAAAGAGTAAAACACTCTCAAATACAGCGGTTATTTATACCCGCGCGATAGAGAATCCACAGGCGTAATTCAACGCCTCTCGTTATTGAATATCAACCGTTCTCCAGTATTGTCTGCTTCAAAAAGTGGTCTGTCGGACGGTGTGCGTTTAATGTCGGGCACACTTCGGAAAAAAGCTGCGTACTCTCCGGTCAGCGCACGCTGTACGGACTTTTTATCAGCGCCACATTTCTTCTTAATATCTCGGTAGCTCACCGTACCGCCTGTTGGTTTAAGAAAGTATGTCGCGCTAAAAATCTGCACTGATTTAGCATCCGGATTTTTGATGTGTACCGGCTTGCCATTAAAAAGGAATTCGCCGCCTTCTCTAGTAATCCAGCATTGCACCGGTGCAGTGCTAGTAGCACCACTTTCATACTTGGCATACTCCTTGTACAAGTCATGAAAGCGCGCAAGCACTTTGAAGCTCACTCCCTTGCCGTAGGTGTTATCCGGCCTCAAGTAGAAGTCATCTACATAGATGACCATCAAGTTTCCAGACGGACCGAAACCCTGCCTTACTTCTATCGCTCCCTGCTTTTGTAATTCTTCTAGTATGGCTATTTGTCTGTCAACAGAAGGATAGCCAGCGATATTATGTCTAGCGATTTCGTGCCGCGCCCACTCCGCTGACCCTGCCAAAATGCTGTCCTCTTTGAGACGTCTCACCATTAGCCATTTTTGCCGTGGATTGTTGTCGGCTTCCATTGCAGATAATGATACCGAAAATTATCGATTTCAGCATTTTTCTACCACTCCGAAAAATCCGAATTATCCGAGTGGCCATTTTTGACTTGTATGGCTTAAAATATCACTATCGTCCAATTTTTACGATTCGGATATTTTTGGAAAAATCGGAGTTTTCGGAGTGCTGATTTTACAGTTTTTGGAACCAAGCAACGACCTTCCCAACGATGAAAAAGAGTACTCCATAGCCGGCCAATGTGTAGCCGTAGAGTTGGTTTGAGCTTGCCCAAGCTAGGCCTCCAAGAATCATTGCCGCGGATATAAGCATCATCCACTTACCAGTCCGGCGAACCCTTATCCCTTGAACCACAACCTTTGATTTGCCACCACTAAAGCCAAACAGCCAAGCGAGAAAAGCTACTACGAGACCACCTATAATCGTGATTAGAAGTTCACTCATTTTGGTACAAGAAAAATCCGCTACTTTCCTTTAGCATTTTCCGAGCTTCTTCTGATGTAATTACTCCGCTCTTAATATCTCTTGCCATCTTAAATAGGTCATATACAGAAACCAGACGAATGCCTGATTTTTTGCAGTACTCAATCAGGTCGCTGTCCCCATTGAATGGAGCGTTTCTGGATTCCGGTTCAACGCGTCGCTCATGATTGAAAATTAGTAAGGACTGGAGCCCTTTAATATCCTTTACGACTTCAAATTCTCTAATGTGGGCATTTAAATCAGACCGCACCCAATTCGCTTTGGCACCACGTTCTGTACCCTTGATTTCAACAAGAGCAAAAAATCCATCCGAATCTTCAATCCACTTATCTTCTTTCAAACTTTCGCCGACTTGCAAACGCATTGCATCTACGTTCGTGACCTTAAATTTGAAATCATTTTCAAGTACTTTGTGAACGCAGGAACTCAACTTTTTATTTTCAGGGAATAGCTCAC
>DATKNP010000033.1:0-35322 GCA_035541295.1 Minisyncoccota bacterium
TCCCAACCTGCAATGGGTGGCTTGAACACTGATACCGGGGTGTCACATGCTAGAACAGTGGACGTCTGCGAAGACTCCATACATCATCACGGTGGCCCTCCGGTATCAGTGTACCGGTGCTCCTAGATTCAAGATACAAACTTGATGAACTAATCCGCACAGGCTAAAAAACGATTTTTTTCAGACCTCTATTGAGCCACGGTTTATGAAGGTTCGAACTACTTTGATTCAGAATTGGAACCTTGCTGGGACTGAGACGATTTTGGTTGGAACTTTTTTGCCACGAGAAGAGGTGGGTGATCAATTTAGTACGCTGGCTGTAAGTTAAGCCGGTCTCAGCTTGCGTTCGGAGTGCTATTATGTGTGCATGCAATGGTTGGGTAGCATTGTGTCGACAGTCGTACTGTTTTTCTCGGGCTTTTTTGGTTCGCAACCATCTCCCTCAATCCAGATTGCTCCAACTCCCTCACCAACACAAAACTCGATTCAAACAACGAATCCCGACGTACAGACACCTTCTTCGGATACTAGTCCGACTCTCCCAGCCTCCGTGCAAACGAATCCAGCTTCGCCGAATGTACAAATCACGCTTGTCGCCTCAGCTTCGCAGATATTTATTGGACAAGGTTTTCAAGCTACCGCCACATTAACCAATCGCGGTACTGCCGCACTCACCCTTGTAGATCCAGATTTTGTTTCTGCGAATAACTCGTGGACCGTTGATAATCCGATGGTGAAGCATGGTGGTGGAATCGGCATCATTAGCGAAAATGGGGTTATTCCGACTGTTACAGTTCAACCGGGTCAGATGTACTCGATTAAGCAATACGTGTATATCAACAGCACCAGCACGTCTCCCGTCACATTCCGGATAGGTTTCAAATCCACTATAAATTCGGCGCCGGTATGGAGTAATCCGGTAACAATAAATTTTAAGACTAACGAGGCATTTCCGCTTTCCATAACTATTACGCTTGGCAATACGCAACGTGCGACGGAACCTTACGAGGCATATATGGGAAAGACTACGATGGGAAGTGGCGTGTTCTCTTATGTGGACGCAACTGCGACTATAACTAACCTCGGCAATACCACTCAAGATATTGGAACTACCGACGGATGCGGTTATAGAGGTCTTAGCGATTGGAGTACTGACAACGACGCTGTCGGGGTCGATGTGGGATATTCCTGTAACGCTACCATTGCTTCACCAGTGGAAGAGCTATTGAAACCAGGGGATTCTTATACTCAGGCCTTAGGAATCGCACTTATACAAAACGATGCTACTGAGCCCGTAACGTTTCGAGCTGGTATTCAAAACATCGGACATCAAATAGTGTGGAGTGATCCGACCACCGTTACTTTCAAACCAACAAGTACAAATCAGAAGTGCACAACGTATCAATCAAGCGGTTCCTACAAGGTACTGAGTTGTTCGCAACATTGAGACGAGGCCTAGGATCCGGGCTTGAAACGGTCGATTTCGATGCGCTGGCCGCGATTTTCTTGGACATCAAAATAACGCCTTAACCATTGTTTTCGGGCTCTAATTTGATGAACTAATCCGTATACAATACAAAATCCCGCTCTAAGGCGGGATTTTGTACACTCGAGTGCGAGTTGAACGTATTGACGAGTTACTTTACTGCATCCTTCAACGTCTTTGAAGCGCGGAATTTCGGCACCTTCATCGCCTTGATCTGGATAGTAGCGCCGGTGCGTGGGTTGCGACCGGTGCGTCCTGCGCGCGTCTTCGCTTCGAAGATGCCCAAGCCTGCTATCGAGACCTCCTCACCTTTCTGAAGCGAGTTCGTGATGAACTCAATTATTGCCTCGACTGCACGTTCGCCATCGGCCTTCGTCGACCCGATCGTCATTGATACCTTCTCAGCCAAATCCATTTTATTTGCCATATTCTTTTCTGATTAGTAACGAATAAATATATAAACCTACCTCGACCTAAAACCTACCCCTATTTTGGGGCTTATTCCCGTGATGTCAATGGAGATGCAATGCGCTATCCACAGCCCCCGTAAAGCGACTTCGTCGCCACGGGGCAGGGGCGAATAATCGATTTAGCGAGCGTATTCGATGACTCGCGTTTCGCGAAGGACACTCACCTTTATTTCTCCTGGATACTGCAAGTCACTCTGTATTTTGTCTGCTATTTCGCGGGCGACCTTGCGTGCTTCGAGGTCAGTTATGGCTTCAGGCTTGACTATTACGCGCACTTCGCGGCCCGCAGCGATGGCGTAGCTCTTTTCGACACCATGCACACCATTGGCGATTGATTCGAGTTCTTCAAGGCGTTTGATGTAGGTTTCGACAGAATCGCGGCGTGCACCCGGGCGGCTACCGGATATGGCATCGGCGACTTGCACGATCATCGATTCGGGCGTCTCGTAGGGATATTCTTCATGGTGTGCTTGCATCGCTTTCACGACGAGGTCGGAGACACCAAACTTTTGGAGGATGCGCCGGCCTATTTCGACGTGTGTACCAGGAACCTCATGGTCGACCGCTTTGCCGATATCGTGGAAGAGTGCGCCGGCGCGCGCGATAGCAGGATTGGCGCCAAGCTCTTCGGCGAGCATACCGGCAAGGTGTGCGACTTCGACTGAGTGATCGAGCACGTTCTGACCGTAACTCGTGCGGAAGTAGAGGCGTCCCAAGATCATGACGAGCTTCGGATCGAGGTCGGGGACCCGTGCTTCGTAGGCGGCCTCGGCACCCTTCTTCTTGATGATGGTGTTGATCTCTTGCTCGGCTTTCTGGACGGCTTCTTCGATCTTTGCTGGCTGGATGCGACCATCGAGAATGAGATTCTCAAGCGCGATACGTGCTATTTGGCGGCGTATCGGGTCGTAGGAGGAAAGGGTAATCGTGCCCGGCGTGTCATCGACAATGACGTCGACCCCTGTCGAGCGCTCGAACTGGCGTATATTGCGACCTTCTTTACCGATTATCTTACCCTTAATTTCGTCGTTGGGCAGCGTAACTGTCGTTGCGAGTACATCGGAAATGACCGAGGTACCGAGACGGTGCACGGTGGTTGTGAGGATTTCTTTGGCGCGCTGCTCGATGCGCGCATCGCCGGAGATCTCGAGCTTACGCATGCGACTCTCGAAGTCATTCTCGTACTGCTTCTCGATTGACTTGATGAGCTCGGCCTTCGCCTCGTCGGCACTTAAATTGCTCAATGACTCGAGCTTGCGCTGCTGCTCTTCGTTACATTGTTCGGCCTGTTCGCGCATTGCTTTGAGCTCCTCGCCTTTCTTGGCGAGTGACTCTTGTTCACCATCGAGATTGGTCTGGCGCTTGTCGAGCAATTCTTCCTTGCGAACAAGGCGCTCTTCGACGACTTTAAGCTCGCGCTCGCGCTCCTTGAGCTCGGTCGAGACTTCGCGGGCTTTCTCCTCAGCGCGCATCTGCGACTCCTCCGTAATTTTCTTGGCGTTGACTTGTGCCTCAAGCATCATCTGCTTGATTTCGAGTTCCATTGAACCCTTCTGGCCGAGGCTGATAATGAGTCGGAGGAAGTATCCGACGACGATACCGACAACTCCCGCGACTGCGAGAAGCATCAGGATTAATTTTAATGACAACATACGCAGGATACTCCTGCGCGGGCATGGGATGCGCTACAAAATGGCTAAAAACCTAGCTCTTTTTGCTATTCGGGATGACGCACGCATATGCTCAACGCAGGAAAATAATCAATAATTAATAGAGGTACACGAGCAGTATACCACGCGTTTCAAAACCTTCCATTACCGGACAAAGCAGCTACTTCAAGATCTTGTCGACAATCCCGTAGGCGACCGACTCTTCGGCCGTCATGAAGAAGTCGCGATCGACATCGCTCTCGATCTTCTTCAAACTCTGACCGGTTGCATCGGCGAGGATCTTATTGAGGCGTTCGCGGAGCTTCAGGATCTGTTTTGCAGTTATTTCGATGTCGGCCGCTTGACCTTCAGCACCACCGGAAGGCTGGTGGATCATCACTTCGGCGTTCGGGAGTATGAAGCGCTTGCCCTTCTCACCGGCCGCGAGCATCACGGCTGCCATCGAAGCCGCCATACCGACGCAGACGGTAGATACTGCAGGCTGGATGTGCCGCATCGTATCGATAATGGCGAGCCCGGCGGTCACGACGCCACCCGGGGAGTTGATATAGAGCGAAATCTCCTTCTTCGGGTCTTCAGACTGAAGGAAGAGGAGCTGGGCGATAACGAGATTAGCGACCTCGTCGTTAATAGGACCACCCAAGAAGATAATCCGCTCACGCAGAAGCCGCGAGAAGATGTCGTAGGCGCGCTCGCCCATCGAGGTCTTTTCGATAACCATCGGTACCAGCATCTGAGCTTTGATTTCGTTCATATAGAAGGAGTGTAGCAGGGGAGATGTGGGTAATGCAAATCCTATCGTATACTGTGGAACACATGGGGTCATATGATTGATTTAGGAGACTTCGAGCAAGTGCGATCCAAGGGCGAAGAATTTTATAAAACTCTTTCCGAGGTTCATTGCCCGTACCTATTTGGGGTATGAATACCGATACAATGACGCGACTGTTGCATGAGGGGATCCCTGAAGAAGATTAAAACAAAAAATCCGCCAATTGGCGGGTTTTTTGTTGGCGTTTGGCTACAGCGCCGTTTAGAAGCCGTGAGAGGGCGAACCCTCCAAACGCCATAACAACTATAACTAGGTTTGACGAAGATAGCAAGAAGTATCAGGGCGAGTGGAGATATTTCGAAAAGGCGGGATTTGTGGGATGATCGAGTTACATATGATTCCCAAACCTCCAAAGTCCTTGAAGGAATTACAAAAGTCCGTGGTCAAATTTCGTGACGCGCGAGATTGGAAACAATTTCATAATCCTAAAGACTCATCGATCGCGCTTGCGCTTGAGGCAGCAGAAGTCATGGAACACTTCCTTTGGAAGAATAAGAAGGAAATGGAAGAACGAATAAAAACCCGCCATGAAGATATCGCGGACGAACTTGCCGACGTGCTCTATTGGGTACTCCTCATGTCTAATGATCTCAAGATTGATTTGACTGAGTCATTTTTAAGGAAGCTGGAAAAGAATGACAAAAAGTATCCTATTGAGAAATCGAAAGGGAAACATACAAAGTACACGGAACTATGATACAGGTCGAGACATTTCCATTCGAGAAAGATAAATTCGAGCAGCTTAAGAATTTTCATTACGGACTAGACTGGCCGGTGGTCTATATTCAAGAAAATGGACACGAGATGTATATCGGAGAAACAACTGACGTCTACACGCGAAGCAAACAGCATATCGCAGATCCGGATCGAGCGCGTCTCAAAAAGATTCACATTATTACTGACGAAGAGTTTAATAAATCGGCCAATCTTGACCTAGAAGCACTTCTGATTCAATACATATCAGCCGAAGGAAAATACAAACTTCAAAATGGTAATGAGGGGCTCATCAATCACAACTATTACGATAAACCAAAATATCGAGCGAAGTTCGAATCATTATGGGAGTATCTTAAAGGACTAAATTTAGTGAATGAAAGTCTTGAAGCAATCCGTAATAGTGATTTTTTCAAATTCTCACCATATAAGGCACTAACAGAGGATCAGCTAATTATTGCTCAAATATTGGAAAAGAGTATCGAGGTCGGAAACATCAAGACACACATCGTGAATGGCGGCCCGGGAACCGGAAAGTCGGTGTTAGCTCTTTATTTACTCAAGCGCCTAAAGGATGGAAATCCTGATCTCAAAATTGCACTCGTGATTTCTATGACAAGTTTGCGATCAACTCTTCAGCGGGTTGTAAAAAGAATACCTGGACTCGGATCAGAAACGGTTATTGGGCCGAGCGACGTGATTAAAGAAAAATACGATCTTCTCATCGTTGATGAAGCACATAGACTCAGACGCCGAGTTAATCTTGCCAATTTTGGCTCATATGATGCGCTCAATAGAGCACAAGGTTTTGATAAAGATGCCACGCAGCTAGACTGGATAGTAAGATCGTCGAAGCAACAGATCTTATTTTATGATAAGAACCAAACGGTTGTACCTGCCGATGTGAGAGAGGAGGATTTCCAGCTTTTAAATGCAGAGCATTATTATCTGACGAGCCAGATGCGTGTGCAGGGCGGGGAAGATTATTTGAAGTTTATCGACGATCTCTTTGAGCTAAAGAAAACACATTTTGACTCTCCGAAGAAATATGAATTCGAGATTTTCTCTGACATAGGAAAGATGATTGATGAAATAAAGAAAAAGAACCACGAACACTCGCTTTCTCGTGTGGTAGCAGGATATGCGTGGCCGTGGACAACTAAGAAGGGGAAAGGGGAATTCGATATTGAGATTGATGGAGTGAGACTTCTATGGAATAGCAAAAACATCGATTGGGTAAATTCCGGAAACTCTATCAACGAGGTCGGCTGCATTCACACGATCCAAGGGTACGACCTTAATTATGTAGCCGTAATCATTGGCCCTGAGCTTTCGTACGATGAGAGAAGGAAAAAACTCATCGTAGAGGAGGAAAAGTACAAGGACATAAATGGTAAGCGTTCAATCAGCGATCCGGCCGAGCTTGAGCGATATGTAATCAATATCTATAAAACGCTTCTGACGAGAGGGATAAAAGGGACCTATATTTATATTGTCGATGAGAAGTTGCGGAAAAAATTCAGAGAGCTCATTACTGCGTAAGAGGCAAGATGAAACGTGAGGCGTGTGAGCGGAAAGACAATCGCAGAAAATTGCCAGATGCTGTGCAAACAGGATAACCGTACCAAATCGGGGAAATAACGTCACCAATATTCAAACCCCGCCTTTCGGCGGGGTTTTGGTAAGAAATCGGAGATGTCAGATTCACAATCTTTGACTTATCCTCTCGTTGCTTATCGTGGCTGTCCCAATACGGCAATGCCATTCTTGAGGAGAGTTGTTTCTCACAGACCGAACCTTCTTTCTTCCACTTACTATCGTCGCTTCGATCCAGCTTTCCTGTTGACTAAAGCATCTCCAGCAATCGATTTTGTTGATTTACTTACACCGACGCGGAGCACTCTCGAAGCAATTCGAGCAACTCGTGGACTGGTTCGTATTACATTCTTTGCCATAGGTAATTTTATTGTCTTGATAATATTGATCCGTCGGCCTCCCATTTCTGGGCAGACAAACCTACACTACACCTATCCCGGAAGATCGAGTTTCAGATTTGCCTGTTGATAAGTCGTGGAATATATATTTTGAGCCATAATCTATCGACTCGTATGTCGTATTTTGATACTTATATGTAGCAAATTCTGACATGTGGTGTATGATGAGCGTATGGCAACATCTTACGCGCCCCTTATCAGGGAGCTCCGTGAAAAGCGCGGGCTCTCGCAAGCTTCAATGGCCGAACGAATCGGCATCTCTCGATCGTCGTATATTGCTTTTGAGCAGGGGGTACGGGAGCTGAGTCTCTCTGAAGCCGAAAAAGTAGCAGAGACATTAGGAATCACCGTCGAAACCATGATGGGCGGCTCTGTGCCAGATTATGAAAAATATCGGCAGATGATTCTCGCATTTCTTCGAATCAATAAACAGCTTCCGAAGACGAAGCTTGCGAAGCTTCTGTATTTTGCCGACTTCGGATGGTTCTATAAGAACCTCCACAGCATGAGCGGCATGCAGTATCGGAAGATTCAGTATGGGCCGGTCGCTGATGCGTATTTCCGACTTATCGATGAAATGTTTGATGGCGGTGAGATTAACGTCGAGCAGAAGGATGGGGCAATGCTGATTTCTGAAACGCGCGGTGGCGCAAAGAATGCTCTTTCGCGCCTATCCTCTGAAGAAAAGAAACTAATTGAACAGATTGATAAGAAATGGAAAGGGAAGAAAACGGCCGACATCGTAGCTTTCACGCATCAACAACTCCCGTATCTCTATGCGAACGACAATGAGATTGTCTCGTATGGATTATTCACCCAAGAGGATCCGGTGGATATCTTTTAAAACCTTATGGAATACGGGGTCATGTTCGAGCCGTTTACACAGCGGCACTACATCAAAAATTTTGCCAAGAAATACAAAGGTGCGTGGCAGGCGACTGAGAGCTATTTGAAGGAGGAGTTCACGAAGATCGACCTTCTTTTTCTACGACAGATAGCCGAGACGATCTCGGATTCTGAGAAGATCAAACTATGCAAGACAGAATTCAAGATAGCCGGAAGCGACGTATCAAGGCACGGTTCAGGGAATCGGTGCATCGTCGCGATTCATAAGGATGAGGAGCTGATACATGTACTACTCGTCTATAGTAAGACTGATGTACGAGGACATCGGGAGACAGAGTGGTGGCAAGGAATAATACGTGATAATTATCCTCAGTATCAAGGGTTTTTCTAATCATACAAAAAACTCCGAGCTATTTCGGTCCCGTCCTAATAGCCTCCCTCTTGCACCAGATGTGCGGCTCCATCTTGGTTACACAAGAAATATCACACTCGACCTCACGCGTCTCACCCGCGAAACAGAGAAACCCTTTTACCACATAAAATCCCGCGTTTCATACTTATCCCCACAATTTACAGAGATCTGATCTATGTAAAAAGTGGGGATAACTACAGAGATCTAACTACAGAGATCTGATCTCTGTAAGACGACGTCGTCACTTATCCGATCCACCTGTATTCTAGGCAGAATTTTCTGTATACTTTACTGTATGGGAGAATCAATGGAAGTCGGCAATAGTATAAGGGATAAGAAGGAAGAAAAAATACCGATTCCTAACAGATTTGGAAGTTTGCAAATTGATAATCCGAACGTGCAAGGATTTTTAGCCCTGCTTGCATATAGCAAATTGAGGCCCGGTGTCGGAGAAATTGATTATTCAGACTTGAAGAGCGAAGAGAATAAAAGATTAAGGAGAGCGGCGACACAGTGGTGGACAGAGCAAGATGAATTTGGGTACTTTCCTGCTAGAATATTTGGCGACTATTGGCGTGATGAAACACATCCGGAACACGCACTTGAACATATCGATCCACACAATCCAGAAGCATTGGAAAAGTTATATCGTCGTGTGTTTGAGGGTGAAACGCTGGCAGAGCAATCAAAAGCAAGTACTCAACCAACTCTGCATTAGTTAATGATCGTGCGAGGCATGGCCGACGGGATCGGGATTGCCTTCGAGAAAGCGCAGTGCCATTTCGTTGCGCAGCGCGTGGATGACGTTGGCACGTAGCGCATCGCGATCGGCCTTCGGATAGTGTTCAATCGCATGATCGAGCTCATGCTCAACGACGTCTGGCGCTGGTTCAATATGTTCTTTGCGGGCGATCTCGGCGAGGATGAGCCGGACCTTCACACGTGATTCGGCAGCCGCCTCCCAGCTCGTACGTAATTCCTCCGTGGTCTTCTTGATCTCGGCGAGGTAGCGCTCCATGGTCGCTCCCGCGCGACCGATGTCTTCGGCGAAGCGTGCCTCGATGTCGTCGAGTTCGTAATGCTTGAGGACGGCCGGATAAGATATTTTGGACTCCCTCACAAGCTCATCGAGTATCGCACCACGGCGCTTCTGCGCGGCTTGTATTTCTTTTTCATTCTGCATGTTGGTCGAGAGGGTTTTCTCGAACGCCGCGGCGTCGTCGTAGCCTATCGATTGTGCGAAGGCATCATCAAGCGCGGGCAAGTCGCCCTCTGCCATTGCGCGCGCCTCTTCTGCTGCTTTCTGTGCATCAGTTCCGTTTTCGATCTTATCGATGCGTGCTCGCTCGCGACGCAGATGGAGCATTGCATCTTGTCGTTCTTTATCGGTGACGGCGACCATTTCTTTCTTATCAGTGTGACCCTTTGCGAGTGCGACATAATCCGCGAGCTCAACCTTCGGCGCGAGCCCCGCACGTGCGGTGAATGAGAGTGCCTTACCAGAAGCGGGGGAATCGGTCGTCACCTTCGGCGCCTCGATGATGAGCAACTCTTCCTTCGCGAGAAGCTCGGGAAGCTCGGCTTGTATCGCGCGCTCGGCAGCAAGGCGCAGAATAGTATCTTCGCCATACATCTCCGCGATGCGTTCCGTCGGGACCTTGCCCGGTCGGAAGCCGTCGAGCTTTGTAGTTTTCTGCAATTCTGCAAGCGTCTCAACGCGGTACTTCTCGAGCGACTCAACTGGAATCTCCGCCGAGACGTCGACTTCCCAGGCCTTGTCGTCGCGTTTGATCGTTACATTCGTCGTACTCATCGCGGGAGTTTAACAGAAAACGTACTGAACACAAAGGTACGGTACGAATACGAAGGTCGAAGCTCTGACCTTTTGTATTTTTGTAGACGTTTATATATTACTGCGAAGTACCGGTTGCGGTCGTTGTAGTCGAATTGACGATAGTGATTATCTGGGTCGGCACGCTCTGCTTATTGAGGCGCGCACCCCATGCATAGAAAGCGCCGACAACGAGCAGTACGAGAATGATGACGATGCCGATGAGTGAGCCAACGGAGGATTGCTTCGCAGGAGCGACCTGTGGAATTTCAACGTGTGGCACGTCGTTCGTCTGGTTCAGATTATTGGGAGGAGGAGGCATGGAGGCATTGTAGCACCCGCGCGTATGGGTATGAGATCAGTGTTCGCTTGGGGAAAATGAACTAGGTGTTGTTGCCGAACTTCGCCTTGTACAGCTCGACAGATTTCTTCACCGCCGCGAGCGCGTCGTCCTTGCCCTTAATACCTTTGATCTCCACAGGCGCCGGCTTGCCCTTCAAAATCTTGTAGGTCTCGAAGAAATGTTGAAATTCTTTGAGCATATGCTTGTTGAGATCGCTGAGATCATTCACATCTTCCCAGCGTTTGTCATCAACGGGGACGGCGAGCACTTTGTAATCTGATTCGCCCGAGTCGATCATCTCGATGACGGCAACCGGTCGGACTGCCACTAGGATGCCGGGCGAGAGCGGATAGGTCGTGAGCACGATGACATCGAGCGGATCGTTGTCTTCCCAGAGCGTCTGTGGCGCAAAGCCGTAGTCGAACGGATACGCAGCAGCAGAATAGTTGGCGCGGTCGAGCTTGATGAGGCCGGTCTTTTTGTCGATCTCGTATTTATTGTTAGATCCTTTCGGGATCTCGATGATAACGTTGATCTCATCCGGTGCGTCGTCGCCCAGGGGAATGTCGTGCCAGAGATTCATATAGGTAGGTGCTCGTGACCAGCTACTAAGAATAATGAAAGAAGTGTACCAAAAAGCCGGGACCTGTCTACGACAGGTCCCGGCCCCCGTTTCGTTTTAATCAGGATTACTCCTTGTCGACTTCCACTTCCGCCGGCTCTTCTGAAGAATCCTTGTCGGTCTCCTCGTTGATCTCTTCGGAGACGACGCCGCGATCTTGATTTTGCGGGTCGGCATTCGTCTCATCAGTGTCGGCTGCCGCGTCATCGTCGCCGGCGATATCGGCCTTGGCCTGTCCGAACGCATCGTCGGATTTGATGGAACCGTCGTCGTTTATTTCCATGTGTATATCGACAGGTTCCTCAGCTTTTGCGACTTCAGCGACTGGTTCAACCGTAGCGACCTTCTCACCGCCCATCGAACGTACATCGATCTTCCATCCGGTAAGTCGTGCGGCGAGGCGGACGTTTTGCCCGCCGCGACCGATGGCAAGCGACTGCTGATCTTCAGCGACTTGGACTATCGCGCGGTTCTCATCCTCGATAAGTTCGATGCCGAGTATTTGTGCCGGCTTGAGGGCTTCTTTGACGAAGTCAGACGGCGTCGCGGACCACTCGACGACATCAATCTTCTCGCCGCCGAGCTCCGAGGTGACGACTGCGACGCGCACGCCGCGCTGGCCGACGAGTGCTCCGACCGGGTCGACGTGTTCATCAATAGAATGAACGGCGATCTTGGCGCGACTGCCGGGTTCTCGGACGAGTGCCTTGACCTCGACGGTGCCGTTGGCCATTTCAGGTACTTCAGCTTCGAAGAGCTTCGTGAGGAAGCGCGGATGCGAGCGCGAGAGACGAATGAACGTCCCCCGTACACCTTCGTCGACACGCAAGAGAAGTGCACGAACGCGTTCGCCCTGGCGATAGCGTTCGCCGGGGATCTGCTCGTCGTAGGGGAGAATGGCGGTCGCACGACCGAGGTCGATGTAGAGGTTGCCGCGCTCAAAACGCTGGACATGGCCGGTGACGATTGCCCCTTCGCGCTCGCCGTACTCGGCGATGATGCTCGCGCGTTCGGCTTCGCGGATTTTTTGCATGATGACTTGCTTGGCGGCTTGCGCGGCGATGCGGCCGAAATCCTCCCGTGTCTCAAGCGGGAAGCTGATCTCTTCGTCAAGCGCGGCGTCGCGCTTAATACGACGCGCGTCCTCGAGCATGATGTGTTGCTCGGGGTTGAAGCGCGAGCGATGATCCTCATCGCCCATCGATTCCTCATCTTCGCGGCGCACCAAGGTCTCGTCGACGACTATTTTCGCTTGGCGGAATTCCATCTCACCGGTTTCGGGGTTGAAGGTCGCACGCACGATTTGCCCGCGCTTGCCATACTCGCGGCGATACGCAGCAGCGAGTGCCGTCGCAAGTGCTTCGATAACGCTCTCGCGGCTAATGCCACGCTCGGTCTGAAGTTCCTCGAGTGCTGAATTAAGTATTTTGAGATCAAACAATGCCATATGGTTTGTGTTGTATTTTGTTAATTATCGGCTCAAATATTGTATATCTGCCAACAAAAAGTCCGGCGAATGCCGGAACTGATAGGGGAAGTGTACTGGATTTGCGGGGGATGTCAAATGAAATTTCTATGAGTGCGCACCACGTGTTGTTTTTGATATATAATAGTAGTGCGCATGACAGACGAGTTGAACCGCTCGTCACGATCCGTTTCTTTTTGATACATCTATGTACATTTCTGACACCCATCTCAAAGCTTTCCTCAGCGATGCGGGTCTCATCTCCGCGAAGGATTTCGATGTGGCGGAGAAGGAGGCAAAAGATTCCGGTAAGTCTGTCGGTGACATACTCACGGGCAAGGGTGCTATCGGTGAAGATGAATTGCGCCGCACGTATGCCTACATCTTGGGCATCCCCTTCGTCTCGCTTGCTGGTACCAGCGTCAAGTACGAGACCTTGAGTCAGATCCCCGAACCGGTTGCCCGCCGCAACAACATCATCGCCTACAACCGCCGTGGCGATGAGCTCGAAGTCGCGATGCTCGACACCGACGACCTCGCCGCTATTGACTTCATCAAGAAGAAGACACACCTTAAGATCCTCGCGCGTCTCACCGATGCCGAGTCTATCAAGATCGCCTTGAAGCAATACCAACAAGGGCTCAAAGACAATCTCGGCGATGTAATCCAGCGTGAGACGGCCGCCTTGGAGAAGACTCCGGAAGGGAAGGAGGAAAATCTGCGCGAGATCGCCGAGGGGGTGCCGGCGGTGCGCATTGTCGACACACTCCTGCGCCACGCGGGCGCGCAGGGTGCGTCCGATATTCACATCGAGCCCCTCGAAAACGTGCTCCTCATTCGCTACCGCATCGACGGTATCTTGCACGACGCGATGGAGTTGCCCAAACACGCAGCAGGTGCCATCACCGCACGCATCAAAGTGCTCGCCAACATGAAGCTCGACGAGAAGCGCTTGCCGCAAGACGGACGCTTCAGCACTGAAGGTGCCGGCGAGAAGATTTCTTTCCGTGTCTCGATACTCCCGACCTACTTCGGTGAGAAGATCGTCATGCGCCTCTTGCGCGACAATGTCTCGGGCTTCACGCTCGAATCGGTCGGCTTCCATGGCACCGCGCTCGAGCGCATGCATGATGCAATGAAAAAAACGACCGGCCTCGTGCTTACGACAGGCCCCACGGGTGCCGGTAAGTCGACGACACTCTACACGCTCCTCGACATCGTCAACACGCCCAACGTCAACATCTCGACCATCGAAGACCCAATCGAATATCAAATGGCGCGCGTCAATCAGACACAGGTGCGCCCGGAAATAGGTTTCACCTTTGCCAATGGTCTCCGCTCGCTCGTGCGCCAAGACCCCGACATCGTCATGGTCGGCGAGATCCGCGACAAAGAGACGGCCTCGCTTGCGGTCAACGCAGCACTCACGGGGCACCTCGTCCTCTCGACCTTGCACACCAACTCCGCCGCCGGAGCCGTCGCGCGTCTCATCGACATGGGCGTCGAGCCCTTCCTCCTTATCTCCACCCTGCGTGTCATCATCGGTCAGCGCTTGGTCAGGCGTCTCGATGCCAATCGTGAAAAGTATGAGCTTTCGCGCGATGCACAAGCCCAGCTCGAACATATCGTCGACGTGGGTACTATCTTGAAGGCACTCAAGGAAGAAAAGATTGTTGCCGCTGATGCAACCTGGAAAAACATACCCTTCTTCCATCCGAAGGAAAGCGCCGAGCACGCGTCAGGCTACAGTGGACGCCTCGGCATCTACGAAGTGCTTCCGGTGACGGCCAGCATAAAAGAAATGATCGTCGGAAGTGCCGGCGAAGATGCCATCACCGCACAAGCACGCAAAGAAGGAATGCTCAGTATGAGCGAAGATGGTATCTTCAAAGCCGCGCAAGGCGTGACGACTATAGAAGAGGTGTTGCGAGTGATTACGGAATAGGATTGTTTTGGAGGTTCGAATCCCAGATCCCTCAGCTCGAAATATGAAGCCGATACACTCTCGCATATCGGCTTCGTGGTTTCTTGTTTGATTAGCTTAACCGGAACCATCCTCGGGGAGAACAAAATTCTCCGATACCGGAGAACAACAAACTTTTTCTCCACTAGGGGCATATTTGCCATGGACCTCTTCGATGGCTGCACGTTCGAGCTCGGCAAGCTGGACGAAGACAGGATACAATTCGTAGCGTGTTAGGCTACTTCCATCAGCTTCATAGGCTATGTTGCCCAACCGGCAGGTTCCATACGGATAGACTCGAGCATCAAGTGGTGATGATCCATTGCCGATCCAGACCTCACCCCGCCTTAATTCTGGATGATTTCTGTTTTGTGTACTTGAGCTATTAGAACTCGTATGCAAAAGAATAAATTCTCTTCGCATGAGGACTTCCTTCCTGAGTTTGAGACTCAGACAGCACCCTAACATAATTACAGAACGGTTCCAAACGTCGTCTATGACTCCAGATTTCCTTGAAAAGATTTGATACTATGACTAGGTGATCAAAAAAGACTTGGTTCGATCCACTCACCACCAGCTAGCTGGTGGAACCGTGCACAAGATGCCGGAGGATCTGCGGAGGGCACTTATCAAGACGTCTGCGGCGCGAGCAGTATGGGAAGACATTACGCCGCTCGCGCGCAATGAGTGGATCTGTTGGGTCATATCTGGCAAAAAGGCCGAGACGAGAAATATCCGTATCGAAAAAGCCCTTTCGAAGCTTGCAGGCGGAATGCGCCGGCCTTGTTGTTGGGCGGGCTGTGCTCATCGTTGAATAATGCTTTTTCAAGCGCGTTTCGAAACAAAACACGGGATCCTGTAGTACTATAGGCACTATGAAACCTCGAATACTGCTCGGCGCCGCCCTCATCTTACTGACTGTCGTTTTTGGGATTGCATTTTATCAATACGCCAACCCGACTACTCCGACCACGGTACCAACTTCCAACCCAACTCCGGTCCAAGGAACCAGTACCCCTGCTTCGGTCGCCACGAGCTCGTCGAGTACTCCCACCACAGGGACCAAGAGCTACACGCTTGCACAAGTCGCGACGCATAACAGCGCTTCGAGCTGCTGGAGCGCCATCAACGGCAACGTCTATGATCTGACGAATTGGATCAACCAACATCCCGGCGGCCCCGAGCACATCCTCGCCATTTGTGGCATCGACGGCTCGAGCGCCTTCAACGCGCAGCATGGCGGCCAAGCGCGACCCGCCGCTGAACTCAAGAATTTCTACATCGGCACGCTTGCGCAATAATCCATGGAAGGTCTCATCTTGTATGTCCACATCGGTTTTCTGTGCATTGCAGGAATCGGTATTTTGCTCGCCGATTCCTCGGCGCTTGCATGGTTGCGCGGCAAGCGCGAGACCGTTGATGCGAAGGCGCTTTTCGTCGCGCATTGGGTGGTGACCATTGGACTCTCGGGATTGATTCTGACCGGTTTGTATCTTTTCTGGCCGATGCGCAGCTACCTACTCGGTCAGCCACTCTTCTGGCTTAAAATGGGATTCGTCGTCGCACTCGTCATCAATTCGTTCGTGATCGAAGCATTGATGAATGTTGCACAGGTGCGACCATTCAATGCTCTTACCACTGCACAAAAATTCCCACTCATGCTCAGTGGTGCGGTCTCGGTCATCTGCTGGGCGGGAGCGTTCCTCGTCGCGATAACACTTTTTTGAACACAGGTTATTCATTCCCGACATTCCCCAGAAAAAACCAAATGCGAGTCCGGTGTCGTCCGCGAGCATATATACTGAGAGCGTGACGCATTTTATCTACACTGCCGAAAAGAACGACGGCGAAGAATACCAAGGCCAAGCCGATGCGCGTGATCGGTTCGAACTCTATGCGTTGATACGCCGCGAAGGAGGGAAAGTGAAGACCGTCCAAGAGACGAAGGGCAACAGCATGTTGAGCATGGACTATTGGAACATGCGCATGTCGCGTGTCGGTGAATACGAGAAGATACTCTTCGCGCGCAACCTCGGTGCAATGCTCTCTGCAGGGCTCCCGCTTGCTCGCGCGCTCGGCGTCATTGAGCGACAGACAAAGAATCTGAAGCTTAAGCAGACCGTTGCAGATCTCGACGACAACATTCGCCGCGGTGACCCCTTCCATGTCGCACTTTCGAAATTCCCGAACGTATTTACACAACTATTTGTGGCGATGGTGCGTGCCGGTGAAGAGGGGGGAGAGCTACCCGCATCGCTCATCGTCGTTGCCGAACAGACAGAACGAGTCTATGAACTGAAACGGAAGATCAGAAGCGCGATGATCTACCCGTGCATCATTCTTTTTGCAATCGTGGTCATCGGTATCCTCATGATGATTGAGGTCGTGCCGACTTTGGCTGCGACATTTGAGCAAGCACATGCGACCCTCCCACTTTCGACACGTGTCGTCGTCGGCTTGAGTTCGATTTTGGTGCAATACACGTTGCCGGTCATTCTCGGCATGATCGGTTTTGTCGTTGGGCTCGTGTTTGCAGTGCGTACGAAGGTCGGCAGCCGCGTCAGCGATTTTATACTTCTCCACACGCCAGTCCTTAAAGGTTTGGTGAGCGAAGTAAATGCGGCACGCACCGCGCGCACATTGTCGTCATTGCTCGCCTCTGGAGTCGATGTCTTGGCTGCGCTCGAGATAACTGCAGATGTGGTGCAAAATTCGTATTTCCGCGAAGTCATCAAGGATGCCATCAAGAACGTGCGCGGCGGGCAGCCACTTTCCGTTACCTTCGCCGCGCATGAAGACCTCTATCCGGCATTCGTAGGTGAAATGATGGCGGTCGGTGAAGAGACCGGAGCGACCAATGACATGCTCAAACGACTCGCGCTCTACTATGAAGAGCAGGTCGACCGCAAAACGAAAGACATGTCGACTATCATCGAGCCCTTCCTTATGCTTTTCATCGGCGTCGCCGTCGGTTTCTTCGCTGTTTCTATGATCACACCGATCTACCAGATGTCACAAAATATCAATTAGCTCGGCGTTGGTGAGCAACTGACTTGTAGAACATTGAACATTCATGAAATACCTCTCAAGAATTTCGCCGAGCGGTCACCAGTTATCGACTACCACTTCGTCGCGCGGCATCACCCTTATCGATACGATCGTTGGCGTCGCCTTGATGGCGCTGGTGTTTGTCGGCGTCGCGGGAGCGTTCGATCTTTCGGTCCATATAGTTACCAACGACAAGGCGCGATCGGGCGCCATTGCACTCGCTGATCAGCGTATGGAATACATACGCTCACTTGCCTACAGTGCAGTCGGTACCGTAGGCGGTATTCCGACAGGACTCATTCCGCAGAACGAATCGGTCACCTTTAATGGTATTCGATACACGCGTCGTACCTACATTGAATACGATGATGATCCGAAGGATGGTCTTGGTAGCTCCGATAGCAACCATATTATCGAGGATTATAAATCAGTGAAGGTGCAGGTCTTCTGGGTCAATAAGCGGAACACGTACAATGTAACGCTCGTTACCCGTGTATCTCCGGCAACTGGCCTCGAGTCAGCTGTGCCCGGCGGAACACTCACGATACTCTCAGTCAATTCACAGGGAACGGCATTGCCAGGTGCCTCAATAACGATAGTCAACGCATCATCATCACCAGCAGTCAACATCAGTACCGTCAGTGATGCGAGTGGGACAGCGTCTATTCTAGGAGCACCTGCGGCTTCCGGATACCGAGTCACCGTGACAGCGCCGGGCGACTCAACCGCCCAGACCTACAGCGTCACCGCACAAAACACCAACCCCAACCCCGGTAATCTCACGGTGACGAACAACAACACGACCAGTGCGACCTTTGCGATAGACACGCTCGGAAACAAGACCGTCAACACATGGACGCAAATACTCACGGGCACGTCGACCGACCCCTTCAATGACATGAGTCTTATTGCAACATCGACCGGTGTTGTCATTTCGGGTGGCATCGTTGCACTTGCGACTGGATCTACGACCGGAGAGGTACAATCTACACCAATAACACCTTCGTATCTCGCCAACTGGGGACTGTTCTCGTGGAGTGACTCGCAGCCAGCGACGACATCCATCCACTATCACGTCTATGATGGTACCGGAACAAACCTAATACCAGACTCATTTCTACCGGGGAATGCTGCGGGCTTCACGAGTGGCAGCGTCTCTCTTGCAGGGGTTTCCACATCGACCTATCCAACCATTCGGCTCGACGCAGTACTCTCCACCAAGAATGCATCGACCACTCCGTCTATCACCCTTTGGAGCGTCACGGATACCTACGGTCCATTACCACTTCCCAACATCGCATTCACCCTCACGGGGGCAAAGACTATCGGAAGTGGCCCGTTTGGAACGATTTATAAATACAGTCAGAACCAATCGACGGGAGCTTCCGCCAGCGTCACCATTCCGGGGCTCGAATGGGATAATTATATGGTTGCCATTTCTGGAACCTCAACCGGCTATGACATCGCCTCTGCCTGCAACCCACAACCCGAGAGTCTTTCTCCGGGGGCAACGATGACGAGTAATTTCTATCTGACGGCACATACGACAAACTCGCTCCTCGTTGATGTGCGCGCCGTCTCAAGCGGCGCATTACTCACGGGAGCGAGCGTCCACCTCTTTAGAACGGGATTCAGTGCGACGTTGCCGACCGATGCATGTGGTCAGGCGTTCTTTCCAAACCTCACCGCTTCGAATTCATATTCGATAGCGGTCTCCGCAGCAGGATATACGACCTATACTTCCAGTAATAATGTGAGTGTCAATGGCACGTCGCGACTGTCGGTCGTTTTGAATTAATCTGAGCTTTGCTATGAAATTCCCGAATCATACAAAAGAGCAGGGCATGACTCTGATAGAAGCGCTCGTGTGGATTGGTATCTTTACCTTGACTATCATCGCACTCACCCAATCCCTCCTGTACTTCTATCGCGTTAACCGCTACACACTGCAAGAGACGACGGCAATAGCATCTGCGCAGCATGCGATGAATCAAGTAGTGCAAGCGCTCCGGACCGCCTCATACGCCAACAATGGTGCATACCCCATCGTCTCTATAGACCCCAATCAAATCGTGTTTTATGCAAACGTCGTGAATAATGATCCTTTGATTCAAGAGGTCCGTTTCTTCGTGCAAGGATCATCACTAATGGAAGGTACTATTGAGCCGACGGGGGATCCTTTGACGTACGCAACCTCATCAGAAGTCTTGAAAAACTTGTCGAATTATGTACAGAACCTAAACATTGGCACGACGACATTCGCTTATTACGACCAGAGTGGCAATCCCATAACGGATTTCACCGCGTACAACAATGTCCGGTTTGTCACGATCAGTCTCATTGTTGATGTGTCGACCACGACTGCGCCGACACAATTAGTACTCACCTCCTCTGCCGCATTGCGCAATCTTGTGACACACTAAAGAGTATGAAACTTCCACGTACCCAAAAAGGAATCACGACACTCGTCGTCATTGTGTTTATGGGCATCTTTCTTTTACTGTTGAGTGGTTTGGCTGGGTTCGCACTCGAGGAAGCGAAGTATGGAGATGCTACGGTCGCTCGTGAAGAAGCACTCGACAGTGCCGAAGGAGGCTTGGAATACTATCGCTGGTTCTTGGCACATTTTCCGAACAATCTCACCAATGGTACGGGGCTTCCGGGACCCTATTCCTACACCATTCTGGATCCAGAAACGGCCGGGACCGATGGCACCGCATCTATTTCGGTTGTCGGCAACATGCAGTGCGGCGTCATCCAATCGATCGACATTACCTCGGTTGGCAAATCAACCTTGAACCCTGGATTCCCCCGCACACTCTTCGCTCGCTACATGCATCCTTCGGTTGCGGGGTACTCGTATCTACTCAACAGTAATGTCTGGGCTGGGCCGAGCCGCACCATCACGGGGCCATATTTCAGTAACGGTGGCATCCGTATGGACGGCACCAATAATTCTCTCGTCCAGAGTGCGGTCTCGACCTGGGTTTGCAACAGTACCTACGGGTGTCCGTCGTCGCAGACTGAGCCAGGTGTTTTCGGGGGTGGTAGTGGTTCAGCACTCTGGCAGTATCCGGTCGCATCAATAGATTTTGCCGGCATTACCTCGGGGCTTTCAAACCTCAAGACGTATGCACAGAATAACGGAGGGTTGTACTTCCCGCCAGCCGGCAGCGGCACTGCGAATGCAAATCAGCGCGGATACCACCTCATATTTAATAGCAATGGTACAGTTGATGTCTACAAAGTTACGGCGACGACCGCAGTCTGGGGATACTCGAATCAGTATGGTTGGATACAGGAGCACAACATCATCGCGTCTCAGACCTATCTCGGTAACTATACGGTCCCGTCCACATGCAGTGTCATATTCGTTGAAGATCGTGTCTGGGTCGAAGGTACCGTGAAGGGCAAGGTCACCGTCGCTTCTGCGGACTTCGTTAATATCAATAATACGACGAGTGCATTCCTCCCCAACAACATCTACTACGCCACGTACGACGGCACTTCAGGGCTCACCGTCATAGCAGCTGGTGACGTGCTCATACCACTCAACTCACCATCCACGATGGAAATTCATGGTATCTTCGTCGCACAGAATGGACACTACGGACGCAATTTCTATACGAGCGATAGTACTAATTATCCAACGTATGTCGTTCCACCAACTTATAATAGCGACGTCCAAGAAACGCTCTTGACGACCGACGGGACCGTCGTGTCCAATGGTCAAACTGGTACGCAATGGACATGCGGCTCGCCCGGGGTATTCTGCTCCGGCTATGCCACACGCATCGACTCGTATGATGAACTGCAAGCGCTCTCGCCGCCACCCTTCACCCCCGCCGCTTCGACTAACTTTCAATTTGTCGAGTGGAAGGAATTGGCACCGTGAGGAACCGCCGCTACTTGTTTGTTGCACAACTACCTTTGTGCGACCTGCTTGTGCAGGGCGGAAATACATGGCGGGGAGCTCGACGCCGACTCGATGTCGGTGCGCACAGACTCCGCCAGTGCTCCACAGAAATCAAGACAAATATGCGGAAAACGTGGCACTACATTATTGCGTCCTCTACCCCTCGCTCATAGTCATATCAACAGCTTACGAGCCGCACACATGCGTCAACTGTCGAAGATCAGCTAGGTCGCGCGGCGGCGGGCGGGAGGATCGGTGGAGCTCCGCGCTCTCGTTTTAGCATTGTCAATTAGAGACCAACACAAGGCCCCCACTGGCCGGAATAGCAGTCACGACCTTGCAGGAATGGGCATGACGGGGCTGGTGTTCTACAGTCGCTCGAGGGCGGTTTGTATATTTCGATGGTTGCGTTCCCGTCGGACAGGGTGACGAGGTTTATGTAGTATGTATTGGAAATTTTCTGTGGGCGATTTTTCTTGAGAGTTAGAGTTAATGAAGAGATTGGATTCGAGCAGTCAGTGCGCGGACAAATCGAGACTGTGACGTGTGCGACTTGCTGGGCACCGTCAATTGAGTCAAGCGCAGCTTCCGCAACACCCGCTACGCTTATTGTTTGCCCTACGGAAATAGTTGATTTCGCCCCAACAGGCAAGTCCGAGGTCGATTGCTTAGGCAGAGGCAACTGCGCAGCCGATTGCTTAAGCATACCGAAAAATATCAGTAGCCCGCCCAGCACGACGGTGATTGCAACAATACAAAGTAGCGCTATGGATCGGGAATTAAGCGATTTGTGATCTGATGTCCCTTGCTCCATAATCTACGATACTGGTAGGCCAAATAAATATATCACGCGCTCTCATTCATAGGTAGGCGGTAGACTGTTTTTCACGTGTTGAGTCTTTGTACTTGCCGCGAAAGCGGAAAACTAACAAGACGCCAAACGAGCCGGTCACCATTAGCAGCCACGTCGGTGGTTCAGGCACAGCGATTATAACATTACCTTCGAAGCCTGTGATTGTTATTCCGCCAGTACCAGAGCCCGGATCAACCGGTAGTAAACTTGCCGTTACTGATATGCCTCCACTTGTTCCGTTGAAACTATCTGACCATGTGAAGCCTACGCCGAGATCAACACAAGTGCCAAGCGCCAAGCAATCTGTTCCCAGCTGGAAGTTGGGGAGTATCCCAACTAATTTTGTTATAAAATCAATTGCGTCCCCAGTAGGCAAATATGGGTCAGCAGGGCTATCGAAGAAGCAGAGCGTATTGCTTTCGCCGTAGCATCCTGCAGCAGATTCGTTGTAATCAAGAGACCAAATATGGCCAGAAACATCTACACTAAAATAAAATGGATATGAATTCCATCCTTTGTAAAGCGGATACGAAGGATTATTAGGATCATTAAAGTAAGTGTACCCGCTATCAATTGGGTCGTTGAAATTGGGTGGTGTTGTTATCGGCACGAGTGGGGAATCGTTCGAAAAAAAAGGACTTTGACCTGGCAAGTTCGTAATCTGTGTTGCACAACTACCTTTGTGCGACCTGCTTGTGCAGGAGTAAAGTTATCCACCTTTTCTCTATCGCCTAGCGAATATCAAGCAATGTATAATTATCTTCAGGCGCAACATTTCTACATTCCATTCCGGCATCTGATACTCGGGTGTCGGCGGATCGAGGAGTTCAAGAGACCATGACAGCAGTAGAGGCACCTGCCTCAAAACTAAGGAAGCTAGCCGCAATCCAAGATTTCGACGCTGTTGAGGACTTGTTGTTAGAATCAAAATTAGGCTTTAATTGCTCCGGAATTTGTCTTTCGGCCGAATGCAATTACACATCGGGGCTGCAACACTCTGCAGAGCTCGGATATTGTCCGAAATGCAAAGCAAACACTGTCAAAAGCGCTCTGTCGCTCGCATACCGCGTCGAAGATGCTCGCGCCTAACGCTTCCTAGGCAGATCAGTCAACAAAAGAACTCTAACCGCAGGGATCGAAACCTGCGGTTTTCTTTGGGATTCGGTTCAATGAAGATTTGCGATGTTTCTCGCTCCACCGCTGTGGGATGCTTGCTTATTGAGGAGAACCCCGATAACCAGATCGTTCATGGTCGCGGGAGGCTCAGCCGGAAGCGCAAAAAGAATTCGTTCTAATCTATCTAGCTCCACGGACCCCACGCTGAGGGTCACCGTATGCCATAAGCCTCCTGAAGAGATCGCCTCCAAACTTCTGGCGCGCCAGTCTGACACTACCGACCGGTCCACTTTCTCCGGCAAATTATTCAATATAATTCGGCTAAGATAGTACCCTAAACTGACATGCGCCGCTTTTGCGCTGGCATTTGCGCGGAGTGTAAGCATCTCAGGCAGCTGGATCTGAACCTCCACCTTTTTTTCGGCTGCGGGCGCAAACCGCCGTAGAACTTTCTCAATCGCCAGCAACTCGGACTCCGAGCGCACGGATACATATTCTCGCAAATTTCTTAAAAAGTCTGAGTACGCTTCATCAGCAAATTCGCCAAAACCTTTTATCGGAAAAGGTTGGAACTCTGTACCGTCCAACTGCTTAATTATGTGCGTGCCCGTTGAGTGATGGTAATATTTTTCAAAACGCGCTGCCGATAACGAGATGACACTTTCCTGCAGAATCCCAACCCCTTCGGACCCGCTGGCAATGTCCGTCATTAATCCCTCCCGGTCTCAACGCAACGCGCAAAAGCGCGGCATCGTAATACAGAAGTCACGTAAAAGCAAGCCCCCTACCCGTAGGGATTTCCATTCGCACACCCACAAGATACGCGAATCAACGCTCGTATTGATTAGGTTGCACAACTACCTTTGTGCGACCTGCTTGTGCAGGAGCCTGTGGAATAATGGTTTTTCGGAAATTTTCTTGACTCATACGATTTCATATGGCCTTTCTGTATTAGCGATTTGATATGTCGCATTGAATCCATTCAAACAAGACACACATAGTACAACTATACAATATCGATCATGTTTCCCGCTCAGGAGATTTTGAAATTTTCGCTGAAGCGTCCGCCGCTCGTTTTCATAGAGCGAGCCGACGTAGAAGCCTTTGTGTATGGACCTGAGACCGTAGTCCGCGCACCAATCCTCCATCCGCTTCATCTTCCGTACGTTCCTCGTGCGCCACGATACGAGTGTTCCGGAGAGTGGCCGATTCATATGGACAGATTTAGATGAGAAGCGAGAGCTCAAATGGCGGATACATCGCCTCGGTGCCGAGAAAGTATCTCGCGAGATGCTGGCTTTGCTCTTGGATAACATCTTTTACGACTCGCTGCCTGCGTTTCCACTTCACCGTCTGATTGAGGCGATTGAACACAGCCTCGACAACCGTCGCTTTACCCTCAGGTGAGAGTCGATATTCCGTCTTACTCACCTGCTCGAAATCGCCCCGCTTGCCGAGCTTCTTTTCAAGGAAGAGCGGAACGATCGCGGAGTCGACGATTGGCACGCGAAATTCCTCGACGAGATCGAGTACGAGTGCGGGCTTGCCGTAGCGTTCAGAGTGGTAAAGACCGATATATGGATCGAGGCCGATGTATAGGCAGGCGCGTTCGACCTCGTTGTAGAGGATGCCGTAGCCGTAGTTGATTGCGCTGTTGAATTTGTCGCGACCTTGTGGGATGCGCCCAGGAAACTTGTGTAGTTGCTTGAGGGAACCCCAATATTTTTCGGCAATAAATCCTTCGACGCCGAGCAATCGCTCTCTAGCCCCGGTTCCTGGATGGATCGCGTCTATGGTTTTGAAGAGCGTTTCCGCTTGTATGATCGTTTTTTCGAAATCAGCTCCGTATTTCGCCATAAGGTAACGCATGTATGTAATTTGGCTCCGGCACTTCCCTGAAATGAAGCTCTTTGCGAGTACGAGGGCGCGAACCGGATCACTTGAGACCTCAAGTTGTGCCCTACGCGTCGTGGCGAGTCCTTTGGAGTCGCTTGAGAAGATTCTGCCAACGGGCCTGCCGAATGATCCCAAATATACAATGTCGACCTCGTGCTCAAGGGCGAGCTTCACCGCATGCGTCGAAATCGAAGACGGTCGTAAGATGACGATCTTGTTGATGCGACGTATTGGGTATTCTTTTTCTATACGTTTCTTGCTCTTGTTTTTCGAAGGCAAGCGCAAGACGAGTCGTTCGCCCGTCGACCCGATGAAGGTACCGTAAGTGTCGATAAGGAGGTCCATATTGAATTGGGTGATTATTCCAATAAAAAAGGACACTGAAAGTGTCCAGACAAAGACGGTCTCATACATGAGAAGTTCCGTGCAAGTTCTGCTCCCATGCTACAATCGTACTCATGAAATCCCTGCTCATCGCCAACTGGAAGATGAACCCCGTCTCTTTCAAAGAGGCGAAGCACCTGCTCGAGAATACTAAAAAAGCAGCAGACATAGCGAAGAGCGTATCAATCGTCGTTGCACCGCCCTCGATATTCCTTCGTGAGTTGCGCGGGAGCTATCGTGGCAAAAAGCTCTCATTTGCAATACAGCATGCTTATTTTGAATCCACCGGATCGTTCACGGGCGAGGTCTCAATGGCACAAGCAAAAGATGCCGGTGCCACCTACGCAATAATCGGCCATGCGGAGCGTCGCGCAATGGGGGAGACCAACGACGACACGCGTCGCAAGGTCGCCTCGGCTCTCTCGCTCGGACTTTGTCCGATCTTGTGCGTCGGTGAACTCAAACGAACACAGGATGGAGAGCATTTCGCGTTCATTAAAGAACAACTGAAAGTAGGCTTTGCTGATGTACCGCAGACTAAGATTGCCCGCATGATAATCGCCTATGAACCGGTGTGGGCTATTGGTGCCTCAGCCGCAATGGATCCGCGCGACATGCATGAGATGGCGATATTCATCCGCAAGATGCTTGTTGAGCTCTATGGCGAGAAGGGGATGGTGGTGTGCATCCTGTACGGTGGTTCCATAGATGAGACCAATGCAGTCGAGATGCTCACTCGTGGCGATGTCTCGGGACTTTTGGTGGGACGTGCGAGTGCCGATGCAGCGAAGCTTACGGCGCTCGTCCGCTCCATTAAGAATGTATAAGCCAAGAATCTATAACGTCCATGAATTATATTGCTGACGTGCCGGCCTCCGATCTCGCGGGCAAACGCGTTCTCGTTCGTGCCGGACTCGACGTACCGCTCGATAAGAGCGGTGAAGTCGTCGACCACTTCCGTATCAAACAAGCAGCGAAGACCTTACAATTTCTTTCGACCTCAGGTGCGCGGACGATTGTACTCTCGCACATCGGCCGAGATCCAGAAGCGACCAATGAGCCGGTCGCCCGTGCACTTGAGAATGAACTGAAGGTCTCGTACATCCCGGATCTTTTTGGAGTGGCCGCGACGGGGGCTATTGCCGCAATGCACGATGGTGACGTACTCCTGCTCGAAAACCTTCGCCGCGATCCGCGCGAAGCACAGAATGATGACGGCTTCGCCCGTGCGCTTGCCGCACTGGGCGACCTCTATGTCGACGATGCGTTCTCAGTCGCCCATCGCGCTCATGCGTCGATAGTCGGCATACCGAAGTATCTGCCACACTACGCAGGCATCCTCATGCACGATGAAATCGAAATTCTTTCGCGTGCACGGCATCCGGAAGGCCCGTCGTTTGCGATACTTGGTGGTGCGAAATTCGAGACCAAATCACCGCTCATCCAGATTCTCCTTGAGAACTACGATCACCTCTTCGTGACCGGTGCCTTGGCCAACGATGTGTTTAAGGCCAAAGGCTTGCCCGTTGGTGTATCGGTCATCTCGCAGGAATTGCCGACTCCTAAGGTTTTGGCGCACCCGCATTTTCTTGGTCCCATCGACGTGACCGTCGAGCGACCCGATAAACAGGTATTCACGAAGAAGTCGGAAGCCGTGAGTGACGACGACAAGATCGTCGATGTCGGCCCCGATTCTGTTGCACTCATCGCACCGTACATTGCTGCAGCGAAGTTCATCCTCTGGAACGGACCGACGGGACTCTACGAAGACGGCTTCGTCTCATACACGCACGCGATCGCCGACCTCATTTCAAAAAGTGGTGCGCACAGTGTCATCGGTGGTGGCGACACCATCGCAGTCATCGAGGAACAGGGGACATCATTCGGTCCCAACGTCTTCCTCTCTACCGGCGGAGGTGCCATGCTCGAGTATCTTTTGAGCGGCACCTTGCCGGGCATCGATGCGCTTCAATAGAATTTTTTGTGCAGAAGTGGGTGGGAAGAAATTTCTTGCCTCCGACACTCGCTCCGCTCAGACACATTCTCGGCTACTGAATTTCATCCTGCCCACTTCTGACTCACAGCTCTTTGCGAATCTTTTCTGCGATGATTTCTGCTTCACCTTCTGCATAGCTCCCATGCGGCCATTGTTTGAGGCCATCACCTTGGAAGCGCGGGATGAGATGCATGTGTGGATGGAAGACCGCTTGCCCGGCGTGTTCGCGGTTGTTCATCATGAGATTAACGCCATCGGCCTGAAGCGAAGTCTCGATCATGCAGGCGACGATGCGTACGGTCTCCATCATCAGTGCCCAATCGTGTGCGGAGATGTCGAACACGTTCGACGAGTGAGGATCTTTCGGAATGACGAGCGTGTGGCCACGGGCTACCGGATGGATGTCGAGGAAGGCGAGCGTTTCATCGGTTTCGTAGATTTTGTAGGAGGGGATATCTCCACGGACGATTTTGCAGAAGATACAGTCGTTCATGCCGATAAGTATAATGCTACAATCCTCCGGATGGAAGCAGATGTAGTTTCAGACTTGGTACGCACACTTCTCGCGCGTCGCGGCGTCGTCGAGCCAGAAGTTGTTGCTGCATTTCTCACACCGGATTATGGTGCACATACGCATGACCCGTTCTTGTTGGTGGATATGGACAAAGCCGTTGCTCGTATATTTGATGCAATGCAAAGAGACGAACGCATCGCGATCTATGCGGACTTCGATTGCGACGGTATCCCCGGTGCATCGCTCACCTCTGATTTTTTCGAGAAGATCGGCTATCGCAACGTCGAGGTATATCTTCCACATCGTGATCGTGAAGGCTATGGATTTCATAACGAAGCGATAGCGCAGCTCGCTGCACGCGACGTGAAGCTCATTATCACGATCGACGTCGGTACTGTTGCCTTCGACGGTGTGACATTCGCCAATACAAAAGGCATCGAAGTCATCGTCACTGACCACCATGAGATCACAGACAAACTCCCTGATGCATATGCAATCTTGAATCCGAAACGAGGCCGCTACCCGTTTCCCGATCTCTGTGGTGCGGCGGTCGCATTCAAACTTGTGTGCGCACTGCTCATTGAAGGCAAACGTCGCGGGCTCAAGAATTTTCTATCGATCCCCGAGGGGTGGGAGAAGTGGCTCCTCGACCTTGTCGCTCTTGCGACCGTCGCCGATATGGTGCCGCTCATCGGTGAGAACCGCGTGCTTGCATACTGGGGGCTTACCGTCCTGCGCAAGTCACCGCGCGCGGGGATCATTGCACTCTGCAATCAGTTACGACTGAAGAAAAATGAATTGACCGAAGATGAGATTGGATTTTCAATCGCGCCCCGTATCAATGCTGCCTCTCGCATGGATGAGCCCGACCTCGCGTTACGACTCCTTACGACACATGATACGAGCGAAGCAGAGAAGCTCGCGACACATCTCGAAGAACTCAACACACGTCGCAAGGGGATCGTTGCCGGCATCGTGCGGAGCGCGCGCAAACGCGTGCATGAGCGATATGCATCGAGTGACCGCATCGTCGCTGTAGGTGATACCGCATGGAAGCCGGCACTACTTGGACTCGCGGCTAATTCAATCATGAACGACCGCGGCGGCCTCGTGTGCTTATGGGGACGTGACGTGGAAGGCAACTTGAAAGGGTCGTGTCGATCAGATGGCGTCATTCCCATACCAGGACTTTTTGCTGCAGCGCGGGACTCATTCATCGAATGCGGTGGACACAATGCGTCGGGTGGGTTTTCTGTTTCACATGAGCACGCACTCACACTCGCCGATGATCTCGTGCGGGCGGCGGCATCGCTTAGAAATGACTCCGTCACATCTCCTCCCGACGAGGAAACGTCCGATCACGATGCGGTCGTGACGCTCGCCGAGATCTCTTGGCCGCTCTTGCGCGAAGTTTCACATCTCGCACCCTTTGGCATCGGCAATCCCAAACCAATTTTCCGGATTGCACGCGCCACCGTTACATCGGTCAAAAGTTTCGGCAAAGAAAAGAATCATGTGGAGTTCATGCTCGGCAGTGAAGATGATGGCGCCGCAATGCGCGCGTTCGATTTTTTTCGAACCGCTAAAGATTTTTCTCATGAACCAATTGTCGGCACTCGCGCTTCCATCCTTGCCACACTCGAGCGTGACTCCTTTCGATCTCCGGCACATCTCGCGTTGCGCGTCATCGATGTGGTACCAGAATGAATGACACACAGGACTGTCGCTGTTGAACCGCTCGTGATAGCCTACAGGGCATGTCCGATACAATACTCATCTACACCGACGGTGGTGCACGCAATAATCCCGGGCCCGCCGGAGCCGGAGCGGTGATCATGGAAGGAGACAGGGTGGTGAGTGAACTGAAACAATTTCTCGGTGAAAAACAGACCAACAATTGGGCCGAGTACGAGGCCGTCTACATCGCACTCATCGAAGCGAAGCGTCTGCATTACGAAGACCGCACGATAGAAGTGCGTCTCGACAGTAAACTCATCGCGGAGCAACTCTCAGGCAATTGGAAAATAAAAGAACCGAGCCTCAAACTGCAGTGGGCGAAAGTTCGTGCCCTCATACGAGCAAGTTTCCCACACATCGCTTTCGTCTACATTCCCCGGGAGAAAAATGTGGAAGCGGACAGACTCGTGAACGAAGCGATCGACGAGGCGGGGTATTAGAAGTTCGCCAAAGGTCCGACCTTGGAATCCCTTAAGGTCAGACCTTAAGATTCAGCGAACTTCAACCTTTGATGCGTTACAATTAAAAGATGGTGGGGTCACGCCTCTTGTGCGCGGTTGTTGCGGGGTTTCTTTGTGGAGTTTTTGTTCGATCATATCTGCCGATCGGCATTTCATATGCGACCTTCACATTGATTCTCGGGAGTGCAGCGCTTGTGTGTGCGCTCGTCGATCATCCTCGATCGAAGATGTTGTTTGTTGTCGCTCTCGCATTCGCCTCATGTGCAGGCGGCATCGTGCGAATGAATGCAGCGGTCATTACCGGCGACCCGATACTTACGACGCATCTTGGCGAACATGTCACGCTCGAAGGAAGTGTCTCACGCGAACCCGATGTGCGAGACACAGGCGTTCTCTTGTCGATTCATGCGCGAGAACTTTTGGTAGGGAGTACAACGATACGTATTGATGCGGGAATACTGGCACACGTGCCGCCACACACCGATGTGCACTATGGAGATACTGTTCGCGTATCAGGCACACTCGAACTGCCGGATCCGTTCGATACCGAAAGCGGCAAACAATTCGATTACCCGGATTATCTTGGCGTCAGTGGCATCGCGTATACACTTTCCTTCGCACACATACAAAGCCTCAGAGGCAACGATGGGAATATCTTACAAACGCTCATTATCGATTTGAAGCACACGTACCTCGAAGGACTCGACGCAGTCTTGCCCGAGCCCGAAGCGGGACTTGCCGCGGGTATCACGATTGGTGACAAACGCTCGATAGGTCCGCAACTTAGCACAGAATTTCAAAAGGTGAGTTTGATCCAAATGGTCGTCTTGTCGGGCTACAACATCACGGTCGTCGCCAATGCTGCTGCACGTCTTTTGGTCTGGGCGCCACGGTATCTGCAATTCGGTTCGGGAATCTTCGTCGTCATATTTTTCATACTGATCTCGGGTGGGGCATCGAGCGCAGTGCGCGCTGGACTCATGGCGACGCTCGCAATGTATGCGCGCACGAGTCGACGAACCTACGATTCGCTGCGTGCGCTCGGCGCGGTGGCCGTCATCATGGTCGCATGGAATCCGTTCATCCTTGCATTCGATCCCGGCTTCCAACTCTCTGCACTCGCGATGCTCGGTCTCACGCTCTTCACACCAATCTTCTCCGTACGACTCGGTTGGATCCCTGAGCGATTCGCATTGCGTGAGATCGTCTCGTCGACCATAGCGACACAGCTCGCCGTCTTGCCACTGCTCTTATACCAAGACGGGACACTCTCACTGCTTGCCGTGCCGGCCAACGTTCTCGCGATGCTCCCCGTGCCGCTCGCTATGCTCACCTCATGCATCGCGGCTATCGGCGGAATTGTTTTCGGCTCCACCGCGACACCACTTGCATTCCCCGCATACGCGCTGCTTGCATACATCATTGCAGCTGCACATCAGTTGGCATCACTACCGTTTGCCTCAGTCACCATCGGTGCTTTTACTGTGTGGTGGATGCTGGTTGCTTACGCGATTCTTTTTGGTGGTTTTTTGATTATGCAAAAAAGAAAAACGGCCGGAGACTAATGTCCCGGCCGCGACCTCTCTGGGGATTTTGCGAATGAAATTCCGCTATTGTCCCGCCAATTCGATGTGCCTACCAATGTTACCGAGATTAGATTTTGACTCGAGCACCTCTAGTCCACCCGTTCCATTGGCGATTGTGCCACTAGGCTTTTCAAGCACGGCCATTGTCTCGCGATAATCAGAACTGTCAAAGAAAATCGCTGCCAACTCCGCGTTCCCTAAATAGAGCTTGATTGCAGTTTTAAGCATTTCCCGAAGTGACTCGCGAATTTCGGGTTGCACATTCAGTCGAATCCACTTTGCAAAATCGAACACAATATTTAGTGCTCTCGCGTTATCGATACCCGGACCTTTTTTCATAAGGTCACGGAGTAAATCACATTCAACAACACCTGACGATTCTCTCATTCGTTCCTCCATCTTTTGCCATTTCAACACATGGCTTGCGAGAATGTACCACAATTTTTCCATTGTGGTCAAACAACTTATTCACAAAAGAAAACAGTCCCCATGAGGACTGTTTTCGCGCTGGGAGTTTTGACGATTTACATTACTTCGGACGTCATCGGTGCGTGAGCTTGATGCATCATCGGGTTGGACATCATCGGCTTGCGCATTTTTTTCTGCATCCACCAGCCAAAGAGTGCTGCCGGGATGACCCAGAAGCCCAAGAGGTACAAGGTCGACCAGTTCCAGAGGAAGGGACCGAAGCGGGGAAGCACTTGGACAAGTTGTGAAAGCGAGCCAGTCTGTGCGAGGACACTCGACATACCGGAGACGAGCGTCGTCAGTACTGAGACGACGAACCCTGTCACACCGAAGATAATACCGCTCTGAAGCGTCTGGAGCGGTGCTCTGCGTGAGTACCACCAGGTGACGACACCTACGGTGATTGCCGCAAGCAATACGTAGAGATTGTACTGCAGTGTCCAGAGACCGCCGCCATTCGATGGTATGAGAGAGACGATACCTGCGATCACGTTGTTGATAATATAATTGCCGAAGAAAACGATCAGGAATGCACGTTCCCACTTCATATGTACATTGTTCATCATACCTGTGTGAATTAGATTAAATTAGATTAAATAATTATTATCGCCAATGGGTGAATGATACATCACCCCTGTGCGCTGGCAAACCGGTTTTCCACCACACCCCAATTGAGGTTCTTGAAGAATGCGTCGATGTAGTTGCCCTTGCCTTGAGCGCCGTAATCCAAGATAAATGCGTGTTCCCAGACGTCGAGCGCGAGGATGACCGGTAGTCCGACGAAGTGACCTTGATGCTGCTCGCCAACGAACGCTGCCTGAAATATACCAGCTTCCGTATCGTAATAAAGAATTGCCCAGCCGGGGCCGCGCATGAGTCCGACGTTTTTCATCATCGGGACGAGCGCATCTATTGAGCCGTACTGTTTTGCGAATGCGGCAGCGAACGCACTGCTTGTATCAAGTGCTTTAGCACCTCCTTCGAGTTGTGTGAAATAGTATTCATGCAGTCGCATGCCGTCAAATTCGAACGAAAGGCGCCGCTGGAGTTCCGCGAGCGCATGCGCGTTCTTTGCCGGATCGACCAAAAGTTCACCTATGAGCGTGCACATACCCATGAAGTTCTTCACATACCCTTGATAGAGGCCGAGGTGTTCCTCGATGGACTTTGGGGATATACCATCGAGCGCGGGAATAGTAAATGTCTTTGGTCCGTAAGGACTCATAAGTATGAGCTTTGAATTGATAACAAGGGAAGTATAGCATTTTGGTTCGTGGAGGTAGAATGAGTACATGCGCGCGAGCGCACGAATCGTTGGGGTCGCGATAGTCGTGCTCGCAATAATCGCGGGAAGCATCTGGAGCGCCGCGATTCATGAAGATAGGCACGGAATGCTCACGGTCTCATTCCTCGATATCGGGCAAGGTGACGCCGTGTTTATCCAAGCGCCGAGTGGCCGAACGGTCTTGATCGACGGGGGACCGGACGCTGGCGTCTTGCGGAAACTCAGCAAAGAATTGCCATGGTATCAACGTACTATAGATGTGGTGATTCCAACGCATCCCGATGCCGATCACATAACAGGACTCATTGATGTGCTGGAGCGATACAAGGTCTCATACGTCATCCAATCGAGCGTGCTCGGTAGCACGCCGGTGTGGAATACATTGGAGAACACCATTGCAGATGCGGCGAAGAAGAGGACTCAAGTCATCACGGCAACGCGCGGACAAGTGGTAGATCTCGGGGATGGTGCGTATCTTGAGGTGCTTTCGCCGGATAGAAGTGTCCCGAATATCGATACGAATGACGGCTGTGTCGTTACGCGTCTCGTCTATGGCAAGACATCCTTCATGCTTTCATGCGATGCACCGAGCAATATCGAAACGTATCTGGTGTATCTCGATGGTAAAAATCTCCACTCGGATGTATTGAAAGCAGGGCACCACGGCTCGAAGACCTCATCTTCGCCGCTGTTCGTCGGATTTGTCTCGCCGAGTTACGCCGTCTACTCGCGCGGATGTGACAATAAATACGGATTTCCGTCTCCTGAAACAGTCGCAACGTTCAAATCATTTAATATTCCAACGCTCGATACGTGCACTGATGGCACAGTCACGTTTACCAGTGATGGACAAAAAGTCCTCTTGCAACATTAAGCAACCAACCCTGCCTTCTTGAGCGTAAGATACGCGCCGCGCTTCTGCATGGTCTTGAGGGCTTTGGTGGAGACCTTGATGGTGATGTTCTTACCAATCTCAGGGACAAAGAGCGTTTTCTTTTGGAGATTGACCTGGCGACGGCGCTTGCCGGTCGGGTTGAACTTGGTCGCGCGGACACGGTTGGAATACCCGCCGCCCACCTGCGAGTGCTTGCCTGTTATGTCACATATCTTTGCCATATCTATATTTTAGGCCGTTATGCCTGCCCCGTGAGAACCGAAGGTTCTTTTACGGGATCGCATACCTTTGCCATATCGGCCAGATAATACGGGATTTCTCGAAAAAAGCAACCTGCTCCGATGCCAGATGATGGATTGTGGTGTGGCTGGGGGTCTGGTACGATGTTTGTATCTTGAATCTAGGAGCACCGGTACACTGATACCGGAGGGCCACCGTGATGATGTATGGAGTCTTCGCAGACGTCCACTGTTCTAGCATGTGACACCCCGGTATCAGTGTTCAAGCCACCCATTGCAG
>DATKNP010000034.1:0-11783 GCA_035541295.1 Minisyncoccota bacterium
GGTTCAAACGATGCATATAGTCATTACTTGCGGATCATTTCTGAGCTCAATGTCCTGTATGTAAGTAGCGCAGATAGAGGGATAACGATCGGAGATTTCTTCGGACAAATATGGCACAGCCAAGATTTTTCGGAAGAAGAATCCAGAATTACGCGACTCGTCGAGCCCGGTAGATATGTATATTTCCCGTTCAGAGGGGCTGATGCAGATTCGACAGATTATCGATTGCAGGAAGGAGTAGAGATTCGAGTTATTGAAATCAAATCTGATTTTTCTAAGAAATGGATTCGGGACATGGACGATGCTTTCAGAATCCATTTCGAGATACCTATTAAAGGTGGTGCTCCGAGAAGAGGACACATGAGGCTTTGCGATTTCTTAAAGCCACAGATTATTGGCAACAGGAGATGGCCTGCATTTCTTCGTATTGTCGAGGATGCCTCTGATTGTCGATACTCCACAGCTAAACTTATCAGTATGACGTGTTGAACATCGAACCTCACTGTTCTTTCAATTCATGCCCCCGCGGAATTCGCCGCGGGGGCTTGCACTTTTTATGCACATCAGGTTCTCATATTGCAGGTGTACAATGATCATATGGAAACACGAATCAAGACGACCGATTATCAGTTGGTGCCCGAAGCGCAGAGCTATCTCGACGAGCGGCTCGCGATGATCGAGAAATTATTGGATACGAACGATGGGGCAGCGCGCGTCGACGTAGAGCTCGGGCGAGATATGGGTCACAAGAGCGGTAACGTGTACTTCGCCGAGATCAACCTCCTTGTGGATGGTCGGAGCTTGCGCGCGACATCCCACGGCGCGAGTGTGAACGCCGCAATCGACGAAGCGAAGGATGAGATCATGGAACAGTTGCGCAAACGTAAATCACTGCATCGCCGGGTCTTGCGTCGGGGTGGCGCTGCCTTTAAGCGCATTATGCAGTTCGGCGGCGGAGAGTGATCACAGGGGCTTCGCACCAGAGCGGAGGAATTCTTTGTAACTCATTTCTTTTTTCCCTTCGGGGATGACTCGCAGGATCTCAAGCGCATCGCAGACGATGAGTGCGTCGAGGATCTTCACCCGCATTTCTCTGTCGTCCTTTTCGAATAGTGCGTACGTGCCGGGCCACCCATCATAAGCGCGGATCTTAAGAAGATTCTGATACGCATCAGCATTGAGATCGATCAACCCATCTTCTTTCTTAATCATGTAGCAATACGTCGCAAGATCGTGATTCTGTTCGTGAGCAGAAATTTCACCTCGTACCCACTTCGGCATGTATTCGGCGAGCAGCCTTCCGCCTTCTTGTGCGAGTAAGGCATCGAGATCTCTACCGCATGGCGGCCAATCCTCAAAGGAGACTGTCTTCTGAGCAATTATTGGTCCGTGATCCATCTGCTCGTCAAGTACGATGATGCTTACGCCGATGTTGCGGTCGTCGTTGAGAATAGCCGAGCGAATGGGCGACGGACCGCGCAGACGCGGAAGGAGCGAAGGATGAACATTGAGCACTCCATGCTTCGGAATGTCGAGTAGACTCTTGGGTAGGATCTTGCCATAGGAAGCGACGACAAAGATATCCCATGGTGATTTTTTGAGTGAGGCAATAAAGGCGGTATCGATTTTTTTTGGTTGCATGACCTCGATGCTGCGTTCGAGCGCCCATACTTTTTCGGGAGGTAATACGACGGTTTTCTTGCGTGGTTCGAGTGAGTCGGGACCGGCGACGATGAGCGATGGTATATATCCCGCGTGCTCTAGCGCGTCCAAGATGTCGATAGCCAATGGTGCGGTGCCGAAGAATACGAAACGAATATCATTCATCTGCTGTATCTTTTTCTTCATATAACTTCGTCGCCTTATCGGTATATAGTATTGCATTCAAGTGATCCATCTCATGCTGGAATATGTGCGCAAGGAAGCCAGATGCCCCCCGAGTGAACACCTTACCCTGCTCGTCGTAGGCGCGAATGGTTGCCTTCTCGGCTCGCGGTACCATACCCCAGTAGCCGCGGATTGAGAGACACCCCTCATGCTTCTCCTTCTTACCGCGCGAAAGCTTCATGAAGACGGGATTGATGTAGATTTGATCGGGTTCGGTCGGACGCGCATCGGCTGATTCTGAAGCTTGTACTTCGCTCGCATTTTTTTTACGTTCGGAGAGTGCACGTCCGGAGACGACGAAAAGTTGCAACGGCTCGCCGACCTGCGATGCAGCGATAGCAACACCATTCGGCTCGGCAGCGAGGAGTTGCCGCATGTCGGTGATGAGGGTTTGAATCTTTTTGCCGGTAATATCGGCAAGGGGAATTGGCTGCGCCATCTCGCGCAGCGCCGGATTACTTGCTTGAGGGATTATGGTGCGCATACAAAAAGTATATGTTACAAACTATAGCGTCTGGGAGATAAAAAAGAAAACCGGTCATAGACCGGTTTTCAGTGTACGCAGAGGAGTGGACATGGTTTTCAGGCGACTATATAAAGACCTTCCTCTCATCGAGAGACCGTCCAACTTCTGCCCACTCCTCTCGGAACGCTGTATTGGGAGGAGACACAGCGCTCGTCTCTGATAAAGTAACCAAGATCCGCGAGGGGCGCCCGGACTGGTGACTTCCAGAGAAACCAAGAGAGATATTAGCACGATTTGCTATAATGTAAAGCATGCAGCATATTGGCAGCCATTTGAATCGGACAATACAAAAAGCGCGGCAGACCGAGCGCGGTGAGCTGATGAAATATTTTCTTTCATATCTCAATCCCGGTCGCGTGAACGATGGCCTCCCGAAGATGACGATGGGACATCTCGGCAAGCTCTTCGAGAAGATCCCGACCAAAGACCTCTACTACCTCAAGCGTGTCTGCAACGATGCACCGAACTTCTCGAAAAAATTCTGGTGGGAAATAAATCCGAAGCATCATACTGAGGAAGCACTTGCAAGTCAGAAGAAAAAATTCAAAAAACTTACATAGATCAGATCTCTGTAGTTATCCACAGAAATTACAGAGATCTGATCTATGGGATTTTCAGGTTTCGTTTGTAAATAGCTGGTAAACGGCTACAATGCGTTTCTATGACTTTCTCGTTTTCCCCTAAGCTTGGCATCGATCTCGGCACGACAACGGTCTTAGTTTTCGTTCCCGGTAGGGGTATCGTCCTCAATGAGCCGTCGGTCGTCGCCGTCTCGGTGCGCGACAACAAGATCCTCGCGATAGGCAACGAAGCGAAGGAAATGGTCGGACGCACGCCCGATGAGATAATCGCGTACCGGCCGATGAAGGACGGTGTCATCGCCGATTACCGTGTGACGGAGGCGATGTTGCGCTACTACATTAGGAAAGCACTCGGCAGGTGGAATGTCTTCCGCCCCGAAGTGATGATCTCGGTCCCCGCTGGAGTCACCTCGACCGAGCGGCGCGCGGTCGTCGAGGCGGCGACGAAGGCGGGCGCGCGCGAGGCGTACGTGGTGAAGGAGCCCATACTTGCGGCAATCGGCGCAGGCATTCCGATACACGAAGCGCGTGGTCACATGATCGTCGATATCGGCGGCGGGACGACCGACGTTGCGGTGATATCACTCGGCGGCATCGTTGCATCCACGTCGGTCAAATGTGCGGGCAACAGCATCGATCGCGCCATAGCCGACCACATCAAAAAGACACTCAACCTCTCCATTGGTGACAAAATGGCCGAAGAAATAAAGATCCGCATCGGCTCAGCGGTGCCGGTCGACGCCGAGATTACCATGATGGTCAAAGGGCGCGACCATCTCACGGGCTTGCCGCGATCGATAGAGCTCGGGACCAACGAAATCGTCCGTGCTATCAGCAAAGAGCTCCGTACGATGGTCGGCGCTATCAAGGACGTCTTGCAGGAGACACCGCCCGAACTCGCTTCCGACATCATCGACAATGGCATCATCATGACGGGCGGCAGCTCGCAGCTGCGCAATCTCCCCGAGCTCATCTTCCGCCGCACCGGCGTCAAGGCACGCCTCGCCAAGGATGCGCCGTACTGTGTCGCCAAAGGCACGGGCGAAGCACTCAAACACTTAGAAACCTATAAAAAGGCAATTATTTCGAAACGTTAGTTGGTGCCGGTTTTCAAGCGTTCGATATCCTCCATCAATTTCCGTAAATCTGTTTGAATCGTTGCAAGTGTCTGCTGTTGTCGCGTCGTGTGCGCTTCATGCTCGGCATCTTCTTCGTTGAGCTCTTCGACATCTTCGCTGATTTCCCCAACATCCTCGCTGATCTCGCCCACATCTTCCTGGAGCTCACCGACGTCTTCACTGATCTCCTCGATATTTTCCTGAATCTCCTCAATATCTTCTCCAACCTCCTTGATGGATGTCGTCGTGTAGTTGACCGTCATCTGGATGAAGAGCGCGAGGTAGATGGCTTCGAGTGAGACGATGGTGTTGAGGATGAGCAAGAGCGTGTCGAGCGGCAGTATGTTGAGAAGTACGGTGCTAAAGCCGATGACGAAGAGAATCGTATGAAGAAAGATCGACTGCGGCGAACCAACCCACTTGGTGATAGCAAGTGCGCCCCGTTGGATTTTCGTTGAAGGTTCCATGCGCGGAGTATACCATCGCACACTTGCTATACTGAGCCAATATGGAGCATGAGGTGACTACAATATCCGGCAATGTGCTTTTGGCAGCCGGAAGTGGAGCCGATGTGCCGGCAGTTTTAGAATTATTGCAGGCGGCGGGAATCGAGCTCCACGCCAATCCCGACCTCTATGTGCGTGACTATCGGCAGTTCGGCATTGATGATGCACTCGAACTCCGAAGCCGCGCATCGTCACGCGCGATAGGAAGTCGACGTGTATTTGTCATCTCGGCGAGTAGTATCACGAACGAAGCGCAAAACGCGCTGCTCAAGACACTTGAGGAACCGCCCGGGCGCGCACTCTTCGTGTTCGTCCATCCTGCTCCAGAGACCCTCCTGTCCACGATGCGTTCGCGTGCGCAGACTATTGCTCTTGAACGAAGTACAACAAATAGATTTGATGCAAAAGGATTCTTCGCTGCACCGCTTACTCGTCGTATCGATATAGTGAAGGCAATAGTAGAGAAAGATGGTGATGACAAGTACAATACCGGCGCGATACTCTCATTCCTCGCTGCGCTTGAGATACAGGTAGCGCAGATGAAGGATAGTGCAAAAAAGAAGGCGACGCTCGAGGCGCTCTATCGCGCCCGTGGCTATGTGACTGACCGCGGGGCACTTGTGAAGACACTACTTGAATCAGTTGCACTCTTGGCACCGGTGCTATAATCAAAGACATGAAAAAGAACGGATCAAAAAAGATCGATAGTTTTGAAAAGCTCGGAGAACTTATTGTGGATGAGATACAGGGTCTCCAAGAAGAGATGAATGATCGATTCAAAAAAGTCGATGAGCGGTTCGGGCAGATCGACGAACGGTTCGAGAGAGTCGATGAACGATTCGAGCAAATCGACGAACGGTTCAAAAAGATTGATCAGCACTTTGTTGACATGGAAGTACAGGTGCGGAGTGGTTTTGATGAAAATAAGAAGATTTTCGATCGTCAAGACACGAGAATAGCCGCTCTCGAATACAATGCATTCGGTCTATCAGATTCTCAGAAGATTTCTAAGAAATAATTCTATGAACTACGAATTCACCACACTTGATCAGAAGTTAGCAGCAGCACGCGAGTGGCTCGCACGCGAGTATAGGGGCGTACGTACGGGTCGGGCGGCACCGGCGATACTCGATGGGCTCTCGGTTACCGCGTATGGTTCGATGGTCCCGCTTAAGCAAATTGCAGCGGTCTCGGTCGAAGATGCGCGCACGCTTCGTATTGCGCCCTTCGATCCATCACTCATAAAAGAAATCGAACGCTCGCTCACTGCGGGGAATCTCGGGCTCGGGATCTCGGCAGACGGAAGCAGTGTACGTGCAAGTTTCCCCGAGCTTACCTCGGAGCGTAGGCTCGAACTCGTGAAGATAGCCAAGCATAAGCTTGAAGAAGCTCGGGCTGCCGTGCGTGTCGCGCGCGATGAGACCAAAAAGGATGTTCAAGAAGCTGAGAAGGAGGGTGGTATGGGCGAAGACGAAAAGTTCCGTATCGTCGAAGAACTCCAAAAGCGTGTCGACGCGGCCAACGCCGAACTCGAAAAAGCGTTTGAGAATAAAGAGCGGGAGATGAGTCTGTAAGTGCTTCGCATGAGTACCTTTTTGCTTTTCTTTGGGATTTTATTCTTGCTCATCATTACCCACGAGCTCGGCCATTTCATTTGTGCACGGATCTTCGGCGTCCGTGTTGAAGAATTCGGCATCGGCTATCCGCCGCGCGCACTGCTTCTGGGTACGTGGAGAGGTACCGAATACACGATCAATTGGATATTCTTTGGCGGGTTCGTACGACTCTACGGTGAAGACGGCGACGCACACACACGCGGCAGCTTCGTCAGTGTCAAACCCTGGAAACAGGCGACCATACTCATCGCCGGTGTCGCAATGAATGCACTAGTCGCATGGATATTCTTCGCAGTGGCACTGCATACTGGTTTGCCGCGTGTCATACAAGGATCGCTCACTCAAGACCCGTCTGCCCGTTTGATGATTTCGGACGTCATCACCGGATCTCCGGCCGCTGAAGCCGGCATCAGCGCAGGGGACACAATAACGCGTCTGACCGATCAGAATGGAGTGACGCTTTCGGTGCTTACACCCGAGGCAGTTTCTGATTATGTAAAAGTCCGCGGCGGTCAAGAGATTACAATCGACTACATCCACCTCAAGCAGGCACATAGTACATCGCTTGTTCCAGCGAACGCTGTCATACCGGGTTCCGCTGCGACGCCGGCCTTGGGTATCGGGCTTGTCGAAGTCAGTACGGTTGCGCTGGGTTGGCCTGATGCACTGGTGCAAGGACTTTCAAACACGGGCGATAAATTCGATACAGTACTCATGAGTCTGTGGCAATTGATCACCGGTATATTCCATGGCAACGCGAGTCTCCAAAATGTCGTGGGACCCATCGGGCTCGTGAGTGTCGTCGGGAGTGCGGCACAAAACGGTGCAGGCTCGGTACTCGCACTTGCGGGATTCATCGCGGTCAACCTCACGATCATCAACCTCATCCCGATACCAGCGCTCGACGGCGGACGCCTGCTTATTGTCGCCGTAGAAGCGGTGATGCGACGCAAATCACCCGCACTCGTTATTCAAGTATTAAATACAATCGGCATCGCACTTATAATTCTGCTTATGATCACGGTCTCGTATCACGATATTGCGCGGTTGTTGGCATAAAAATAGGCCGCCGCTTGATAAGAGCGACGACCCAACGCCACTTTCGATCCGAAGAATCATTGGGGGATTCAATGCTCTTCACAGAACGCTCGGGAATGCGGATCCTCGGGGACGCAGCCAGCAGAAGTGTGGGTCACAAACCAATCCCTGTCAAGTAGAGCAGTGTAGATTATGCGCTACAATGCATTGCATCATGCGGCAATCTCATCTCTTCACCAAGACGCGCAAGTCCGCTCCGAAGGACGAGGTCGCCAAGAACGCGCAGCTCTTGATCCGCGCCGGGTACATCCATAAAGAAATGGCGGGTGTGTATGCGTATCTGCCGCTCGGACTGCGCGTCGTGGAGAATATCAAGAAGATTGTCCGCGAAGAAATGAACAAGATCGGCGGTCAAGAGATAATCATGACCGCACTGCAACGCAAAGAACTCTGGGAGAAGACGAAGCGATGGAGTGATGATGTCGTCGATGTGTGGTTCAAATCAACGTTGAAGGCGGGAGGTGAAGTCGGATTCGGCTGGTCGCACGAGGAACCGATTGCCGAGATGATGAAAAATTATATTTCGAGTTTCCGAGATCTGCCAATCTTCGTCTACCAATTCCAAACGAAACTCCGCAATGAACTCCGCGCGAAGAGTGGCATCATGCGTGGGAGAGAATTCGTCATGAAGGACATGTACTCGTTCTGCCTCACTGAGACTGATCATACGAAGTTCTACAACCAGACCATCGAAGCATACAAGCGGGTCTACGAACGTCTTGGCATCGGCGATGATACGTTCGTTACGTTCGCCTCGGGCGGCGCTTTCACACAATTTAGCCATGAGTTCCAGACGGTCGTCGAGACAGGAGAAGATACGATCTACATCAATAGAGAAAAGGGAATAGCCGTCAATGAAGAAGTACTCAATGACGAGACGCTCAAGAGCCTCAACATAACGAGAGATGAATTGGAGGGGGTCAAAACAGCTGAGGTCGGCAATATCTTCAATTTCGGTACACAAAAGTCGGAGGAGCTCGGGCTGCGTTACAAGAATGATAAGGGTGAGGAGATTCCTGTCTGGATGGGCTCGTATGGTATCGGCATAACGCGCCTCATGGGATTGCTTGTCGAGAAATTCGCCGATACCAAAGGAATTGTCTGGTCGAAAGAAGTATCTCCGTATCCCGTCCACCTCATTTCAATATCGAACGGCAACACGGACGTCGTCAAAGAATCAGAACGTATCTACGAGCTCTTGCTCGAGAACGGTATCGAGGCGCTCTACGACGATCGTGATGTGCGCGCCGGAGAGAAGTTCGCCGACAGTGACCTCATCGGTATCCCGACACGCTTCATTGTATCTGAGAAAACGATGGCGCAAGGTGCGGTCGAAGCAGTCAGTCGTGTAGATGGTGTGACCTCGCTCGTACCGGAGAGTGGCATCATCGAGTACCTTGGTCGCAAAGAATGAATCATGGCAGAACAAGGGATCGGTGAGCGGATGCGAGCATACAAGGACCGAATCCTCGGACTTTTTTCGAATGATATTGGTATCGATTTAGGAACCGCCAACACGTTGGTCTATGTCAAAGGCCGCGGCATCGTCATCAATGAGCCCTCGATCGTCGCGATGAATCAAAAGACCGGGGCGTTCGTCGCCGTCGGCACCGCAGCGAAGGAAATGATGGGGCGAACGCCCGCGCACATCGTGGCAGTGCAGCCGGTCGTCGACGGCGTTATTTCGGACTTCGAGGTAACCGCCGAAATGTTGAGCTATCTCATCGGCAAAGCACAAGCAGGACACACCAAATTCCTCGGACCACGCGTCGTTGTGGGCGTACCCTCTGGTATCACGTCGGTCGAGACACGTGCGGTGCGCGATGCAGCCCGATCCGCAGGAGCTCGAGAAGTGCACATCATGGAAGAACCGATGGCTGCCGCGATCGGGATCGATCTTCCTATTCATGATGCATCGGGGAGCATGGTCATTGACATCGGCGGCGGGACGACCGATATCGGCATCGTTTCCCTAGGTGGCCTCGTCAACGCGCGCAACGTCCGCATCGCGGGCGACAAATTCAATGTCGACATCGTCTCGCATGTACGCAACGAATCCAAACTCCTCATCGGCGAGAAGAGCGCCGAGGAAATTAAAATTGCAATTTCATCGGTGATACCAGGTCGTGAACCACTCGAGGCTGTCGTGCGTGGTCGTGACCTTGTCACCGGACTGCCGCGCGAAATAATCCTTACCGATCAAGATGTGCGTAATGCTATCGGGCACTCGGTCGAAGAATTGGTGGAAGCTATCAAGGAAGTACTCGAAACGACGCAGCCAGAAATAATCGCCGACGTCATGCAGCGGGGGATTTATCTTGCGGGCGGCGGTGCCTTGATACGAGGGTTGCCGGAATTCCTCACCGAAGCGCTGGGAGTGCCGGTCATCGTCGCGACCGATCCACTAACTGCCGTCGTACGCGGAACCGCTGCGGTCTTGGATGACTTCGATATGTATCGTGACACGCTCCTCAAGAGTGACGACGAACTCGTCCCGACCGAATAATCACCACTGTCTTGATACCGGATACATATGCAACATGATGCGAGGTCTTTCTATCACTCGCGCGACACTCATAGTGGTCGCGGACGACTGCTGCTTGCGACCGGCATCGTGCTCCTACTGGTTGTTACTGATATCGTCTCTCACGGCATCGTACGCTCGTCCGTGCGCGCGGGTGTCTCTACAGTGACGTCAGCACTGCGTGAGATCGGTGCGCACATCGCACAGAACGGTTACTTCGCTTCGCACGCGGCGCTCGCACATGAGAATCAATCGCTCCAGGCAGAAGTCGCCGCACTTCAAGAACGCGCCGCTCTTGCAACAGCACTCCAGGCGCAAGTCGATGCACTTTCAAATATCGATCATCTTGTAACGAGTGACCCCGGCATCACAGCACCCGTCGTCTCTTCATCGCTGGCATCGCCCTACGGTACGTTTCTCATTGGTGCGGGTACAGTCGACGGCATTACGGTGGGATCAACGGTGCTGTCGACACAAGGAACTGTGGTGGGGACTGTATCGGATGCGGGAGGACATACGTCGACGGTGCTCGAGATCTTTGCGCCGGGACGAGCCATCAATGCACTGCTCGATGGAGTAGCACTTTCGGTCAAAGGTAAAGGTGGCGGCAATGCGAGCGCACTCGTTCCACATGGTCTAAGTATCGCCGTCGGTGACGCGGTCATTTCGCCGACCTTAGGCGAGCGCCCCATAGGTATCGTCGGCCACGTCGATAACGATCCATCCAGTGCCGCAATACAGGTATACATCGGTTCCATCGTGAATCTCGATGCATTGCGCTATGTGTTCGTCGTGCCACCGATACGATCTGACTCATCGGCACCGAAGAAATAATATGCGCATCACCCTCGCGTTCATCGGCCTCATCTCGGCACTCACGCTACCACCGTGGATACCGCTCGTATGCATCGTGCTCCTCTCGATACGCTATCGCGCGTGGGAGGCGATACTTATCGGTGCACTCATCGACTTCACCTGGCTTCCATCGGGCACCGCGATGCATTCATTGCCGCTGTGCACACTCGTTGCAATCATCATCGTCTGGGGCCTCGAGCCACTGCGGCAGCAGTTTCTTTTGTCCTGAACGATTTGTTTTTGAGCTCGGGATGTTTGATATTATGAGGAAACGTTCGCCAACATGATTTAACTAGGAGATGTCAGCTCCGCAAGGCAACGCCTTGCGGAGCTCGCCTTGCGGGGCTGAGCATCTGTTTTGTGAGAATCTGATTTTCACATCTGAAAAGAAAGACCGCCCGTTATGGGGGCGGCGAGTCACCCTCCGATAATTCGTGGATGTGCAGTTGTATGGCAAGTCCTTCGGTAGCCGTAGCTATCTCGAGGACTTTGCGGTAGGGAATCCAACCTGGCTTCGTCTTGGTGTAGAAGTGAATTTTTTCAATGCCGAGTTTTTTAAGCTGAAGATAAACGGTGGGTGCCAGTGCGGCGACTTCGCTCTCAGAGAATAGGTGATCGTAGCCGAGAATGGGCGCTTCTGCGGATATGAAGCCGTACACTCCTGAAAGGATGAAAAATGGCAGGCCTTGTTCCGCGGCATACTGCGCAACCAGGGCGACATGGGAGCCGAGATAACGTTCCCGTGCTGGCACCGGATCGGCATCGTCACTTTTTTCGCGACTACAGACGGTACAGATTGCTATCGGTGACACGATGATACTCCACTTGAAGGAACCTGATTCGAAGATACCTTAAGGAATATAGAAAGTCGAGCTGGGGGTCTGGGACGATGTTGAGTGTGTGAAATCTGTTGCTGGCTGTATGGGATGATGTTTGTATCTTGAATCTAGGAGCACCGGTACACTGATACCGGAGGGCCACCGTGATGATGTATGGAGTCTTCGCAGACGTCCACTGTTCTAGCATGTGACACCCCGGTATCAGTGTTCAAGCCACCCATTGCAGGTTGGGA
>DATKNP010000035.1:0-4799 GCA_035541295.1 Minisyncoccota bacterium
CCCCAACCTCGCCCGTCGCGAACACGCGAAGAACCTCGTCCCCCTCCTCACCCAAGCCCTCGACCAATCGCAACAAAACGACAAATACAGAGATCTGATCTCTGTAAATTCTGTGGATAACTACAGAGATCATAACTACAGAGATCAGATCTCTGTGATTTATGGGGATAACTCGAGAGTACTCATCAAAGATGTGTTAGCGCGTGAGGAGGGGCTATATGAGGCGCTCGATGATTTTTTGACGACGCACGAGAAACCTGCTATCGATTGCATTGCGGTCACCTACGGCCCCGGGCTCGAGCCGGCGTTGTGGGTCGGAGTGAATTTCGCGCGTGCTTTGAGCATCGCGTGGGACATTCCACTCGTGGGAGTCAATCACATGGAAGGCCACATTATGATGTCGCTTATGCACAACGATCGACTCGCATCGTTTGAGTTTCCACTCCTTTCGCTCCTCATTTCTGGCGGTCACACCGAGCTCGTGCTTTCGCGAGCGTGGATGCAATACGAGGTCATCGGGCAAACACGCGACGATGCGGTGGGCGAAGCGTTCGACAAAGTTGCGCGCCTGCTCGGACTTCCCTATCCGGGCGGCCCTGAGATATCGAAATTTGCCAGACTCGATCGCACTGTAAATCCTGAGCCATGCATTACCTTCACACCGCCCATGCTTCGGAGCGATGACTTTGATTTTTCATTCTCCGGTATCAAGACTGAGGTACGAAAATTCGTCGAAACGCAAAAAGCTATAGTTTCACCGAGGTCGAACCTCGGTGAAAGCCTAGGTGATGATTTGAAAGCACAAATTGCGCGGGGATTCGAAGATGCGGTCGCGACAGTGCTTGTCGCGAAGACGATGCGTGCCGTCGAGAAATATGGAGCACGGTCGGTACTTGTCGGCGGCGGCGTCTCGGCAAATTCTTATATCCATGCGCAGTTAGCGGATGCACTCAAAAGATCCGGTGACGTGAAGCTCCTTGTCCCGCCACCAAACCTAGCGACCGACAATGCGCTGATGATCGCTCTCGCCGGTTATTTCCACGCGCTCAAACAAGACTTTGCCGATCCGAAAATCTTACGCGCAGATGGCAATTTGCGGCTAGCGTAAAAGCTTGTATCTCGTGTTAAAATCCTCCAATGGAGCCGTCCAAGAACATTCCCGAGGATTTCCTCAAGCCCTACAACTCGCTCGAACAGGAAGCGAAGATGTTGTCATTGTGGGAAGCGGGCGGCTATGCCAATCCAGACGTCTGTGTCGAGAAAGGCGTGACCGCGGCTGATGCTGAGACATTTTCGATAGTGCTTCCCCCGCCGAACGTCACTGGTACCTTACATATGGGTCACGCCGCGATGCTTGCGATAGAAGACATTCTCATTCGCTATCACCGCATGAAAGGGTTCAAGACCCTCTGGCTTCCTGGTACCGACAGTGCAGCTATTGCGACACAATCCAAAGTTGAAGAGACTTTGTATAAGGAAGAAAAGAAGACGCGCCACGACATCGGCCGCGAGAATTTGCTTGAGCGTATCGATATCTTTACTGAAGCGAGCAAAGCGATCATCATCGACCAGCTCAAGCGAATGGGCAGCTCGCTCGATTGGAGCCGCTACGCCTACACCATGGACGAAACCCGCTACAAGGCGGTGATGACAGCATTCGTGCGCATGTATGAAGCCGGGCTCATTTATCGCGGCGACCGCATCGTCAACTGGGACCCGAAGCTCCAGACCACCGTCTCCGATGAAGAGATCGAGTACAAGGAACAAACAGATCCCTTCTACTACCTGCAGTATGGTCCCTTCCAGATCGCGACCGTCCGCCCTGAGACGAAGTTCGGCGACAAGTACGTAGTTATGCATCCTGATGACAAACGATACGAGCAATACAAGCATGGCGAGGTGATTGAGCTCGAATGGATCAACGGCCCCATCACCGCGACCATCATCAAAGACAAAGCCGCTGATAGGGAATTCGGATCGGGCGTGATGACGATAACCCCCGCGCACAGTCTCATCGACTTCGAGATAGCGCAACGACACAACCTCGACATCGAGCCGGTTATCGACGACCGCGGCATTCTGCTCCCTATTGCAGGAGAATTCGCCGGACAACATATCAAGAAAGCACGCCCGATGATTGTGGCGAAGATGGCCGAAAAGGGATTGCTCGTCCGGACCGATGAGAAGTACGTGCACAACGTCGCGACCAATAGCCGCGGCGGCGGCACGATCGAGCCGCAGATCAAAAAGCAGTGGTGGTTGGGTGTTGATCGAGAATTTACCATAAATCATTCCGAAGTTCCCAGTATTCCTTTGGGTTCCAAAACAACTCTAAAAGAGATTTTGAAAATAGCCGTCGAGAGCAAAGCGATTCAGATCATGCCCGAGCGCTTCGAGAAAGTATATTTTCACTGGGCGGAAAATCTCCGCGATTGGTGTCTCTCGCGTCAATTGTGGTTTGGGCACCGTATCCCTGTTTGGTACCGAGGTAAAGAGGTATATTGCGGACTCGAAGCACCAGAAGGCGAGGGGTGGGAACAAGACCGCGACACATTGGACACTTGGTTCTCTTCGGGGCTCTGGACTTTTTCAACTCTTGGTTGGCCCAATGAGACAGAAGATCTCAAAACCTACCACCCGACAACGGTTCTCGAAACCGGCTACGATATTCTTTTCTTCTGGGTCATCCGTATGATCGAAATGACTGTCTTTCACACGGGGCAAGTCCCCTTCAAGCACGTATACCTCCACGGCCTCGTGCGCGACGGCCAAGGCCGCAAGATGAGCAAATCGCTCGGCAACATCATTAATCCCTTGGATATGATCGAGAAGTACGGGGCGGATGCGACGCGCCTCTCGCTCATCATTGGGGCACAAATAGGCAACGACTTGAAACTCTCTGAAGATCGCGTGCGTGGATACAAACATTTTGCCAACAAGATCTGGAACATCGCGCGATTCGTAATCGGCGAGGAACCAATTCTAGATTTAATTCCGAATGAACTAAATCCCGAAGACGAGGAATTGCTTCGTGAAGCTCATCGCCTTGCCGCCGAGATCTCGAATCATATCGACACCTTCCGCCTGGATCTCGCGGCAGACGCCGTGTACCACTACGTCTGGCATCGTTTCGCCGATGAGATCATCGAGGAGAGCAAGGCAACGCTCAAGAGTGACAATCCGACCGCACGCGCATCTAAGCAGCTGATGCTCCACGAAATTCTCATCATTTCGCTTAAACTCCTCCACCCCTTCATGCCGTTCGTCACCGAAGCAATATGGCAGCAATTGCCGAGCAAAGAGAGTAACCTTCTGATGGTCGCGAAATGGCCCCACCCCGCGCAAAGCGCTTTGCGGGGCGAGCCTGTATAATGAATTGATGTCCGCAGATATACTTTCCCTTCTCGCCGCAATTGCCGGTGGCGTCTTGCCTGCACTGGCATGGCTGTGGTTCTGGCTGCGCGAAGATAGCGCGCACCCCGAGCCGCGACGACTCATTGCGCTCGCCTTCTTCGCGGGCATGTGCACCGTCGCCATTACGATTCCGCTCGAACAATACGTGCAAACACTTATTTCCAACCAATCACTCACTTTCACCGCGTGGTCAGCGATGGAAGAGACCTTTAAGTTCATTGCCGCATTGCTCGTCATATTATGGCGTAAGGATTATGACGAACCGGTCGATGCAGTCATCTACATGATCTGTGTTGCCCTCGGATTCTCGGCAGTCGAAAATACCCTCTTCCTCTGGCAACCACTCTCCGATGGAGGACTCGCGCAAACCTTCATCACCGGCAACCTTCGTTTCGTCGGCGCAACCCTCTTACATGTACTCTCTTCAGCAACCATCGGCATCTCACTCGCATGTGGCTTCTACAAACCGCGCGGAGTCAAAGTCCTCTATGGTCTCTCGGGAGTTATCCTCGCCATCCTTTTGCATGCTACGTTTAATTTCCTTATACTGAACACACCGCAGGCACAGTTGCTGCGCACGTTTGTCTTCGTCTGGGTCGGTGTGGTGGTACTGCTTGCGGGGATTGAGTTCGTGAAGCGTATCCAACCTCGTCGAACGAGATAATAAAATCGAATATGAAAAAATCATCATTCTTCTCACGTATCACCGGAGCTTCCGACGACCACAATGATGCTGACCATTTCGGTACAATCGGTGACGCTCGTGACTACGACGCCGAGACCGGCGAACGCCGCACGCTCGTAAGTCCGCGCGTCCAGGATTGGAATGGTGGCGATCAAGAGGGTGAGCTTGCTGTCGATGTCTATCAAACGCCCGACGCCATCGTGGTCAAAGCCTTGATAGCAGGCGTGCAACCAGTCGCCGTCGACATCACCCTTGCGCGCGAGATGATCACCATAACAGGCGCACGCGAGGATGAGCGCGAAGTCGAAGACGATGGCTACTTCCAGCGCGAGCTCTACTGGGGCTCCTTCTCCCGCACCATCCTCCTGCCCGAAGAAGTCGACGTGGACATGGCCGAGGCGACCGAGAAGCATGGCATCCTCACGATCCGCCTCCCCAAGATCAACAAGAAGCGACAAACGAAGCTGAAGGTGCGGACACGCTAATCATCCAAAAGCCCCAGCCGATAAATATCAAAAGAATTCTCTCCTTCGAACATATCGGAGGGATTAGGTAGATACAATCTGTTTCGAGATATTTCTGCGGTCGCATCATTGATGAGACGATGGAAGACTTTGAAATCTTCTTGGTGGTTCGCGAAGTCGATGATGTAGCGCTTCATCTGCGATGAGCCGTCGGCATTACGACGCTTCTTGCACTC
>DATKNP010000036.1:0-14595 GCA_035541295.1 Minisyncoccota bacterium
AAAAATCGGTCGCGCGCAAAATCCGAAAAGTAAGGAACATTTTTCTTTGGAGTTGCCGAGCGGAGCGAGGCAGTGGCGGGGCTTTCGTTCATCACGAATTTTTGATAAAGTAAGTTCGAGCGAAGTCGTAAAGACACTCAAGAATCAAACACAAGTCCATTTTTCCAATTTTGGAGCGGCTTGAGCGAAGCTCAAGCCATGGATTTAACGCAATTCCGCGCGCTTCGCGCGTTTGGAGGGTGAGGTTCACGAAATACAAATCCGAAGATTTTTGGAGGGAGGATTTTTTGGAGGGGAGGTCGAAGACACTCGATATACCACTTGCCCCAACCCTCCCGTGCGCGTGGTATAGGCAATTTATATTTTTGGCGATCTGTCTTGCAGAGATCACCAAACTCCCTTAAATAAATTTACAGAATCTGACAGATTTCATTTTACTATTTGTTTGTCATAGTAAAAATGATTCTTGTCCTGCGCCTCATATTTGGCACTATTATTACTATCGTCGATGACCACAAAGGATGCGGGGTCGGCACCTGAGATAATGCCAGTTTGGTAACCGATATAGTATACATTTTTCGCATCAACCCCATACCAATACGGGAAAGTCCTTTGAATCACAAAAGTTGATTTATCTACACCCACAATTGGGCTACCTTCAAAATAAATACTGTTTGAATCCTCGGCAAAATAACCGTCTGGATCACCCCAGAAATTTACAACGTCGGACGATATGGGGAGCATTGTAGTATCCTCGTGAACAGGGCCTACCATGTAAATATGCGAAGCATCCTTTCCGTAAATGGGATTCAGCCACACAAAAGTCGAAGGATCTGCACCTGCCACAATTTTTCCTTCATAATATACGTGACTGGAATCCTTAGCCATGACTCCACTGTAAGTACCCGAGAGAAGTCCGATATTGTTGCCACCAAAAGGATTGTCGCCTAAGACTTGGAAAGTTTTGGGGTCCGCACCTGCTATCGGCCTAACTATAGGAGTAGGAACAACGTTCTGCTCTACAAAATATACGTGCTCGGCGTCTTTTGCATACATTGCACTAAGGGGTTCAAAAGTAGAGGGGTCAATACCCACATTGGTCGGCATATTTGCATATGTATATGTCCACTGGACTGCGTTTCGTGAGCCGCTACTAGTATCACACGATGTCGTGGACGTCGGCACGGTAAAATCAACGGGGCTGGCACCATTAATAATTTGTCCGTATTGATATACCGCGTGAGAATCTTTTGCGTAGTAGCAGCCAATATCAGAAAAAGTCTGAACATCTGCCCCCTGTATTGCACTACCATAATCGTAGACAGTATTTTTGTCTTTCGCGTAATAATCGCCAACCGAAGCGAATGTTGCGGGGTCAGCACCCGCGAGTGGCAGGAACCCCTCATAATTAGGATTTGAAATATCATCAAAATAAATGGTGTGGGCGTCTTCTCCGTACATCCTGTCCAACATCTTAAAAGATGTAGCATCAATATTTACGAACAGCCGCATCCCGTCCCGATACACATAAGTTGAATCTTTTGCAAAGCGCGGATTTGTCGAAAGGATTTGGAAAGAATTTAAGTCAGCACCCGTGATCGCGTTTCTGCCAAAGAAAACATGACTAGCATCTTTGCCATAACACACAGAACCTGAAACTTGGGCACCCTCGATACCGAAAACGGTAAGTGGCGAAGATGTAATAGGTGTAAATGAACTTGGATCAGCACCAAGTACCATATAAGAGCTTGTAGCAGATACGAAGTTTCCACCCAACGTCAGAAAAACCTTGCCATTTTGGACGACGTAGCAAGGCGCTGGATTTACATTTTGCGTTATGGAGTGCGAAAGCGTGTTTGACGTGTCTGATGAAAAATAAGAGTATTTTATCCAAACTGCAAATACTACTAAGACGATGATAACGAGTCCAGCAATCGCTATCATCAAAGACTTTGATTTATGAGGTGCTGGAACTCCGTGCAAGGGAGGAGTGGGACTTTGTTGTTCCAGTTGTGGTGGCATATGCAAAAATTGTAGCATGAGTTCCTCCAACGCAAGTGTGTCCTTTGCGTTATTGGAAAATCCTTTGCATTGCCACACTGCCTAAGTATTTTTGCGTCGTTAATGAGTATGGGGACTCGATATAGAGTTGCATATTTATTTCAATAGTTCCCCGACCGATACTCTGAGTACCTTCGCTACCTTCGCTACAGTTGCAAGCGTAGGGTTTGCTTTCCCGTTTTCTATATTGCTGATAAAGCTCCGCGCCAGTTTGAGCGAGCGAGAAATGTCCCCCTGCGTAATGCCTTTCTCAACGCGGATTCGCTTCATGTTTCTTCCGAAGGCCTGTGATTCCTTGCTCATGTAGCTATTATATATGGGGTATGTTGAAAAGTAATAGTATGATATATAATACTACTATGACTTACTTCCTCTACGCCCGCAAATCCACCGACGTTGAAGATAAGCAAGTCCTCTCAATTGATGGACAGCTTGCCGAGCTACGCGAGATTGCCAAACGCGACAACCTCCAAATCACGGAGGAGTTTATCGAGAAACGATCTGCGAAGAAGCCAGGCCGCCCCGTGTTCAATGACATGCTCCGCCGCATTGAGCGGGGCGAGGCGCAGGGCATTGTCTGTTGGAAGATTGACCGCCTCGCCCGCAATCCCGTGGACGGCGGACAGATACAATGGCTTCTGCAACAGGGCGTGATCTGCAACATACAAACGCACGACCGAAGCTATCTCCCCAACGATAACGTCCTGATGATGTCCGTCGAGCTTGGCATGGCGAACGAGTACATACGCCAGTTGAGCGCGAACACCTCGCGCGGTTTGAAGCACAAGGCGAGAATGGGAATCTATCCTGGCCTTGCTCCGTTCGGGTATATCAATAACCCTCTCACCAAGTCCGTGAACGTAGAGCGCAAAAACGCGAAGCTCATCAAAAAGACTTTTGCGATGTACGCGACGGGCAAAGTCCGCCTCGAAGACTTGGCCGATCTTTGGGAGAAGGCGGGCGTCCTATCCAAAGGCAACCGCCGCGTCCATATCTCCCGAATATCATTCATTCTGCAAAATCCTTTTTACTACGGGCACTTCCGCTACTGCGGTGAGGTGTACGAAGGCAAGCATGAGCCGATCATAACGAAAGACTTGCGCGACAGTGCGAACGCCGTCCTTAGAGGCCGAGGGTGCGTGCCGAACATTGAGAACGACCCCGCCCCGTATTGCGGCCTCCTGCGGTGCGGCGGTTGCGGTATGGGCATTACCGCCGAGACGCGGGAGAAACACCAGAAGAACGGCAACGTCCACCACTACGTTTATTACCGTTGCACCCGCAAAAACAAGACGCACAAGTGCCATGAAGCACCCGTGCGGAGCGAGATACTGGATCGGCAGTTGTCGGCTCTTGTGGCCGACTACGCCATGCCTAAAGACTGGGTAGCCCCTTTGCTCGCCATGCTCGACAAAGAGGCCGTAGACGCCAAACAAACGGCGTCGGCGGCCGTCCAAGGGTTGCGGGAGGAGGTAGCGGAGCTATCCCGCAACCTCGCCAGACTTACCGATGTCTATGTTGCACAAGACATAGAGCGAGACGATTACCTTGAGCGGCGGCGTACGCTCATGTCGGAAAAGAAGTCTGTCGAGGAGCAAATAGCCCGTCTTGAACGAACCCCCTCCGCGTGGATTGAACCTGCCCGAAATTGGATTCGGGACGCTTCAATGCTGGACGAAATAGCAAAAAACTTCGACCTCCCCTCCAAAAAATCCTCCCTCCAAAAAATCTTCGGATTGAACCTCGCCCTCCAATCGCGCGAAGCGCGCGGAATTGCGTTAAATCCATGGCTTGAGCTTCGCTCAAGCCGCTCCAAAATTGGAAAAATGGACTTGTGTTTGATTCTTGAGCCGACGCCCGGATTTGAACCGGGGACCTACTCCTTCGCTTACACTTCCGTTTCATATTGCACTATCGGAAGGCTAGACTGTATCTTTCTCCACACATTGAAATCCGTGGAGACCCTTGTCAGTCGTTCGAGCGCATATGATTGCGCTACGGTCTTAGCCTGTGCAGGCCGTTAACCGTTATTCGGGATTCATTGTATCGTCACCGATACGATGGGCAGGGCTTGCGGCCCACCATGGAGTTGCTCTACCAGCTGAGCTACGTCGGCTTATCTTCTCGCCATCCACTTGAATGGCGAAATAGATACTAGCATGGGAGCCGGAATTATTGAAGAATTATTCGACCTCATACCCCTTCAGCTCCTCAATAATCGGTGCAATGGATTCATCAGTGATGCTTTCGGGCTTGATACTCAGTCGTTCGAAGATCTGTTGTTCGATCTCATGTGCAGTTTGTATACCTTGATTGAATTCCTCCTCTTCGCTCGGACCATATTTCTTGATGTATTCTTCCTTTACCCGTTCCCAATACGCTTTTGGTTCTGGACCCCAGAGCGACCCTACAAACTTGTCGGTATCCATCTTGAGAATATTCCCCATATCGTGGAAGAGACATGCGCGGACAATGTCTTCGATATCAAGAACTCCAGCGAACGATCCGCATATCATCTTCGCAACAGAGGCGACCCGAAGTTGGTGCAAACGCAAACCGTTCGGCAAACGATAGTGCTCATATATCTGCTCTACTGTCCTCATACGAAAAGTGACACAACAGCAGCGACACCCGCTATCGCCATGATCCCCGTGATGAGCCAACCGGCGATGGAGGTCGCGGGCTTGTTAGCACGATGTTGCATTATCTTTTTGTCACCGGCAATGCGCATGATGAAGAAAAGGATGACGGGTGCCACGATGCCGTTGCCGACCGCCGACCAGATGAGTGCTTTTATTGGGTCGATGCCGATAAGATCAATGCCAATGGCGACAAGCATGGAGATGATGATGACACTGTAGAAACCTTCGGCTTGATGCATTTTCTTCGAAAGTCCTTCGTGCCAGTGAAATGCTTCGGCGATTGCGTAGGCCGATGAGCCCGCAAGCACGGGAATGGAAAGGAGGCCGGTACCGATAATGCCGAGTGCAAAGAGTAGATACGCCCAATCCCCTGCAAGCGGTCGCAGTGCTGCAGCGGCGTCGGAGGCGGTCTGGATGCCGGTTATGCCGTGTGTGAAGAGGGTCGAGGCGCAAACCGCGATGATGAAAAACATCACAAGTTCGGAGACGAACATGCCAGAGACAACGTCGATTCGCATATTCCAGATCTCACGATTGCTCGAGCCGCGGCGTGCGCGCAGGGTTGTCTTCCCGACTTCTTCCTCCTCTTCTACCTCTTGTGATGTCTGCCAGAAGAAAAGATACGGCGAGATAGTCGTACCGAGGATCGCACAGACGAGGAATATTTCATCCTTAGAGAAGGTTATCGACGGTATGAGCGTACGCCACAAGATGTTGCCCCAGTCCATGTGGACGATGAAGCCAGTCGCGATGTAGGAGAGTAACACTAATGCGAGCACCTTGAGGTAGCGCGAGTAGAGCGGGTATGAGAGAAATATTTGGAGCCCTAGGCACAGAGCGGCGAAGATGAGAATGATGAGTATCGAGCTCATCTTGGGGAGGAGGAGCTGCACTCCGGCTGCCATCGCTGAAATGTCGGCGGCAATATTGAAGGTGTTGGCAGCAAAGAGTAACACCATGCACACATAGAGTGCAGGGAGTGGAAACGTGTGCCGAATATTTTCGCCAAGACCGCGACCAGTCACGAGCCCGATGCGCGCACACATTTCTTGCACGACTATAGCCATCGGCAATGTGAAGAGTGACATCCAGATGAGCTGGAGCCCGTAGGTGGCGCCGGCTTGACTGTAGGTCGCAATGCCTGATGGATCGTCGTCGGCGGCACCGGCAACGAGCCCGGGACCAAGCAAGCGCCAATACTCAACCATCTTGTCGCCGATCCGTTCCGCCAATTTCTCCATAACGAGATCATTCTAACACCAGGGCGATGGCGTTAGATGACGGTGAGGTAGTGTGCGTATAGTGGATCGGTGCCATGCAAAATCGCTGTATGCGCTGTGCGCAATCGCTCGGTGATGTTCCCCATTGTGCCTAGGCCGATGGTACGAGCGTCGATCTCTTTGACCGATGCCACGAACGCTGACGTGCCGCACACGAAGACCTCGTCGGCGACGTACAACTCGGTGAGATCAATAGAACGCTCGAGTGTCGGAATGCCAAGACGAGATGCGACTTCGAGTATCGTCTTCCTGTTGATGCCTTCGAGGATGTCACTCGTCATGTCCGGTGTGATGAGCGTGCCATCGCGCACGATGAATATATTTGCAGCCGAGAGTTCGCAGACATGTCCCGAGACATCGAGAAAGATGCAATCGTCGTAGCCGCTGTCGAGCGCATCTTGCTTACCGAGGACCGAATTGACGTACGCACCATTAACTTTCGCACGCGACGGAATGGCATAGTCGGGAATACGTCGCCAGACACTCGTCTTGAGACGCGCGCCATCTTGCGGGATTATTGGCTTCGCTTCATAGACGAACATACTCACCGTGACGCCAAGTCCGCGAGAGCGGGTCCCGGCAAGAGGCTCGCTCACATGCACGGTCGCGCGGACAAAGACATCTTCGGTCGGCATGAGTGCACGGACAAGATCTCTGACGGCTGATTCGAATTTTTCATAATTCCAGACGGGCTCGAAGGTGTCGATACCAATGATACGGGCAGAGTTCAGCAATCGTTGGTAATGGTCGCGTAGGCGAAACGCCGCGAGACCTCCGGCCGTGACGCACACCGGGAAAACCGTGTACACACTGAGGCCATACAAGACAGCCGAGCTCGCGACGCTCAGATGCGCATCCGCAACAGGGACGATGCTATCGCCGAAATATGCTTTGTCGTACATCCGCGCCATTGGCCTAGTATACGCTACCGGGTAGCTGTTGCTTCTATCGCCTCGCGATAAAACTGCTCGAATCGTTCCATGACGACATCGATGTCGTGGTGTGCGATTATCTCAAGGCTTTTGGCGCCCATACGTTTGCGCAGTGGAGCATCATTAAAAATCTCGATGATGCGACGTGACAGTTCCTTCACGTCGCCCGGTTCGAAGAGATAGCCATTCTCCCCTTGATGCACGAGCTCCGGAAGTGCGACCGCGCGCGCGGCAAGTACCGGCAGGCCGCTCGCCATCGCTTCCATAGCGACGATGCATTGGAGTTCCGCGATGCCAGCAATGACGAAGGCGTCGGATGCAGCATACAGACTCGGCAGTAATTCATCGGGTACGAACCCCGCGAATGTCACCTTCTCCTCCATACCGAGTTTGGCCGCGAGTCGTTTGAGCTTGGCGCCTTCGGCACCATGACCAGCGATGACGAAATGGAAGTCAGTTTCTTTGAGCGCTGTTTGTGCGGCACGCAGTACCAGATCGACGTTCTTCTCACGATCGAGTCTGCCGACAAAAAGCAGAATTGGCACATCGGGAAGTTTGTATTGCTTGCGCGCCAGCGCGGGGTCGTTCTTTGGATTGAATCGTGTGAGATTGATGCCATTACTGATGACCTGCATCTTTGTCACGAGTTGTGGCTGCATGATCTCGACGCTTGTCTGTGTCGGCGCTGAGATCGCCTGTGCTTTGTCTAAGACGCGCGCTGCATCCCACCACATGGCGGCATTGATCGCTCTTGTTATCGAACCCGGCAGATGCAAATAATGCGTGAGATTGTCCGGCATGAAGTGATTAGTCGCGACGACGGGGATATCGAGCCGTTGTGCGGCCTTCAACACAGCACGACTCACCGGAAAGTGCATTTGGATGTGCACGATGTCGGGCTTAAACTCGCGTATGACTTGCTCGATGCGGCGATTGATGATCCACGGCAACACGAAGCGGAACTTCGGTACGATGAGTATGGGAAACGACCGCACGCCAAACATGTGCGCATTGCCGCGCATCAGCACATCATTGTGTATCGTGAGTGATGGCGCGATGACCGCGACCTCATGACCGCGCTCGACGAGCGCGGTCGCCAGCCGTTGGGTGAAGTAGGAAGCCCCATTCACATGGGGATAATACGTGTCAGACGCGATGAGGACTTTCATGTGCCGAATGCCCTCGATTTAAGCATATTTTCACAGTGGTCACAATTAGGTTCGCTGCGTAGATACGTTCACGTGTGGGACCGAACAAAATCAATGATGTGCCCCGCAGTCTCTTCGATGTTGTTGAGTATGAGCACGTGATTAGCACCAGGGACGACTTCTAGTCTCGAGTTCGGAATCTTTTTATGCATCTGTTGTGATATCACAAGCGGATAGATGCTGTCCTTCTCGCCGACAAGCAAGAGCGTCGGTACTGTGATCTCCGCGAGCCGATGTTCGAGGTCGATGCTCATAAGCTCACGACTGACGAGAAGATAGCTACGCAGTGAATTGCGCATGATGGTGCGCGCGAGCCCCCACAGCTCGTATTCTTTGTGGTGCTTCCCCTTCGGATATGTCGAGTGCCACTCCCCGAGGTGCGGATGGCTCACGAATGCGCCGAGCGAGATGATTGTCTGGGCGAGGAACTTCGTGAATCGTGAGCGCATATATGCAGGAGCTTTGTAAGAGCCGGCAAGTAAGACGAGCCCATCCAATCGCTCGTGATGCGCGAGTGCGAAGTTGAGTGCGAGTATCGCTCCCCCACTGTGACCGACGAGTATCACACGCTTGAGACCTTCCGCATCGATCACGTGCACAATATCCTTCACCAGCAATTCCATTTGGTAGTACTTCGCAGGTCGCGGATGCGCCGAGTATCCATGCCCACGGACATCAAGTGCCACCGTCGACATCCCTTCTCTATTTAAAACATTCCGCACATATTCCCATCCATCCACATCCCCGCCGATCCCATGCACGAGCACAACGACGGGTGCGTTTGGATCGACGATCGCGGTTTCGTAATACATTTGATGCCCGTCGCGAGTCCTTACATATTTCCCCTCAACGCCAGGCTTCTTCATGGCGATACTATACACTGACTTTCTTGAGATGCAGATGAATAATGCTCTGATTGTGGCTTAAGAGCGAGATTTTGAAGATTATTGATAAGTGGGGACTAATAATATACTCTGCATCGAGCGTGAGACTTGTCTCGCTTGTTTGTATCGACAGGAGTCGAAATGCATCGACACTTCTCGTCTACTATTAAGACAGGGGCGTCAGCTGATTATGACGCTGATGGTAATGCGTTGCTGTCTGGGACGTTTCTAGACAACACAGATCTGACGGTTTGTCGCCACGGTTGTGGTCAGACGATTCGCTCGACGGAGGAGTTCCTTCATGAAACGCTGGGCTGTAACGTCAGCAACATCATCGGTCATGTGACTTATGCGAAAACACGCCTTTGGGGTAACCGGATTCTCATCGCCATTACAGTTGTCGCCGCAGCTGCTTGTGTTTACGGCCTTCTGATCAACACAAATTGAACCATCCCATAGTTCCTTCTCCACAACTTACACCCCGGACCATTTGGCCCGGGGTTTGCTTTTTGATTGACAAGTCGTCTCATAAGTATGAGAGTACAACTCGGTTAGTTCGGGCGTAGTTGCTCTTAAAGAGCCTGTCCTTTGAAATCTCCCCTGCAAACAGAAAAGGAGTTGCGCCATGGGCGCTTTTGCGAAACGGGAGCGATCAATCAGAATTATTGGATGCCCCGTTGATTTCGTAGAAATCACCCCGGAAAACTTGACCTCATGGGTACCCGTCATCGTTTGCCCAGGATGGATCGAGGTCCCAGAATCCTGGGGGCACCACATCGAACAACTCGTAGCTCGCGGGCGCAAAGTAATTGCTTTCGATGCACCGCATGGTCTACCACTTCCAGTAAAGAGTACGTGGCGCGGGCACAAGATTGAGCTCCAGAAAATGGAGACGCTCGTTGCCGTTATGAATGAGCTCGGCATCAAGCGAGCCGATCTGATCGGACGGTCGGAAGGTGCGATCTGGGCGTTGCTCACAGCGTACTATTATCCCAAGATGGTGCGCAATGTGGTACTCCAGAATCCGGCGGGCTTGGTGGGATGGTCTTTCCAACCTTTCATCTGGCGATGGCTCCGCGATGTGAAGCAGGGCTTTTTCAACGACGAAGGCGATCCGCCTCCGTTTGCGCCAGTATCAGGAGGGACGGTTATGGCACGTAGTTGGACTAGGACTGCCCGAGAAGTTTGGGCGATTATGTGGAGTGATATGCGTCGGACACTTCGTGAGGTGAAAAAGGACAGCCATAAGATCGCCATTGTGACGACCTATCAGGATCGACTGTTCCCAGTGGAGTTACTTCGATCTGCCAGGGAAATCGTTGATATGTTCGTCATACTTCACGGTTCGCATACATCGTTTTTCTCTCGTCCCAGAGAATTCACCGACGCAATAGCTTTTGCACTTGTTGATCTGGAAGAGTTACTTCGGCAAGAAGCCAATATGAAATGACTCGTGCGTGGCACCCCGGACTTCGGCCCGAGGTGCTTCTTTTTTATTCATCTTCGTGACTATTTGGTGACTATTTGAATCGGAACCTTGAGCGTCGTCTTTGTCGGTATCGGCTTCACTTGGTAGCAGAATCTTCCATTGTTCGCTCCCGAGCAGCTCGCCGGTAAGAGTTTTCCTTGATCGAATTGCACATCGACACTGCTGGTCGCTTCGAGGTCGGCACCAAGTGTATATGACGCATTGGATGCGGTGTAGAAATAATCAGTTTTGTCGAGCGGATCCTGCGGAATGGTCGTTGAGGAGTATGACTGAAGAACTGTAAGTGAGACTGGATAGTTATGGTTGGCAGCGTGATAGTCGCTGAGCATGAATTGAATACTGGAGAGATTATCGATGCGTTCATTGTCGCGCTCTTCTTGCAGGGATTGTTCAAGTGTCTTCCCGGTAACCATTTGGTAGGCCGCATCGGCCGAGATGGTCGACGTGGGTGCGGTGATAGAAATTGGCTGGTTGATGTCGCTCAGGGTGAGGTCGGTCACGAGTCGCACCTGTTTTCCGGTAAGTTTGGCAACATCATCGGTCGGCACGACACGCAGTGAGAGTTCAAACTTGTGCGGTATACCACTCTGGTCAGCCCAAATGCTGATGGTGAGGTTCGACGCGAGATATTGGGTAAGCTGCATGCCGTCGGCGCTTTGCAAATATGAGAGTGCGGCTTGGTCAAAATGAATCGTACTCGAAGCATCACTCGCAAATGCTTGCATCGCGTCACTATAGAAGGTGGGCACCGCCGCAGCGTTGGGTGAAAGATCATATTCATAGAGGCTCTGACCGTTGAGAGAAACCAACTTCGGCGCGGAGGAAGAGAGGACGTGATCTTTTTCCTCGATACCGAGAAGTTTCTCGAGATCTTGTTGGGCTTTTTGTTGGGTCGTATTGAGTTGCAACGGCGTTGTCATGCTGAAGGTAGCAAGCTGGCCACCGAATGTTTTCTCATCTTGTGGCGTCACGGCCACCCACTGATTTTTGATAGCAGAAATATCACCGAAGAGTCCCGGGATCTTCGTGATGATGCCGTAGAAATTATCACCCACTTTCTCGAATTGTGCAGCGAGGCTCGCGGTGAGATCTTCTGAGGTGAGGTCGAAGGATACCGTGGCGCGCGCGTTGGTACTCGTCCCTATCTTTTGGGATGCACCGCTCACATCGAGCGTCGCATCAAAGTCCGATGGCACGATAGCGGTAATAAGACGTAACGCGTCGATCTCCGTGGTCGTACTGGTGGATAATGGGATAGGCTTTGCATCCGCACTGCGCGCTTCGGTGAAGAGATGCATGCTCACATCCCACGCGCTTGTCTGTATCTGCAACAAGCCGCGGGCCGCACCGCTCAAGACTGCCGTTTCATCGTACGGCGGATGCGAAAGAGAAAGAAATGGCAGATAGTGTTGCGCATGCGCTTCTATACTTTGAACAATGGAATTGAGTTTGCCCGAGGCAAGCGCGTAGTCACCGACTGCGAGGAGGCCGAGAATGATGAGAACGACGATGCCCCACAGCATCCATCGCAGTGAATGCATTCGCGCAGCGGGAGGTTTGGACCCGCCAAGGTCAAGATTGAGATCGACGGGTGTCGTCTTCGACATTTCGGTACTTGAAGGCATTGATGTGATCATTGGTGTCGGTGCCGTCTCGACAGGTTCTATAGGTTTTATTTGAGTCACCACTGGTGTCTCACGGGGCGTCTCGTTGAGAGTCTCCTGTGCTGGAACTATTCGTGTTACTTCTTGCGATGCGAGTGGAGTTACTCCATTCGTCGGAGCATGTGGTACTTGGTCGACGGCTGCGAATGCCTCCGTAATATCATCGGGATGCCATCCGCCCGTGACAAGTGCCGCGGTGATCTGCTCTCGCGTGTCTCCGGCAGCGAGTCGTCCGCGGATGTAATCAATTCCTTCGAGTGTCGTTGCCATACAAGCGTCCCGCTAATCTTCTCACGCCGACAGCCTTCCACAAGCGGGTCTTGTTGACTGGGATTCAAAGTGCCTTCGGCGTAAATCGCCTGATGAGTTCTTCTGACGTCGCGAGTATCATGGTATCGTTATAATGCGCAGGATTGTTTTTGTGCATTTCGAGTATCCTCACGAGGCCTTCGGTGGTATTCGCGACAGCAAAGGCACGTTGGCTTTCGAGCGATTGTTCCATAAGCTCCTGAAGTTGCGGCGCATGTGGATCCTTCTGTCCATAGACATCGAATTCAGCGTGATGGGATTTAGAATCTCCGAGAAGCATCTTCTTGTCGGAAAATTTCCCGACTACTTCTCGAGCCACGTCGAACGCTTCGGCTTCGGTTATTTTCACTATCTGATCGGGATACCGGATATCACCTTCAGGAGTGACGGCTATTGCATCTCGTTTCCCCCCATTGAGTTTCTCGAGCCTTCTCTTGCCCAAATCGATTATGTTGCCAAATTCTTCCATGCGGAAAGTATATCAGACTCTCCATTAAGACTTCTGCGCGGACAGTGGACGCCGTTTGAACCAGAATATTTTATTCTGGAATGGTAATTGTCATACCCAGCCTTACACTCGTTAGTACAATTGGAATTGACCTTCGGTACCAATTTCACCTACCACACCCTCGTCCCCAATATTGTTACCATCTTGACTGACGTGTGCTCCGTAAATGCTTCCGTAAGCTTCAGTTCCTTTCGAATAAAATAGTACGTCGAATCCATGCACCGTTCCTGAAATACATTCGCTTGGACCTGATTCGTCTATGATCCCCATACAGGAATTTGCCCACGTTTCCGGAATAGATTGGATAATTTCAATATCGGAGGCTATGTTCGCTTGCTCCGCGTACTTTTCCAGGGAATCTTTTATTGCGGGAGGAATAATAGTATATTCCGAAGCTCGAGTGGTCGTCGCAATTGGTGAATACCCTTCTTTATTACCTGCAAATGGTTGGCATAGGTAACCTGTCAGATCGGTAACGCCAGATTGAGATGGCATCCCCGTATCAGAAAACTGAATATTTCCTGTCTTAATACCCCGCGCATCGTAAAAAGTAGTATACCCAACATGCCCGAAACTATAATCAAGCTCATAGCGAACAGTATCGTCTTTCGTGCAGCGTGATAGTTCAATAACTGGATAGTATTGATCCGGTTGAGGATTATTGTTCACTGCTGTTTGATAATCACTCGTAACGTTTGTTGGAATAGTAATAATAGTAGTAGTTGTGGTAGCAGCATATATGTTCCTAGCCACAGGCGACTGTACCAGTACTTGATTGCCTGTGGTGCTTGCGGTCGTTTGACTAGGTGACTTAGTAGTAGCTATAACCGGCGCTGAGGAGGAGATCGGTGTAATTGGTGATGGGGATTGCAATGAGGGCACAATTATCATCAACACTCCTGCGACGAAGCCAATTATTTGCTGCCAGATGTGCCCCAGACCCATGGGAAAAGTGTAGCATGATTTGGGAAACACCCGGTTCTGATTGTTCAGGTGTTAGCAGTGTGGGTTCTAATGTCTCGTAGACCGAGCCAAAAGCTATTATTCACGTCACGAAAACCGATGCGCGACCTTACGGACGATGTTGTCCACAGGTGAGGGGTTGCTCAGAGATTACAGGTCTGGAACTTTTCTTGCGGGGTTAAGCCATTTTTAAGCATCGTGGACGTTATGAATACAGAAAACTAAAGAGGAGACCGTGTGGTCTCCTCTTAGATCTTGCTTATGGAATGATGCTTTCCCCGAGAGCATGCAAATTCCCTGCTATTGTCTGCAGGATTGCATGTCGACTGAGACTAGCGGGAGCATTTCTTCCATTGATCCATCGCTCGGCCGAGCTCCGATCGGTATATGCAATCTTGCTAAGTTCGATAGTGGAAAGGAGTCCATGCCGATAAAGAAATCCGATGATCATCCAGAAGTCTTCCTTAGTCGGAGGGTCTTCAATACGCTTTTGTATAATCGTGGCAACTCGCAGTCCCTAAATTCATCCCTGAATTAGGACACTCGTATTTTTAATAATTCCTGCCTTGAGACTCACCTCAAGCGCACTCCGGTATCCGAGGATCTTCCTCGGCTTCTCGTTGATAATACGACATGCATTGTTGATCTGCTTTTG